>NZ_KB375270.1:3213636-3535000 GCF_000314735.2 Afipia felis ATCC 53690 | reverse complement strand
GCCCAGCCCGTAAGGGCCATGAGGACTTGACGTCATCCCCACCTTCCTCGCGGCTTATCACCGGCAGTCTCCTTAGAGTGCTCAACTAAATGGTAGCAACTAAGGACGGGGGTTGCGCTCGTTGCGGGACTTAACCCAACATCTCACGACACGAGCTGACGACAGCCATGCAGCACCTGTGCTCCAGGCTCCGAAGAGAAGGTCACATCTCTGCGACCGGTCCTGGACATGTCAAGGGCTGGTAAGGTTCTGCGCGTTGCGTCGAATTAAACCACATGCTCCACCGCTTGTGCGGGCCCCCGTCAATTCCTTTGAGTTTTAATCTTGCGACCGTACTCCCCAGGCGGAATGCTTAAAGCGTTAACTGCGCCACTGAAGAGTAAACTCCCCAACGGCTGGCATTCATCGTTTACGGCGTGGACTACCAGGGTATCTAATCCTGTTTGCTCCCCACGCTTTCGTGCCTCAGCGTCAGTATCGGGCCAGTGAGCCGCCTTCGCCACTGGTGTTCTTGCGAATATCTACGAATTTCACCTCTACACTCGCAGTTCCACTCACCTCTCCCGAACTCGAGATCCTCAGTATCAAAGGCAGTTCTGGAGTTGAGCTCCAGGCTTTCACCTCTGACTTAAAGACCCGCCTACGCACCCTTTACGCCCAGTGATTCCGAGCAACGCTAGCCCCCTTCGTATTACCGCGGCTGCTGGCACGAAGTTAGCCGGGGCTTATTCTTGCGGTACCGTCATTATCTTCCCGCACAAAAGAGCTTTACAACCCTAGGGCCTTCATCACTCACGCGGCATGGCTGGATCAGGCTTGCGCCCATTGTCCAATATTCCCCACTGCTGCCTCCCGTAGGAGTTTGGGCCGTGTCTCAGTCCCAATGTGGCTGATCATCCTCTCAGACCAGCTACTGATCGTCGCCTTGGTGAGCCGTTACCTCACCAACAAGCTAATCAGACGCGGGCCAATCTTTCGGCGATAAATCTTTCCCCGTAAGGGCTTATTCGGTATTAGCACAAGTTTCCCTGTGTTGTTCCGAACCAAAAGGTATGTTCCCACGCGTTACTCACCCGTCTGCCGCTGACGTATTGCTACGCCCGCTCGACTTGCATGTGTTAAGCCTGCCGCCAGCGTTCGCTCTGAGCCAGGATCAAACTCTCAAGTTGGACTTGAACTTTGAACCGGCTGATCACAACGTTTGACGAGGTCCCACCATTGTTAGCCGAAGCCAACTTGCTGTCTGCGATTCACATCGCTGACAACGATGGTGTAACCTTTGAAACGTGTACCGCCGAAGTCTTTCGTCCGGTCCCGAACCAAAAGCCGAAGCTTTCAATTGCGAGACCCGCAAGGACTCCGCCGTCCACGTTTCTCTTTCTTCATCTTTACTTGTCAAACAGCCCGAAACCCGAGGGTTTCACTCACCCATGACTGGGTGAAAATCTCTAGTGTCTCTACTTAAAGAGACTTCGCTACCAATCCGACGCCGAATGACAACCGACAACTATCGGCTGTTTTTTCACTCACCGCGGAGAGGAGCTTGACAGGCGCGGAAGCATCTCCTGGGCTGTTTGCCCCGGCGCCGCCGCGCTCAGTGGTCGGGTTATAGGCCTGGGCATCAGAGCTTGTCAACGCCCATGTCAAAAAATCGTCGCAACGCACCAAAATTCAAGAAGTCCCTGAATTGATTGGCTTGAATGGGCCTCACGCCGCACTTGAGCCACATTCCTCCGACGTTCTGGGCAAAGAAATTTGTTGGTCCCGACCGGCATATTTCGAAGATCGGCGTTTTCGGCTATCACTTGTGTCTCCCCGCGGGGGCGGCGGATCGACCGGACGAGCTTGAGCGCGGCTCTTTCAGCCCGCTGAACAGACCAGTTGGGGACTACGGCTTGCACCAGAGGACGACAGGCGGACAATACGGACGTTCCGCGCCGATAGATCTCGGCCATGAACCGCCATTGTCGGTCGACGGCTCGGAAGCCGCCGTCATCGATCGCCGCAGCGTCTCCGTGCAATGGTTCAGCGGCACCATTCTCACAGGCCTTTGCGGCGCAGCCCTGATCGGCGGCGCCGTTTTTGCGTCCCTTGATGGCGAAACCACTTTCGCCAAGGTGCCCGAACGCATGGAAACAGCGCTGCGTGGCGCCTTCGGCGGCGCCGACAAGAACGCCGTTGCCCGCAAGAGCGATCGCCTGCCGCCGCCGAGCGAGGCCACCGCTGCCCGCCAGGTCATCAAGGTTTCGATGGTCGCGAAGGTCGGTAATCGCGAGGTCGTGCGCGTCCGTCCGTTCGTGCGAATCGCCGGTAACCTGTCGCTCTCCTCGACCGATCTCGCTTCGAAAGTGCCTCCCTTCGACGCCCAGCGCCTGCTGACTGACGTCGGCAGCCCTGCGTCCGATGGCGACGATTCGCGCAATCCGGGTGCGGCCGCCGAGCCTGATGCAGAGGTCTCGTTCGTCATGCGCGACCTCGGCAGCGTGCTGCCGCATGCAAAAATCGCGGCCACCGTGCCTGCGGAAGACGTGCTGATGCAGGTGCGCAATGCTACGAACTGGCGCGGAAATTCCGGTGTCCGCTATGCCTATAACGGCTCGTCAGGCCTGAAGATGGCCTATGCCTCGGAAGGCGGTATCGACCCCTATCGCGGTTTCGAGGCCCGCCTGATTCCCGAAAACGTCACGCTTCTCGCCAAGACCCGTCAGCAGACCACCGGCGGTTCGGATGCCGCCGAGCGCGTCCGCGTCGTCAAGAAGGGCGAGAGCGTCGAATCGATTCTGCGCGACGAAGGCGCCAGCCCCAGCGACGCCCGCGCCATCGCCTCCCAGCTCGGCCCGCGCGGGCGTGACGGCGGCCTCAAGGAAGGTCTCAAGCTGCGCATCCTGATGGCGCCGGCCGGTCCCGGTCTGCCACTGCAGCCGGTGCGAGTGATCGTCGCCAACGAAACCGCGATTGAAGCCGTCGCCGCCCTCTCCGATCTCGGCAAATACGTCGCGGTCGACGTACAGAGCTTCAACACCTCGATGGAAATGGCGTCCAATTCGAGTGACGATGACGACGAAGACGATGACGGCACCGGCATCCGCCTCTACCAGAGCATCTACGAGACGGCCATGCGCGACAAGGTCCCGCAGCAGGTCATCGGCGACATGGTCCGCATCTATTCCTATGACGTCGATTTCCAGAGGAAAGTGCAGGCCGGCGATTCGTTCGAAGTGTTCTTTGCCGGAGAAGACGAAACACCTTCCGCCAACGAAAAGCCCGAAGTCCTCTACGCCGCACTGACCACAGGCGGCGAAACCAAGAAATACTATCGCTTCCAGACCCCCGACGACGGCGTCGTCGATTACTATGACGACACTGGCAAGAGCGCGAAGAAATTCCTGGTCCGCAAGCCCGTCAACAACGCCATCATGCGCTCCGGCTTCGGCGGACGCCGCCACCCGATCCTCGGCTACACCAAGATGCATACTGGCGTGGACTGGGCCACCGCCTACGGCACGCCGATCTTCGCCTCCGGCAACGGCGTGATCGAAAAGGCGGAATGGGAAGGTGGTTACGGCAAATATATCCGCATCAAGCATCCCAACGGGTACGAGACGGCCTACGGCCACATGAGCGCCTTCGCCAAGGGTATGGAGCCAGGCAAGCGCGTGCGTCAGGGGCAGGTGATTGGCTTCGTCGGCTCGACCGGCATGTCCACCGGCGCGCACGTCCACTACGAAATTCTCGTCAACGGCCGCTTCGTCGACCCGATGCGCGTGAAGCTGCCGCGCGGGCGCTCGCTCGAAGGCGGGCTGCTCACCGCGTTCGAAAGCGAACGCGACCGGATCGATGCGATGATGGCGAGCCGCAGCGCGCCAAAGGTCGCGCAAAACCAGCCGGTCGTCACGCAAGCGCCTGCCAACCGCGTGCCGAGTCTGCCACCGATTTCTTCCTCGGCCAGCGTGCGCTGAGATCCCATTGGCCTTCGCGATACAAAAAGCCCGGCTAAAGCCGGGCTTTTCATTTCTCAGGCGCATCCAACAGACTGAAATTCAGTTCAGCACCCGCTTCGGCATCGGCGCCTCGTCGAGATCCGAGGCATCTTCGCCGACCGGCTTGCCATTGAAGGTCAGGCCGTCCTTGCCGGCCGAAATCTTCACGGTCGCGCCGTCTTGCACCTCGCCCGCGAGCACCATTTCCGCCAACGGATCCTGCACGCTGCGCTGGATCACGCGCTTGAGCGGACGCGCGCCATAGGCCGGGTCCCAGCCCTTCTCGGCAAGCCAGTCGCGCCCCTTCTTGTCGAGCACGAGGTCGATCTTGCGATCTTCCAGGAGCTTGCGCAGTCGGTTGAACTGGATTTCGACAATGCTGCCCATCTCGCTCTTCTGCAGGCGATGGAACAGGATGATCTCGTCGATGCGGTTCAGGAATTCCGGGCGGAAGTGCGTGCGCACCATGCCCATCACCTGATCGCGCACGGCGTTGGTGTCCTCGCCCTCCGGCTGGTTGACGAGGAATTCCGCGCCGATGTTCGAGGTCATGATGATCAGCGTGTTGCGGAAGTCCACGGTGCGACCCTGACCGTCGGTGAGGCGGCCGTCGTCGAGCACCTGCAGCAGAACGTTGAACACGTCCGGATGCGCCTTCTCGATCTCGTCGAACAGCACGACCTGATACGGTCTGCGCCGCACCGCTTCGGTGAGCGCGCCGCCCTCATCATAGCCGACATAGCCCGGAGGCGCGCCGATCAGCCGGGCGACCGAGTGCTTCTCCATGTATTCGGACATGTCCATGCGTACGAGCGCAGTCTCGTCGTCGAATAGATACTCCGCCAACGCTTTCGTAAGCTCGGTCTTGCCGACGCCGGTGGGCCCCAAGAACATGAACGAGCCGATTGGCCGGTTCGGATCCTGCAGGCCCGCGCGCGCGCGACGCACTGCGGTCGAAACCGCACGCACCGCCTGCGCCTGGCCGATGACACGCTTGCCGAGCATCTCTTCCATGCGCAGCAGCTTGTCCTTTTCGCCTTCCAGCATCTTGTCGACGGGCACACCGGTCCAGCGCGACACCACTTGCGCGATGCTGTCGGCGGTCACCGCCTCATCAATGGTGGAAGTACTCTCGCTGGCTTCGACCGCCGCGAGCTTCTTCTCAAGATCTGGGATACGGCCATAGGCGAGTTCGCCCGCACGCTGATACTCGCCCTTGCGCTGGGCGTTGGCGAGTTCGGTGCGCAACTGCTCAAGTTCGCTTTTCATCTTCTGGGCGTCGGAAAGCTTGCTCTTCTCCGACTGCCAGCGCGAGGTCAGATCGGCCGATTTCTTTTCGAGGTCCGCGAGATCGCCTTCCAGCGTCTGCAGCCGGCTTTTTGACCCTGCATCCGTTTCCTTCTTCAGCGCCTCCTGCTCGATCTTGAGCCGGATAATTTCGCGGTCGAGCGAATCCAGTTCTTCCGGCTTGGAATCGACCTGCATCTTCAGCCGCGCAGCCGCCTCGTCCACCAGATCGATGGCCTTGTCGGGCAGGAAGCGGTCGGTGATGTAGCGGTTCGACAGCGTGGCCGCAGCCACCAGCGCGGAATCCGCGATGCGGATGCCGTGATGCAGTTCGTATTTCTCTTTCAGGCCGCGCAAAATCGAAATCGTATCCTCGACGGTCGGCTCAGAGACGAACACCGGCTGGAAGCGCCGCGCCAGCGCCGCGTCCTTCTCGACATGCTTGCGGTACTCATCGAGCGTGGTTGCGCCGATGCAATGCAATTCGCCGCGCGCCAAAGCGGGCTTGAGCAGGTTGGAGGCGTCCATCGCACCGTCCGCCTTGCCCGCGCCGATCAGCGTGTGCATCTCGTCGATGAACAGGATGATGCCGCCTTCCGCGGAGGTCACTTCCTGCAGCACGGCCTTCAGCCGCTCCTCGAACTCGCCGCGATATTTTGCGCCGGCGACCATCGCGCCGAGATCGAGCGACAACAGCTTCTTGTCCTTGAGGCTTTCCGGCACGTCGCCATTGAGTATCCGCAGCGCGAGACCTTCGACGATGGCGGTCTTGCCAACGCCTGGCTCACCGATCAGCACCGGGTTGTTCTTGGTCCGGCGCGATAGAACCTGGATGGTGCGACGGATTTCCTCGTCGCGGCCGATCACCGGGTCGAGCTTGCCGTCCCGCGCGGCCTGAGTGAGATCGCGGGCGTATTTCTTCAACGCATCATAGGCGTTTTCCGCCGACGCACTGTCGGCTGTGCGGCCCTTGCGCAGCGCATTGATCGCGGCATTGAGATTTTGCGGCGTGACGCCGCCCTGCGCGAGCAGCTTGCCGGCCTCGCTGTCCTTGTCCAGCGTCAGCGCCAGAAGCAGGCGCTCGACGGTGACAAAACTATCGCCTGCCTTTTCCGCGGCCTGCTCGGCGGCGGTGAAAGCCCGCGCCGTCTCGGGCGCGAGATAAATCTGTCCCGCGCCGCCACCGGATACCTTCGGCAGTTTGGCGAGCGCCTGCTCGGTCGCCTGCAGGATGGCGCGCGAGTTGCCACCTGCACGGTCGATCAGACCGCCTGCAAGCCCCTCGCTGTCGTCAAGCAGAACCTTCAGGATGTGGAGCGGAGAAAATTGCTGATGCCCCTCCCGCAGGGCGAGCGACTGCGCGGACTGGATGAACCCCTTCACACGGTCGGTATATTTTTCAACGTTCATTCGATGGCCTTCCCTCAGCCTGCCCCATCGCCTCGTAAGCACGACGTAGGCATCTTCATTGGGTTACGCACGACCTGACCACAGCCAGCCGGACGCGGGCCGGGAAGCACCCGGCTTGGCCATAATGTGGGACTACGGTTTGGTTTGCGAAAGGGGCAGAGGCGGAAATTCAATCTCGTTGGCGCACAGCCCGAACCTCCGCTACAAAGCGGTATGCTTGATCTCGCTCAAGGCACGCTCGCAAGCCTTTACCGCTATCCCGTCAAGGGTCTGTCCCCCGAGCGCCTCACCCGAACCGCTCTGCAGAACGGGCAGACCCTGCCGTCAGACCGGCGCTATGCCATCGCCAATGGCCCGCTCGATTTCGACCCGGCACAGCCAAAGCATTTTCCAAAAATCCGTTTTCTGATGCTGATGCGCGACGAACGGCTGGCAGCTCTGCACAGCCATTTCGACGACCGCAGCCACACACTGAGCATTGCCTATAACAACGCGGAAGTGGCGCGTGGCGATCTCACCACCGCTGCGGGGCGAACGGCAATCGAGGATTTTTTCTCCACGAACTTCGCCACGGAATTGAGAGGACCGCCGAAGCTGCTTGAAGCACCCGGTCACAGCTTTTCAGACATCGCCGCCAAAGTCGTATCAATCGTCAATCTGGCAAGCGTGTCGGAGATTGAAGGCGCCGTCGGACAGCCAGTCAACCCGTTACGCTTTCGCGCCAATCTGTATGTCCGGGGATGGCCCGCCTGGCACGAGCTTGATTTGATGGGAAGGGAAATCCGCGCCGGTGATGTCCGGCTGCGCGTCACACGCAACATCGTGCGTTGCGCCGCGACCAATGTCGACCCCGTCACCGCGGAGAGAGACATGAACATTCCGCAGACGCTGATGGACCGTTTCGATCACACCCATTGCGGCATCTATGCGGAGGTCGTCGCCGGGGGCGATGTGGCTCCCGGCGACACGATCGATATTCTTTAGCTGGACGGCATCACATAGGCGTAGACGCGCCCGCGCGAATAGGTCGCCTCGGCAACACGGTGACCGTGGTTGCCGGAGATGATGATCGGATTGCCCTTGGCATCGATGCCGCTGACGACACCGACATGGCCGCCACCGCGACGGCTCATCACTGCGATCGCGCCGACCTGCGGACCCGAAACGCGATGACCGTAACGGGCGAACGAGCTGGCCATATCCGAGCCTGTGCCCTTATGGCCGGTCTTCTGCAAAACCATGTTCATGAAGCGAGCGCACCACAGACGAGCACGGTTGGTGGGATTGCCGCTGCCGATATAGCTGCGGGCTTCCGCCACGACGCTGGAGCCACCGAAGCCACCACCAAAACCGCCGGAGGAATCCATCGATGCGTTGGTCTCGCCGAACTGCTGCGCCTGTGCACGGAAGGCACCCCAGCGCGCGCTGTGGCGCACATGGCGATGAGCGTGATGCTTGTAGCTGTGATGGTGGCTGACGTGATGCCTGGCGTGATGACGCGGACGCGCCTCAGCCGGATTGGAGAACGCCGCAACCGCAACGGTGCACATGACGAAAGCTGCGAGACGCAACGGCGGACGAGTAGTTGGTCGTTTCATTCTTCGAAGGTTCCTTACGCATACTTGCGCGCACGCAGCGCGACATGGCGCGTAAGACCCCTTTCGATGTGGCGAGAAAACGGCACGATTCACGCGTGCATGGCAGGTATTCGCTACACGAGCATGCTGTGGTCACTTCCAGCGATCAAAATCGGAAGAATCGCGGAAATACCCTGTTTTTGCCGCGTAGATTAACTGCGCCGGGTGAGCAGAAACACACCTTGTTCGCCGAACATATTCCAGAACCACCACGGCGCATTGAGCCGCAAGGGCCTTCCGTTAAGGTCCAGTGCGACCGCACGTTCCATCCCAACATTGATCTCGTCGCAAAGCTGGACGAAATCCTTGATGGTGCAGAAATGAATGTTCGGCGTATCGTACCACGTCGCCGGCAGGTTCTCGGTACGTGGCATCTGACCCTTGATCAGCAATTGCAGCCGCATCCGCCAGTAACCGAAATTCGGAAACGAGACGATGGCGCGGCTGCCGATGCGCAGGAGATTCTCCAGCACCTTGCGCGGCTGCCGCGTCGCCTGCAGCGTCTGCGACAGGATCACATAGTCGAACGAATCGTCGGGATAATTGTCGAGGTCGGTGTCGGCGTCGCCCTGCACCACCGCAAGGCCCTTGGCTACACAACTATTCACACCCTCGCGCGACAGTTCGATGCCGCGCCCATCGATGCCGCGTGCTTCCAGCAGTTGCAGCAGGTCGCCTTCGCCACAGCCGACATCAAGCACCTTGGAGCCCGGCGGGACCATCTCGGCGACCAGCAGATGATCGCCGCGAACGCCGTCGATCTTCGGAAGTTGCGCTGTCGGGCGGAACAATTCGGGCGCGTTCATATCAACTCACCGTATTCAGGCCATGCGTACTCGCGGCCGATTCCAGGAATGCGCGCGAGATCGCGAAGAATTCTGGCTCGTCGAGCAGAAATGCATCGTGTCCCTTGTCGGTGGTGATTTCAGCGAAGGAGACGCGCGCGCTGCTCGCGTTCAGCGCATGCACCACGGCGCGCGCCTCCGAGCTTGGAAACAGCCAGTCGCTGGTGAACGAGACGACGCAGAAGCGAGTTCTGATGCCCAGAAACGCCGATGCCAGCACACCGTCATGATCCGCCGCGATATCGAAATAATCCATCGCGCGGGTCAGATAGAGATAGGAATTGGCGTCGAAGCGCTCGACGAAGGACGAGCCCTGATGACGCAGATAGCTCTCCACCTCGAAATCGGCATCGAACGAGAAGGTCGGCTCGTCGCGGTTCTGCAGGCGGCGTCCGAACTTGCGATGCAGCGCTGCATCCGACAGATAAGTGATATGCGCGGCCATGCGCGCGACGCCGAGGCCACGGCGCGGATGCGTGCCGTGCTCGAAATATCGTCCCTGTCGCCAGTCAGGATCGGCCATCACCGCCTGACGGCCGAGTTCGTGGAAGGCGATATTCTGCGCCGAGTGGCGCGCGCCGCAAGCAATCGCAAGCACCGCAAACACCCGTTCGGGATAGGCCGTTGCCCATTGCAGCGTCTGCATGCCACCCATCGAGCCGCCGACCACGGCGAACAATTTGGTGATGCCCAGATGATCGATCAGCATCGCCTGAGCGCGCACGATGTCTGGAATGGTGATGACAGGAAAATCCAGCCCCCACGGCTTGCCGGTTGCGGGATTGGTCGAGGACGGCCCGGTCGAGCCCATGCAGCCGCCGACGACATTCGAGCAGATCACGAAATAGCGGTCGGTATCGATCGGCTTGCCCGGTCCCACCATCGTCTGCCACCAGCCCGGCTTGCCGGTGACAGGATGCGTGTTGAACACGTGTTGATCGCCGGTGAGCGCGTGACAGATCAGGATCGCGTTGGAGCGGTCGCTGTTGAGAGTGCCGTAGCTTTGATAGGCGATCTGAAAAGGGGAGAGATCGACGCCGCAATCAAGATGCAGCGGCTTGTCGACGCCGAACACAACAAGCTGCGACGACGGATGGTCCGCCTCGCGCGCGCGCTCCTCGCTGAGAATGGTCTTTTTGCCGGCCGGTTGTCGGCTCGCAACATCGGACATCGTATCTCCAGACCTTCAGGCCCAAAAAAACCGGCCTGAACCAAATCGTTCGGCCGGGATCCAGATGTCCCCGGCCTGTTTAGCGAATTCTTTAACGTGGCTGCAAGCCGGCCGGCTCAAATGACCACGGAACAAGGGAAAAATAGTCCTGCACCCGAGGCCCGTCAAGACGCCAGCGGAAACCAAACTGCATTAAGCATGAAGGTTTTCTTTGCTTTCAGGCACCGTCTTTCCTAATCAGAACGCATCGTTGCGAAAGCTGTTCTCATGTCAGATACACCTTCATCCGTCTCCCTTCAGGATCTGCGCCAAGAGATCGATACGATCGACGAGCAGGTGCACACGCTCCTCATGCGGCGCGGTGACATCATCGACCGCCTGATCCGCGTGAAGCAGACTCAGGAGGTCGGCTCCGCATTTCGGCCCGCGCGCGAGGCAGACATGATGCGTCGTCTCGCAACGCGCCATCACGGCATTCTGCCGCTTGATACGGTGGAGAGCATCTGGCGCGTCATCATCTCGACCTTCACTTACGTGCAAGCGCCGTTCTCCGTTCATGCCGATCTGTCATCAGGCGATAGCGCGATGCGCGACAGCGCACGCTTCCATTTCGGATTCACCGTGCCGTTTCTCGCTCATTTCAATGCAGGCGCCGCCGTCGACGCCGTAGCGAAATCGCGCGGCGACCTCGCGCTGGTGTCGGCAACATCGAGCCAGACGCCGTGGTGGAGCGCGCTCGAACAGCCAGGCTCACCGAAAATCATTGCGCGATTGCCTTTTATTGAGCGTGCCGACCATCCGGCCGCGATGCCGGTGTTCGTGATCTCCCGCGTGGCGGACGATGCGCTCGTCACCGAAATCGAGACCTGGAGCCTGCATGTCAGCGGCTGGAGCCCGGCCGCGGCCCGCGCCCTCTCCCCGCTGTCCGACGTGCTGGCGGTTGCGGATAACCCGTCGGGCAATGCGGCCTTGCTAGTCTCAGTCGCTCACACCGACGGGGTCGAAAAGATCATATCTGCCTTGACGGATGCCGGCGCATCCGTGCGCTCTTCCACCCTCGTCGGCGGCCACGCAACGCGCTATAGGGTGCCCACGCCCGGCACCGCCGCGCCTTGAATTCTTTGGAGCCAATAATGTCCCGCCCCGTGCCGAAACCCGGCATCCTTGATATCGCGCCCTACGTCCCCGGCAAAAGCGGCGCCGGCGTACATGGGCGCGTGTTCAAGCTGTCGGCGAACGAGGCGGCGCTCGGCCCTTCACCGAAGGCGGTAGAGGCGTTCAGCCGGACTGCGGGCGGACTGGAAATCTACCCGGACGGCTCGGCGCGGCTTTTACGCGAGGCGATTGGTAGTAGCTTCAATATTGATCCTGCCAACGTCGTTTGCGGCGTCGGCTCGGGCGAACTGCTGCACACCATCGCCAACATCTATCTCGGTCCAGGCGACGAGGCGATTCACACCACCCACGGCTTCCTGCTCTATCCGATCGCGACCATGAGCAATGGCGCGACCAACGTCGTTGCGGCCGAGAAGAACCTTACCGCCGATGTCGATGCGATACTCGCGGCCGTCACGCCGCGCACGAAGATCGTCTGGCTCGCCAATCCGAACAACCCGACCGGCACCTACGTGACCGCCGCCGAGGTGAAGCGGCTGCGCGAAAAGCTGCCGCCGCAGGTGCTGCTGGTGCTGGATGCCGCCTACGCCGATTTCTGCTCGAATGCCGATTACGAAGCAGGCGTCGAACTCGTGAAGGCGACCGACAACACAGTGATGGCGCGGACCTTCTCGAAGATTCACGGCCTTGCCGCCGTGCGCCTCGGCTTCATCTTCGGGCCGTCGCACCTGATCGACGTGGTGAACCGCGTGCGCGATCCGTTCAACGCCAACGGCCCCGCGATGCAGGCGGCTATCGCCTCGCTCGCCGACACCGAACACTATCGGGCGGCGCAGGCGCATAATGAAAAATGGCGCGCCTGGCTGACCGATGAAGTCGCGCGGCTCGGCCTCACCGTGACGCCGAGCGCGGCGAATTTCATTCTGATCCACTTTCCCACCACGCCGGGCAAGACTGCGGCGGATGCCGACGCTTTCCTCACCAAGCGCGGGCTGATCCTGCGCGCGGTCACGGCTTACAAGCTGCCGCAAGCACTGCGACTGAGCGTCGGAACCGAGGAAGCCAACCACCTCGTGGTCGAGGCCCTGCGCGAATTCATGGGGTCAAATTGAGCACGATCCAGTTCAATCGCATCACCATCATCGGGCTTGGTCATATCGGCTCGTCGATCGCGCGCGCGATCAAGCAGCTGCGCCTCGCCAACGAACTGGTCGTGACGGATGCGGCCGCCGCTATCCGCACACGTGCCGCCGAGATCGGACTGGGCGACCGCGTGGCGCAGAACAATCTCGAGGCGGTGAAGGATTCCGATCTCGTCATCGTCTGCGTGCCTGTCGGAAAATGTGGTGACGTCGCCGCCGAAATCGCGCCACATCTCAAGGCAGGCGCCATCATCTCCGATGTCGGCTCCGTCAAAGGGCCGGTGTCGCGTGACATGGCGAAGCATCTGCCCAACACCGTTCACCTTGTGCCGGGGCATCCTGTCGCTGGCACCGAGGACTCCGGTCCCGACTCCGGCTTTGCCGAACTCTTCATCAATCGCTGGTGCATTCTGACGCCGCTGCCGGACGCGGACACGGCCGCGGTCGAAAAGCTCGCAACGCTCTGGCGCACCATCGGCGCCAACGTCGAGACGATGTCGCCCGATCACCACGACATGGTGCTCGCGGTAACAAGCCATTTGCCACATCTGATCGCCTACACCATCGTCGGCACCGCCGAGGACATGGAGAAGGTGACGGAGGCGGAGGTGCTGAAATTCTCTGCGGGCGGCTTCCGCGACTTTACCCGCATCGCAGCTTCCGATCCGACCATGTGGCGCGACATCTTCCTCGCCAACAAGGATGCGGTGCTGGAGATGCTTGGTACGTTCCAGGAGGATCTGTCGAAGCTCACCCGCGCGATCCGCCATGGTGACGGTGAGGCCTTGTTCGACCATTTCACCCGCACGCGGGCGATCCGCCGCGGCATCGTCAACCTTGGGCAGGATTCATCCGGCGCCAATTTCGGTCGCCCGCTGGAAAAGCTGCCGCAGGATTCCAAACCGGCCGCGCCGGCGCCGTCGAAATAATTTTGCGGCCTAGAACAGCGCCGGGGTCTGCGCCACGCGCAGCGGCCCGAGCAGAAGCGCGCCATCCATGAAGCGCAGTGTGATCGCGCGCGCTGGGCGGCCCTCGAGCGTCGTCTGCTGGCCGATCAGGTTGAGCCCTGCGATCAGTCCCGCATTGGCGTTCTTACGCGCGACCTTGCCGAGACCCGGAATGATCCGGTCGAGCGAATCGATCACCTTGTTGACCTCCTGCGTCGAGACGCCCGGCGCGACATTCGATGGCGGCGCGCCTTCGGCGAGAGCCTTCTCAAGACCGAGCGCCGGAACGATTTTCTCGAAGCCCGCAATCGTCATCTGCAACTGGCCGTCGAGATGACCGCTTGGCGTCAGGCTGAGCGTGCCCGCAGCCACTGCGACTGTATCGCCCTGCTGAATGCGCGATTCGGTAACATCGATGCCGCCGCCATTGGCCTGGATCTCACGAAACCGCTCCGGCCATGACTTCGGCGCGAAATCGTTGAGCCCCCGCAGCTTCACATGAACCGTCTCGTCGAATGGCGCCTCCAGCACGGGATGGACACCCTGCACGCTCGCACCCTCGCTGCGCAGCACGCTTTCGATCACCGGATGATCGTTGAGCTCACCCTCGACGAGCCGGACGTGCCACTCCGCGTGCTTGGCACTGAAGAACGGCGCAGTCACCCCCGACACGATCCGCTCGATGACAGGATCGTTGAACTCCATGGAAATGCGTTTGGGCAGCGTCGGCAGACCTGCGGCGCTGGCGTGACCGAGGCTCCAGTTGGCGGTTGCGAACGGCTGTTGCCCGGTTTCACTGACCGTGACCGGCCCCTTGAATTCCGCGATCACACGGGTGGGATCGTAGATCTGGGCAACGGCGAGGATTTCACTCAGTTTCGCCGTCAGCGGCGTCTTGGTGGCGAATTGCTGGGCGGTCTGCGCCGTCAGCGAGATCGTCGGATCGGCGCAGCGCACCTCGAAACGGAACGGAAAGCCGCCGACCTCGCGCCGCGAACAATCGTAGACGCGCCCTGATTTGGCCTCGCGCTCCTGCCATCCCTTAAACTGCACGTCGACCTGATTGGCGGCATAGAACCAGAACCCGCTCCAGCCGATGGCCGCAAGCAGGAGCAGCGCGGACGGAACAAAAACCGGCCACAGCCGGCGGCGGCGAGGCAAAGGTGCGCGTGGTTCGGCGTAGGTCATCATGAACAGTCCCAGAAGCATTCAAATCCGGCGGATGAAAGGTAGTCATCGCCGCGTTAGGCCTTGAAGTCCAGCCGAACAGAGATGATGATTCACCGCAGAAGGCGCGATTCATGGCGATAAGACCCATTCCCGAGGAAGATCTGCCCCAGGGCGACCTGTGGGTGTTCGGTTATGGATCGCTGATGTGGCGTCCCGGCTTCGCATACACCGCCGAGTTTCCCGCCCGCCTGATCGGTGAACACCGCGCGCTGTGCGTTTTTTCTCACCATCACCGCGGAACGGCGGAGCGGCCCGGCCTCGTGCTCGGGCTTGATCGCGGCGGCACCTGCCAGGGGACCGTGTTTCGGGTCGCCGAGGTCAACCGCAAGGTCACGCTCGATTATCTGCGCGAGCGTGAGCAGGTTACCGGGGTCTACCGCGAGGTCCTGCGTTCGGTCTGGATCGAGGGCGACGCGCGCGAGCGGGTTCAGGCACTGGCTTTCGTGGTCGATCGCGGCCACCCACAATACGCCGGCGCGCTGACGGTGGAGCAGCAGTTGCACTACGTCGCCCATAGCCGCGGCATTTCGGGCGCGAATCGCGACTACGTGATCTCGACGGTGAAGGCGCTGGAAACCCGCGGCTGCCGCGACGCGCAATTGCACCGTCTGGTGACGCTGCTGCAAAATGAAGTACCGCTGCAAGAGGCGGAATAATCCGGGAGGTCTACGGCGCGGAGAATCCCATCAGCCGCTCCTGCTCTTCCCGCCCCTCTTTGATCAGTCGGTTGCTCGCGTCCTCAATCACGGACGAGATCTGCGCGGTGAATTCGTCGCGCGAAAGACCTGCTGGAATAGGCTTCAAAAATTCCACCACCAGCGTACCGGGATAGCGCAGGAAGGTCCGTCGCGGCCAGAACAGGCCGGAATTGAGCGCTACCGGCAGGCAAGTGACGCCGCAACTGACATAAATCTGGCTGACGCCGACCTTGTAATCCGGCGGCGCGCCGACCGGTCGGCGCGTGCCTTCCGGAAAAATGATGAGTTGCCGCCCGCGCCTGACCTGATCGCGCGCGCTCTTCATCATCTGGAGAAGAGCGCGCCCGCCCGATTTGCGGTCGAGGCCGATCATCTGCGCCTTGACGAGATACCAGCCAAAGAAGGGTATCCGCGTCAGTTCGCGCTTGAGAATGAACAAGGGCTGATCGAAGAACGGCATCAGCGCGAAGGTTTCCCACGCGGACTGATGCTTGGACGCCACGAGGAGAGGTCCTTCCGGGATATTCTCGACGCCGCGATACTCCACCTTCACGTTGCAGATCAGCGTGAGCAGCCACGCACTGGTGCGTGCCCAGGTCTTGGCGATCCAGATGATGCCCCAGCGCGGCATCACGTAAGTCGGCAGGCCGATCGCACACCAGAGGATCGTGTTGAGATAAAACACGACATTGTAGATCAGCGACCGCGCGAACAGCGAAAACCTCGTCATGCTCATCAACCGGCCGATGCCGACGGCTTGGAGATCGCGCCGCTTTTGCCGGGCTGGTCCTCCCAATCGGGGAAAGCGATTCCGAATGCCGCAAGGCGCACGCGAACCTGCGCGACGAGATACTTCACATATTCAAGCGCCACCAGCCGCACCCCGGCGGAGCTGTTCCACCATGGCTCGTCACGCCACGCCTCGCTGACCACAGGATAGAAGATAAGATCGATATCCGGCATCGCGTGCGTCAGTTCCACCGTCGCGCGCGGCATGTGGTAGTTCGAGGTCACCACGATCAGCGAATGAAATCCGCGCTCCTTGACCCAGCGTCGGGTCTCGGTGGCGTTGCTGCGGGTGTTGACGGCGGAACGGTCGAGATCGACACAGCATTTCAGCAGCGCCTCTCTCTCCGGCTGCGCCCGCAGGATGTCGGCCGTGCCGTTGGCCGGATGCACGCCAGAAATCAGAAGCCGTTTGCCGTAACCCCTCGACAACAGATCGAGTCCGTCCGCAACGCGCGAGGCACCGCCGGTCAGCACCACGATTCCATCGGCGTGACGGTCGGGCTTCTTTTCCTCAGAGCGCAGTTGCGAGGCAAACCAAGCGAAGCCGGCGAGAAAAATCACGGCGAACGACACCAGAAACCGCATCACCGGCCAGCCGCCGGCGCGCGCCCGCGCCTCGGCTTCGCTCATTTTCGAATGATCCGGCCTGCTGGTCATGACCGCGATGCGCTCCGTCCCGATCGTATCGTTTCCCCGCGCCCAAAATGCACGAACCGGCTGCCGCCCGCAATCATTCCCAACGCATCATTCCCAAGCCACCGTCAATCGATCTCGTCGAGCGTCGCGAACAGCGTCCGGCGCGAAGCCCATGCTGTCACCGCCGCGATCAGCAGCGCCTGCACCGCAAGCACGAGATAACCGGATGCCGGAAGCGCGAACGTACCGAGCAGCGCCGCGAACTGATCGCCCGCAGGCGTGCCGGAAAACCAGCTTGCAATCGATTCCGAAAATCCGAACACCAGAATCGCGGCGATCCCGCCGATCACGCCGCCTTCGAGCCCCAGCCGCAGAAAATGGCGAAAGAAACGATTGGCGATGAAGCGGTCCTGCGCCCCGACGAAATGCAGCACCTCGACGATCGGCCTGTTAGCCGCCATCGCGCCGCGCGTCGCGAACGAGACCGAAATCACGGTGGCCAGAATGACGAGGGCCAGCACGCCCGTGCCCGCCAGCACGATCGCGCTGCTCATCGAGCGCATCCGCTCGATCCAGGCTCGATGGTCGTCCACCGTCACCGACGGTGCGATCGCGGCGAGACGCCGCTGCATGCCGGCGATGTCGAGCACGGCACCCGGCGCCACCCGCGCCACGATGATACGTGGCACCGGCAGATCGTCGATGGAGAACCCGGTGCCGAGCCACGGTTCGAGCAGTTTGGCGGATTCTTCCTTGGTGAAGGCCCGCGCATCGACGATGCCGCTTTCCCTGCGCACGGCATCTGTCACCGCCTTGACGTCGCGCTCGATGTCGCGTCCCGACGTCGCGCGCAACTGGATCGTGATTTCGCTTGCGATATCCGATTGCCACTGCGCGGCGGAGGCCCGCACCAGAAGCACTGCGCCGGTGGTGATGGAGGCAAGGAACGTCATGATCGCAACGACCGCGATCAGCGCGCGGCCGGACATCGAGCCGCGCGGCACGATCGGCGACAAGTTGCGCGACGGACCATCGTCTTCGGTCTGGTAGCGCGCGTCAGCCATTGCGATCCACCTGCGGGAAAGACCTACTCATAGATGTGCAGCCTGGATTCATGCAGGACCATGCGGCGTGCCTGATACTGATCCATCAAGGCGATATCGTGAGTGGCGATGATAACGGCGGTTCCGGTCTTGTTGAGCTGGATGAACAAATTGAGCAGCCGCCGCGCCAGCGACGGATCGACGTTGCCGGTCGGCTCGTCGGCCAGCAGAAGATGCGGCCGCGCGATCACGGCACGCGCAATCGCCGCGCGCTGCTTCTCACCACCGGAGAGGATCGGCGGCAGGGCATCCATCCGCTCGCCAAGCCCGACCCATTTCAACAGATCGATTACTTCGCGGCGATAGCTCGATTCGTCCTTGCCCATGACGCGAAAGGGCAGCGCCACATTTTCATACGTCGTCATGTGGTCGAGCAGGCGAAAGTCCTGCAGCACGATGCCGATGCGCTGGCGCAACCGCGCGACCGCATTCTTGTCGAGAAGCGAAATATCCTGCCCGAACATGTTGACGAGGCCGCGTGTCGGCCGCAGCGACAGAAACAACATCCGCAGCAGCGAAGTCTTGCCTGCGCCAGACGGCCCCGTGAGGAACTGAAAGGAATGTGCCGGAATCTGAAACGTCAGATCCCGCAGCACCTCCGGACCAAGCCCATAGCGCAAACCGACATTTTCGAATCGGACCAAGCTCAGCTCCGTTCGGAAAAGGGCGCGGCTCCAGTGGCGGAAACAGTTCCGCCGCAAAGCAGGGAAATTTCTATCGCCAGTCTTGGGGCCGTTATGGTTTCCGATTCGTTAACGGACGCCGCATAGACTGCGGACGGCTCACTCTCGGCGATTCGTTTTATGCAGATCATCTGTCCTCATTGTACGACATTCTACGACGTGGACTCGTCGAAATTCAGCGCCGCCGGCCGCAATGTGCGCTGCGCGCGCTGCGGCGAAACCTGGCTCGTGAAGCCCGAATCCGCTTCCGCGATGGCCGGGCCCGACAGTTTCGAGGGGGTTGATGCAGGCTGGGGACTCGCGGCGGAAACGCCTGTCCGCGAAGACGAAACGCCTCACGTGCAAAGCCCTTCCATCGCCGCCGACTGGAACGACGAATATGCCTCTCACGAGGAGGCCGATGTCGAGGAAGAGCCTCGCGTCTCCCGCAAGCCCGAATGGCTGCAAAGCCTGCTGCGCCCGTTGCAACCCATGCTGCAGGCTCCGATCCTGACCACGGTCACCTCCCGCCTCCCGGTCGTGGCGCACGCGCGGATGCCGAAGGTCAGCCTGTCTTTCATCAGCACGGCGATGGCTGCCGTCTGTCTCGGCCTCGTCATCTGGCGTGCCGATATCGTGCGGCTGATGCCGCAGACCGGCACGTTCTTCAAGATGGCGGGACTGGGCGTCAACCTGCGCGGGCTCGAATTCGACAACCTCCGGCTCTCCTCGGAGACGGTCAACGGCAAGCCCGTGCTGGTGATCGAAGGTGCGATGAAGAACATTACCCGCAAACCCGTCGAACTGCCGCGCCTGCGCTTCATCGTGCGCGATCAGAACGGCGCCGACATTTATGCGTGGAATTCCGTGCTGGAGCAGCCGGTGCTAAAGGCCAGCGAGAGGTTGGCGTTCAAATCCCGTCTTGCATCACCGCCAGCCGAGGGCCGTGAAATCGCCGTCCGGTTCTTCCAGCGTCGGGACATCGCGGCCGGGGCAAGCTGATGGCAAAAATCCTAATTACCGACGACGAGGAGTCCATGCGGCTCCTCGTGGCGCGGGCCATCGCAATGGACGGTCACGACATCACCACCGCGCAGGACGGCGCCGAGGCGCTCGATATCATCGTCCGCGCCGATGGCACATTCGATTTGCTGCTGACCGATATCAAGATGCCAGTGATGGACGGCATCGCGCTCGCACTTGCGGTTGCACGCGACTATCCCAAGCTGACGATCCTGCTCATGACCGGCTTCGCCGACCAACGCGAACGCGCCTCCGGCCTTGAGGCTATCGTGCATGATGTGGTGACGAAGCCGTTTGCGATTGCCGACATTCGCACGGCCGTGGCCGACGCGCTCGCCTCACGGCCGGCTCAATAATCCTTCAGAAGGCGCTCGATGTAATCGAGTTCGATTTGCGGCCGATAGCTATCGCCAAGCCGCCGACGCAGTTCTTCCAGAATGCGGCGAACCCGCTGCACGTCGATCTCGCCGGGAATTTTCACGCTCTGGTCGTCAGAGTAATCGCGACCCTTTAGCGGACGCCCGAGCGGATCCGTCTCCTGACCGCCGCTCTGCCGTTGACCAAAGCGGTTGCCCTGCCCATCGCCCTCGCCCTGGTTCTGCTGCGCAAGATTCTGAGCGCCCTTCTTCAGCGCGTCCACCGCACGGCCCTGCGCATCCACCGCGCCACCCGCGCTGCCCTGGCCGAGTTGGCCTCCCGCCTCGCCCATCGCATTGTCCGCGTCGCCGAGCGGATTACCCTCGCTAAGTTCGCCATCCTCGCCCGGCTGCTGGCCCTCCTGCTGGCCCGGCATCATGCCCTTCTGCTTCATGCCATCGAGCAGCTTCTGCAAGCGATCGCGCAGAGCCTGCTGCTCGCGCTGCAAATTACCCATCGCATTACGGCCATTCTCCGCATCGCGCGAGTTCTGGCCTTCGCTATAGGTCCTGTCGCGCAATTGCTGCTGCTTGCGGGCAAGGTCGCTCAACTCATTGAGCGCCTGCTGCATGTCCTGATCACCCTGCCCTGGCTGCGCCATCTGCAGGTTCTCCAGCATCTGCTGCATCTGTTCGAGCAGTTGCTGCGCCGCCTCCTTGTCGCCGGAGCGCGACAGGCGCTCCATGCGATCGATCATAGCCTTGAGATCCTGCTCGCTCATCACGCGCGCATTACGGTCGAGTGGACGCGCAAGCTCCTGCGGATTCTTTTGCAGTTGCTGTGCTAACTGGCGCAGATAATCGCTCAGCGCCGCCCGCAGATCCTGCGTGAGCTTCTTGATTTCCTCATCGCTCGCCCCGCGCTCCAGGGCCTGCTTCAGCGCATCCTGCGCGGCGCGCAGAGCCTTCTCGACATCAGTGACGTCCTTGTCCTCGATCGCCACCGCGAGCGCCCACAGGCTGTCTACCGTGTCGCGCAGTGCTTCGCGCGTGTTGGCATGGGCAAGCTGGTCAGCAACCGAACGCAGGCCGAGATATTGTCCCGATTCCGGCGTGAAGGCCTGCGGCGCGATCAGGAGCGCCTCCAGCGCGATCATCACCAGCGGCTTCTGGCTTGCGTCGAGGGCAAGCAGCCGGCGCTGCTCAATCAATGCGCGGGCGAGCGGCTTGTTGAATATCCGCTGCGGCAGCCGCATGTTGAAGGGCTCGCTGCGCCCTTCATTGCCAGCCTCATCCTTGGCGATGAGCGTCAACGTGACATCCGCGCCAGCATAGGGATGTTCGCTCAGGTCCTTCGTGGTCTGGCCGACGCCGTTCTTCGTCCGCGCACTCGGCAGACCGAGGACGAATTCGATCGGATCGTACAATGGCGACGTTGCCTTCTCCGGCGTGCCGTCGTCCGGCGTTCGCAACGCGATCTGCGCCTGCGCCTGGGTCACGCCGTAATCATCCTCGAGCTTGTAGGCGAGCGCGAGACCGCCATGCGCCTGTCGTTCGGGATCCTTCGCAAGCGCGATCGTCGGCGCATGGTCGGGGATGGCCTTGAACGACCACTGCGGCAGCGAGGACGGCGAGCGCACCCGCGCGGTGCCGTCACCGCCGATGGTGAACCGACGCTCGTCAGTGCCCTTTGGCTTGCCCTCGGTGTCCGCAGCTGCGACAACGCCGCCGCTAAGGCTGACATCGAGCGAGCCACCGCTCGCGCGCACGATCAGCGTGCTGCCCGCCGGAACCGAGATCGCCTCGTCATTGGAAGCTGTCTTCTGCGCACCCGAAATCACGACCGGCGGACGGTTGGTATAGGCCGGCGGATCAATCCAGGCATCGACGCGCGCCGGCGTGCCGGAAAACACCCCGTTCCAGTCGAAAGCCTGAATAAAGCGGGCCGTCCGCTCGTCACCGGCCGCGATGAAGGTTGCGATCACCAACAAGATCGCCGCCGCACGCAATGCCCAAGGGTCATGGCGCGGCAAATCCGGCGACGGCAGGCGTGCACGGATACGATCGAGCGATACACGCATGCGCGCCCGCTGCGCACTCCATAATGCAAGTGCAACCGGGTCGTCCGTGTTCAGCGTGTCGGTCAGCGCCGTGGCGGGCCGATGAGCAATGCCGGAATCGAGGTCGAGACGGCGCAGCGCCTCTTCGCGGCTCGGCCAGCGGAAACGAAGCAGCGGCACCAGCGCGGCAATACCGGCAATGGCGAAGACCGCAACGCTCGCGACGCGCACGGCAAACGGCACCACCATCCAGACGCCCGCCCAGGAGGCGGCGAGAAACAAGCCCGCGACCGTCAGCATCCGCGCGAGTGACGGCCACAGCCGCTCCCAAGCGATCGCAAGCTGCGCGCGTTGCACCGCGCGCGCGATCGTCTGAAGCAGCACGTCCTCCTCAGAAGGAGGTGTCCGCGGGGAATCGGGTGACTGGCCGCTCACAAAAATCTCCGGTTGAACGAAGATCAGCCTATCACGGCGGCCTCAATGAGGCACGGCCGGAACCGATAAAGAACCGGCTATCAAAGGCTCAGAGCCAAGGCGCGGTCCGGTCCAGCGCGATCAATTGCGCGGGATCGATGCGCGGGCGCACCACGGCATACTGATCGCCCTTGACCAGCACCTCCGGCACCAGCCCACGGGTGTTGTAGGTGCCTGCCTGCACCGCGCCATACGCGCCCGAGGACATCACCGCCACGAGATCGCCCGCTTTGAGCGCGGGCAGATGGCGGCCAAGCGCGAGATAATCGCCAGTTTCGCACACCGGGCCGACCACATCGGCGACGATACCTTCGGCCTGCAGTGACGTTTCACGCACGGGAAGAATCTCGTGATGCGCCTCGTAGAGCGTCGGCCGGATCAAATCGTTCATCGCAGCGTCGATGATGACGAAATTGCGTGCCTCGCCATGCTTCACATAGATCACGCGGCTAACGAGAATTCCGGCGTTGCCGACGATCATGCGTCCGGGCTCGAACATCAGCGTGCAGTCGAGGCCCCTGGTGACGCGCTTGACAACTTCCGCATAGGCATCCGGCGCCGGCGGCACCGGCAGATCGCTCTCGTAGGGAATGCCAAGCCCGCCACCGAAATCGATATGATCGATCACGTGACCGTCAGAGCGGAGCGTGCGGACGAAATCGACCAGCAACGTGAACGCCGCCTCCATCGGGCCGAGATCGGTGATCTGGCTGCCGATATGCATATCGACGCCGGTGACACGGATGCCCGGCAGTTTCGCCGCACGCGCATAGACGGCGCGCGCACCCTCCAGCGGGATACCGAACTTGTTTTCGGATTTGCCGGTGGAAATCTTGGCGTGGCCGCCCGCGCCGATGTCCGGATTGAGACGGAGCGAGATGCGCGCGGTGGTGCCGGTCTCGTGCGCGATGCGCGAGAGCAGTTCGAGTTCGGGCTCGGACTCGACGTTGATGCAGAGGATGTTCTCGGCGAGCGCCTGACGCAGTTCGGCCTCGGTTTTGCCGACGCCGGAGAACACGATCTTCTCCGCCGGAATCCCCGCCGCGCGGGCGCGCATCAGTTCGCCGCCCGAGACCACATCGGCGCCCGCACCGAGCCGTGCGAGCGTGCGCAGTACCGACTGGTTGGAGTTCGCCTTCATCGCGTAGCACACGAGCGTGTCGAGACCTGCGAAGGCCTCGGTGAAGACGCGATAGTGGCGCTCCAGCGTCGCGGTCGAATAGCAATAGAACGGCGTGCCGACGGTTTCCGCCAGACGGCTTACATCGACGTCCTCGGCATGAAGAACGCCGTCACGATAATGGAAATGATGCATGACGGCTCAATCCAGGATCGGATCGAGAATAAATGGCTTCTTCTCGCCGCGGGGCGCAGTCATCTGTTTGCCCTGAGTCCCGGTCGGAGCAAAAAGACCTTCGTCGGCCGAAGAGCCTGACGACGATTGCGAGCGATAGGTCTGCGCGTCGCTGCCTTCGACCTGAGTTTGCGAAGGCGTGAGCGCCGCGCCGGGCGGCAGATCGAGCGGGCCTTTGCGGCCGCAACCGCCAAGCGCGCAGGCAGACAGAATCAGCCCGAGAGTGGCGAGTTTCGACCAGGAAACGTGAGAAACGAGACGGTTCACGGTGGTGTCCTTGAATTCGGGCCGCACCATACAAAGAACGGCCGCTTCTGGCGAGGCCCCCGCGTCGGCAATCTTCGGTGGGTCAGCCCGATTTTTGCTCTTTTTCCAGCCGCATAAGCCAGTTTTTCGCCTGTTCGCGGACGTTTTCGGGAGCAGTGCCACCGAAACTGGTCCGGCTGTCGACCGAAGCCTCCACCGACAGCACACCGAACACGTCCTCGGTGATGGCAGGCTCGACCGCCTGCATGTCCGCCAGCGGCAGCTTGTGCAGCGCCAGTCCCGCTTCCGCCGCCTTGGCGACGATCCGGCCGGTGACATGATGCGCCTCGCGGAACGGCATTTTCAGCGTCCGGACCAACCAGTCGGCAAGATCGGTCGCCGTCGCATAGCCTTCGCCTGCGGCAACTTTCATGCTGGCTTCATCGGGTTCGATGTCGAGCACCATGCCGGTGATGGCGCGGATCGCCAGCGACAATGCGGCGAACGCTTCCATCGCTCCTGCCTTGTCTTCCTGCATGTCCTTCTGATAGGCGAGCGGCAATCCCTTCATCACCATCAGCAACGCATTCAGCGAGCCGACGATGCGTCCGGTCTTGGCACGCACCAGTTCAGCAGCGTCGGGATTGCGCTTCTGCGGCATGATCGAGGAGCCAGTGGTGAACTTGTCCGACAAGTGAACAAGACCAACCAGCGGGGAGGTCCAGATCACGATCTCCTCGGCGAAACGCGACAGATGCACCGCCGCAATCGAGCATGCGGACAACGTCTCCAGCACAAAGTCGCGATCTGAGACGGCATCGAGCGAATTCGCCATCGGACGCTCAAAACCAAGTGCCGATGCCGTCGCGCGCCTGTCGATCGGGAACGACGTGCCCGCGAGCGCCGCAGCACCCAGCGGATTTTCGTTGAGACGCTTGCGTGCATCGGCAAAGCGACCGCGATCGCGTGCGACCATCTCGACATAGGCGAGCAGATGATGACCGAACGTCACCGGCTGCGCCGTCTGCAGATGCGTGAAGCCAGGCATCACCGTTCCGGCATGCTCGAGCGCGCGCTTCACCAGCGCACGTTGCAGCGAGGCAAGATCGGCGTCGAAAGCGTCGATAGCGTCACGCACATAAAGGCGAAAATCGGTCGCGACCTGATCGTTGCGCGAGCGCGCGGTATGCAGACGTCCCGCCGCAGGCCCGATCAACTCGCCGAGCCGGCTTTCGACATTCATATGAATGTCTTCGAGCGCGCGCTTGAAGGTGAACGTGCCCGCTTTGATCTCTGACAAAATCGTGTCTAGACCCGCCGCGATGTTTTTTGCATCGTTGGTGGTGATGATCCCCTGCGCAGCCAGCATGGCAGCGTGAGCCTTTGACGCGGCGATGTCCTGAGCATAGAGGTGCTGATCGACGTCGATCGAGACGTTGATCTCCTCCATGATCGCATCAGGACTTTCCCCGAAGCGGCCACCCCACATCTTGTTGCTCATGACTGTCCGACCTGACTTCGCACTCAATCTACGATAAATAGCGCCTATGACCGAGCAGACACCGCCTACCCGTTCCCGCCCCCGCATTCCCATGGCGCTTGCCACCGTCGTTCTCGGCGTCGGCCTCGCCACTGTGGCGATATACGGGATGCGGGGCCTGCAAGGCAATGCGTCTGGCGACCCGGTCTGCCGGCCGGCGGTCAATCTCGCGCAGAAACTCAAGCCGCTCGCCCAAGGCGAAGTCGCAGCATTAACCATGGCTTCGGAGCCGTTACGTGTCCCGGATCTTACCTTCGACGATGCCTCCGGCAAATCGCGCAAGCTGTCGGAATTCCGCGGACGCACCCTGCTGGTGAACCTGTGGGCGACGTGGTGCGTGCCATGCCGCAAGGAGATGCCGGCGCTCGACCAGCTTCAGGCCAAACTCGGCGGACCGAAGTTCGAAGTCGTCGCCATCAATATCGACACCCGCGATCCCGAGAAGCCGAAGGATTTCCTGAAAGATGGCGGCCTCACCAATCTCAGCTATTTCCACGACAACAGCGCCAAGGTGTTTCAGGACCTGAAGGCGGCTGGGCGCGCGCTCGGTATGCCGACCTCGATGCTAGTCGACGGGTCAGGCTGCGAGATCGCGACCATCGCGGGGCCTGCCGAGTGGGCCAGCGACGATGCGGTCAAGCTCGTCAAAGCCGCCACCGAGCAATAAGCCGCACCCCTTTCCTTAGATTCGTCGCCTTTGACGCAATCCATGCCCTGCGATGCATCAGCAACGAAAGGGCCGATCATGCAGTATGTCGATGGATTCGTTGTCCCCGTGCCGAAAAAGAATCTTGCCGCCTACCGTGCGCTCGCGCGCAAGGCTGGAAAGGTCTGGCGTGAACATGGCGCACTCGAATATCGCGAATGCGTGGCCGAGGACGTCAAGCCGGGCAAGCTGACCTCATTTCCGCAGAGCGTGAAATTGAAACCGCAGGAGACCGTTGTGTTTTCCTGGATCGTCTACAAATCGCGCAAGCATCGCGACCGCGTCAATGCCAAGGTGATGAAGGATCCCCGCCTCGCCGGCATGATGGATACCAAGAAGCTGCCGTTCGACGGCAAGCGTATGATCTACGGCGGCTTCGAAATGATATTGAAATTCTAAATCAGGCGAGAATGTCGAGCTGCCCGCCGATGCCCGGCGCATTGTTTGCTGCCGGAGCATTTTGCGCGGGCTCCAGCAACTGCAACACCGAACTTTGCGCATTCAATTGCGATTTGAGCACGCTCGTCGCGATCTGCTGCTGTGTGTTTCCAGCCTGCATGGCCATCGCCGCTGCAACGAGACTCATATCCATGACGCACTCACCCTGTTCGAGATCGGCAACCTAGCGAGCGAAGGTTAACAATCTCGAACGGATATGTGACTGCGTCGGACCGTCAGCGCGTCGGAACCGGCTTCTCGCCGCGATAATCGTAGAAACCGCGCTGCGACTTGCGGCCGAGCCAGCCCGCTTCGACGTATTTCACCAGCAGCGGACAGGGGCGGTATTTAGAATCCGCGAGTCCTTCGTGCAGCACCTGCATGATCGACAGGCACGTATCGAGGCCGATGAAATCGGCCAGTTCCAGCGGCCCCATCGGGTGATGGGCGCCGAGCCGCATCGCGGCGTCGATCGCCTGCACGTTTCCGACGCCTTCATAGAGCGTGTAGATCGCCTCGTTGATCATCGGCAGCAGGATACGGTTGACGATGAATGCCGGAAAATCTTCCGACACAGCGATCTGCTTGCCGACCTTCGTGACGAAAGCGCGCGCGGCCTCGAAGGTCGCGTCATCCGTAGCGATGCCGCGGATCAGTTCGACCAGTTCCATCAACGGCACCGGATTCATAAAATGAATGCCGATGAATTTCTCGGGACGATCGGTGGACGCCGCAAGCCGCGTGATCGAAATCGATGACGTGTTCGAACCGATGATGGCGTCTGGCTTCAGCACCGCGCACAGATCGTGGAAGATCTTGCGCTTGACCTCTTCCTTCTCGACCGCGGTCTCGATCACGAGATCGCAGGAGGCAAGGCCATCCATTGTCGCCGAAAGCGAAATCTTCTTCAGGGCGGCCTGATGCTCGGCTTCGGTGATGACCTTCTTCGCGACCTGCCGGGACAGGTTGCCGTTGACGGTTGCCATCGCCGACTTCAGCCGATCCTCCGAAATATCGTACAGAACGACGCTCATCCCGGCGAGAGCGGCAACATGCGCGATGCCATTGCCCATCTGACCCGATCCGATCACGCCGATTGACTTGATTTCCTTTGTCATCTTTCCGTCGCCATCCGTTCGCGGCACATCCGCTGCAAGTCTTCGCGGGCCTGCGCTCTACTTATTACACCAAAACCCCGCCGCCTGCCGCGTCTTCCGGCATGCGTCTTAACGCCGTCGTTTTCCCAGTTCCTCGGTCAGTTCCGGCACGATCTGATAAAGATCGCCGACCAGGCCATAATCAGCGACCTGGAAAATCGGCGCATCCTCGTCCTTGTTGATCGCCACGATCACCTTCGAATCCTTCATGCCGGCAAGATGCTGGATCGCGCCGGAAATGCCCACGGCGATGTAAAGATCGGGTGCAACTACTTTGCCGGTTTGCCCGACCTGCCAGTCATTCGGCGCATAGCCGGCATCGACGGCCGCGCGCGACGCACCAACGCCAGCACCGAGCGCATCGGCCAGCGGTTCGATATATTTCGTGAAGTTCTCCCGGCTTTGCATCGCGCGGCCGCCGGAGACGATGACCTTTGCGGAAGCAAGCTCAGGCCGGTCGCTCTTGGCGACCTCCTCGCCGACATAGGCCGACGTGCCGGGTCCCGTTACTGCCGCGACATCCTCGACCGGCGCGCTGCCGCCATCCACAGCAGCTGCGAACGAGGACGTCCGCACCGTGATGACCTTCTTGCCGTCCTTCGACTTCACGGTCTGGATGGCATTGCCCGCATAGATCGGCCGCTCGAACGTGTCGGGCGCCACGACCTTGGTGATCTCCGATATCTGCATCACGTCGAGAAGTGCCGCGACACGCGGCAGCGTGTTCTTAAAGCGCGAGGTCGCAGGCGCGACGACGGCGTCGTAATCGCCCGCAAGCGAGACGATCAGCGCAGCCAACGGCTCGGCCAAATCGTGGGCATAAGCCGCATCATCGGCGAGCCGCACTTTTCGGACACCCGAGAGCTTGGCCGCCACATCAGCGACGGCGCGGGCATTTTGCCCCGCCACCAGAATATCGACGTCGCCGCCCAGCGCCACGGCCGCAGTCAACGCTTTGGCGGTTACATCCTTCAGCACGCCGTCCGCGTGCTCGGCCATCAACAATGTCGCCATCACAGCACCCCCGCCTCAGTGAGCTTGCCGACTAGCTCGGCCGCGGAGGCCACCTTGATGCCAGCACTACGGCCGGAGGGTTCAGACGTCTTGAGAATTTCGATGCGCGGCGTGAGATCGACACCAAGCTGATCCGCCGTCATGTCCTCGATCGGCTTCTTCTTCGCCTTCATGATGTTGGGCAGGCTCGCATAGCGCGGCTCGTTGAGCCGCAGATCCGTGGTCACGATGGCCGGCCCCTGCAACTTGACGGTCTGCAGGCCACCGTCGACTTCGCGCGTCACCTGAACGCTCGAACCATCAACGTCGAGCTTGAACGCGAAAGTGGCCTGCGGCCAGCCGAGCAGCGCCGCCAGCATCTGACCGGTCTGGTTGGAATCGTCATCGATCGCCTGCTTGCCGAGGATTACGAGGCCCGGCTGTTCGCGCTCGGCCACAGCTTTGAGGAGCTTCGCCACCGCGAGCGGCTCGACAGGCCCATCGGCCTTGATGTGAACGCCGCGGTCGGCGCCCATCGCGAGCGCTGTGCGGATCGTTTCAGCGGCCTGCGCGGGCCCGATCGACACCGCCACCACCTCGGTTGCCTTGCCGCCCTCTTTGAGCCGGAGCGCCTCCTCGACCGCGATTTCATCGAAGGGATTCATCGACATCTTGACGTTAGCAAGCTCAACGCCGCTGCCGTCGGCTTTGACCCGGATCTTGACGTTGTAGTCGATGACCCGCTTGACCGGCACCAGAACCTTCATGGTTCCCCTTCATTCTGACTTAGTGTGCGCTGCGGAACCTAAAGAGGTCGCCCAGCCGGGTCAACGCGCTTGGGCGACGGAAAGGCTCGAAAGCGCCACCGAAAGTACCATGCCGCGTCCCGTTCACCGGTTCTGGCCCGGTACCCACAGCACGTCCCCCGCGCCATTGCCGTTGGCGGCGCGCGACGCCACGAACAGGAAATCCGACAAACGGTTGAGATAGCGCACCACGGCCTCGCCGACCGGCTCATTTTCTCTTGCCGCCAATTCTACCACCTGCCGTTCGGCGCGACGGCAGATCGTGCGTGCCTGATGCAGATGCGCGGCTGCAGCAGTGCCGCCCGGCAGGACAAAAGACGTCAGCGGCGCAAGCGCCTCGTTCAGCGTATCGATATCGCGTTCCAGCCGCTCGACCTGCACCGGCAGCACCCGCAGCCGCTCGGCCTTGCCTTCCCGCTCCGGCACCGTGAGATCGGCGCCGAGATCGAACAAATCGTTCTGGATCAGGCCCAGCATCGCATCGAGCCGTACATCACCCGCAAGATGCAGTCGCACCAAGCCGATGGCGGCATTGGTTTCATCCACCGTGCCAATGGCAGCAATCCGCAGATCGTATTTCGGCCGCCGCTCGCCGCTGCCGAGTGCGGTGGTGCCATCGTCTCCGGTGCGGGTGTAGATGCGATTGAGGGTGACCATGGACCCGTGCGCCTAGCGTCCCATCGCCCAGATCGCCGCCATGGCGATCACGATGGCGATAAACTGAAACAGCACCCGCAGCCGCATCAGGCGCTGCGATGTGTTCGGCGAGCCGCCGCGCATCATGTTGAGCAGACCGAGCAACAGCACGATGGTAACGGCAATCAGGGCGATCGGAAGAAGAAACATGGAAAAGAAGGATGTCATAAGTCGTTCATAGCACCATGCATCCTGCCCCCCAAGGCTTTGGGATTATCTATGGATAATATTCGGAACATAGCTGGGCTTCGCGGACTTCATGACATGTCCTTCCCGTCCCATTAGCCTCACAGTCCAAAGGCGAAACCTCACCGATCCAGCCTCATGACATTCCTGCGCCGTACCTTTCAGATCGGGTTTGACGCTTTCAATGCGTTTCTGGCGGATGACGGCTGGGCGATCGCAAGTCACATCGCGCTCTCAGCCCTGATGGCGTTCTTTCCGTTCCTGATCGTGCTCACTTCGCTCGCAGGGTTCTTGGGCTCCAAGGATCTGGCCGACCAGGCCGCGGGCCTGATGCTGCAGGTCTGGCCGAGCCAGGTGACGGATACGCTGATCGTTCAGATACACGACGTGCTGACGCAGACGCGCGGCGACGCACTGACGATCGGCCTCGTGCTGTCGCTATATTTCTCCTCCAACGGCGTAGAGAGCCTGCGGGTGGGCCTTAATCGCGCCTACGGCGTGACGGAAACACGAGCCTGGTACTGGCTGCGGCTGGAATCGATCGGCTATACGCTGATCGCGGCGCTCGTCTCGCTCGTGCTTGCGCTGCTGCTGGTACTCGGCCCACTGCTGCTCGCCGCGGCGCGCTATTACCTGCCACTCATCATCGCGCCTAAAGAACACCTGCTCAATCTCGCGCGCTACGCCATCGCGTTGGTCTCGCTCGTCAGCGCCCTGTTCGTGCTGCATGCCTGGCTGCCAGCCGGGCACAGGACGCTGCGACAGATCATGCCCGGCATCATTTTCACGGTGATCGCATCGCTGATTTCAGCGGCAGGCTTCGGACAATATCTGGCACGATTCGCCAGTAACTACGTCACAACCTACGCGGGGCTTGCCTCGGTCGTGATCGCGCTGGTGTTTCTTTATTTCATCGCCGCGATTTTCATCTATGGCGGTGCGCTGAACGCCGCAATCATCCGCTGGAGGCAGTCTTCCGAACCGTCGCCTGACCAAGCGCCGCCGCCAGCGCCCGCGGGCTGACCGGCTTCATCAGGAACGCATCAGCGCCTGCAGCGCGTGCCTTGGCCTCATCCTGCTCGCGGCCCGACACGCCGATAATGCCAATCCGTTCGCCCGCTACGCCTAGCGCCCGAACCCTTCGGATGGTCTCGATACCGTCGATACCCGGCAGCACCATATCCATCAACACGACATCGAGATCGCCGCGGGCGACGCGCTCCGCAGCCAGTTCGCCCTGGCCGACGAACTCGATCTTGTGGCCAAGCTCGCCAAGTACCGTGTTGAGCACGACGCGGCCGAACGGATTGTCCTCGACGCTGAGAATCTTCAACCCGCCCGACGCATAAGACAAAGGCGAGCCCAACGGCGCCTCACACTCCTCGCGCGGCAGACCAACGCGCACCGTCAGCGTGAAGATTGTGCCCCGATCCTTGCGCTGCGTGACGCTGACATCGCCGCCCATCGCCCGCGCCAGCTGCTTCACCGACCACAGCCCAAGCCCGGCACCACCGAACCGCGATGCCACTTCGATGCTTGCTTGGGAGAATGGCTTGAACAGCCGCCTGACCTCAGCGAGCGACAGACCGATGCCGCTGTCGGACACCGCAAAGATGACATCCATCCTGCTCTTGTTATGTGGGGCGACAGACACATCGAGTTCGACGAGCCCCGACGGTGTGAACTTCACCGCATTGTCGATCAGATTTTCCAGCGCGGCGCGCAGGCGCACGGCATCGCCGGTCACAAACTGCGGCATGTCTTCGGCGATCGTCACCCGCGACTGCAGGCCGTTGGCCGTGGCGCGTCCGGCGAGCCCGTCGCCCGCGGAGTGCGCCAGCGCCCGCAGGTCGAAAAAATCCTCACGCATCGGCAGATGCGCGACCATGCTTTTGGCGGCATCGACATAAAGCGTCGCGAGCGCGGCAAGATGTTCCGCGCCAGTGCGGATCGTTTCCACCCAGCGCCGCTCGCGCGGACCGAGATCGGACGTCTCCAGTAGTGAGGAGATCGCGAGGATACCGGTCAGCGGCGTGCGCACTTCATGAGCAAACGCGGCGAGCGCCGTCTCCACCACACCGCGCGCCGGTCCCGCAGGCTTGCGCGACGGCTTGGGCGCGCGCTTAGAGGCGCGTTTGGGCGCAGCCTTCTTCGCCGGCTCCTTGACCAGCTTCTTGGCCGGAGGCCGCTTTCCCTTGTGCGATGTCTTCGACTTCCCCAGGCGGCGCGTCGAACGCGGCTTCGTCGCCATCTCATCCCCCAACGAGATTTCATCCTGCCATCCGGAGGGACAAGAGTCACGGCAACCCGACCATCTCCCGGATATTTTGTGGGGTCACACCATCTTCTCGCAAGACCTGCAGCGAGGTCGCTTGCGTCGATTTGGAGAGCTTCCGTCCATCGTCGCCGCGCAGCAGGCCATGATGGCGATAGATCGGCACGGGCAGGCCCAGCAATTGCTGCAGCAGGCGATGGACGCTGGTGGCCCAGAACAGATCCTGTCCTCGCACCACGTGGGTCACGCCCTGCAGGGCATCGTCGATCACGACCGAGAGATGGTAGCTGGTCGGCGTTTCCTTGCGCGCGAGCACGACATCGCCCCACGCTCCCGGCAGGGCCGCAACGCGCCCGGTCTCACCGGCCGGGCCGATGCCATGCTCCTCCCAGACAAGCGCGCCCGCGCGGCTACACGCGATCCGGCTGTTCAGCCGCAGCACGAAAGGCTCTCCCGCCTGCATCCGGATGTCACGCGCGTGTGGCGACAGCGTCGCCGCCGAGCCGGGATAAAGCGGCGAGCCGTCCGGGTCGCGCGGCCACGGCTTGCGTGGACTCTGCCCGATCATGCGGACAATCTCCGCCCGGCTTTCGAACGCCGGATAGACCAGCCCCTCATCCGCGAGCCGCGCCACGGCGTCCCGATAAAGATCGAGATGCTCCGACTGCCGCCGCACCGGCATCTCCCAGACGATGCCGAGCCAGGCCAAATCCTCGTAGATCGCTGCCTCATATTCCGGACGGGACCGTGCGCGGTCGATATCCTCGATCCGCAGCAGAAATCGCCCGCCACTTTGCCGCGCGAGGTCGAAATTCAGCAGCGCCGAATAGGCATGGCCGAGGTGCAGTCGCCCATTGGGGCTCGGGGCAAAGCGGAAAACGGGTGGCGGCATTGATCCTGTTCGCGCGACATGCTGATTCTGGAAGGCATGACACTATACCTGAACACGCAGGTCGACCTCGACCAAGCCATCGCCGCGCTGGTCGCGGCCGACCCGCGCCTCGCCGGGATCGCGCAAGTCGCAGGCCAGCCTGCACTGCGTCGTCGCGAGCCAGGTTTTGCGGGGCTTGCGGCGATCATCTGCGGCCAACAGCTCTCGACCTACGCCGCCGCCGCAATCTGGAAGCGGGTCAGCGATGCCTTCGATCCGTTCCATCACGATCTCATTCGCACCGCGCGGCCCACACGGCTGGCACGGCTCGGCCTCTCGACCGCCAAGATCAAAACCCTGAAGGCGCTAGCGCGCGAGCTTGCAGCCGAGCGCCTCGATCTCGGCACGCTCGGCCAGCAGGAGGCCGACCTTGCCCATGCCGCACTGACGGCGCTGCATGGCATCGGCCCGTGGACCGCCGACATCTATCTGCTGTTCTGCCTCGGCCACGGCGATGCGTGGCCGGGTGGCGATCTCGCCGTACAGGAAGCGATGCGGATCGGACTGAGCCTCGACGCCCGCCCCACCGCCAAACAGGCGGCGGCTCTGGCGGAACCATGGCGGCCCTGGCGCGGGGCGGCGGCGCATTTGTGGTGGGCCTATTATCACGCGGTGAAACGGCGCGAGGGCATCCTTCCCGACGATGCCGCGCGCGCCGAACCAAAACCGGCACGCGCCCGATTACGCACCGTTCCCGCGGCATCGCGGCCCTCTCAATCCCGCGTGAAGACTGCAACGAAACCCCGATCACCCCCCTCAACGAAGCGGAAAAAATAACTGGTACCCTTCACAATCGTGTCGCGCTGCATGTAGTATCCTGCCCATAAAGCTGCTTCGCAGCCGATATGGGGGAGTCAGGAGCGTTACTTGAACGCACATGTCTCACAAGGCGGTTGGCCGGCATTGGTATTGAATGCCGATTTCCGGCCACTGAGTTACTACCCGCTCTCACTTTGGTCGTGGCAAGACGCGATCAAAGCCGTGTTTCTTGACCGTGTGAACATCGTTGCCAATTACGACCACGCTGTTCACAGCCCATCTTTTGAGATGCAACTGCCGAGCGTCGTTTCGCTCAAATCCTTCGTCAAGCCGACGACTCATCCTGCGTTCACGCGCTTCAACGTATTCCTGCGCGATCGCTTCTCCTGCCAATACTGCCTCTCGCAGGAAGACCTCACCTTCGATCACATCATTCCGCGCTCGCGCGGAGGACAGACGACGTGGGAAAACGTCGTCGCTGCCTGTTCGCCCTGCAACTTAAGGAAGGGCAGCATGACAATGCAGCAGGCCAACATGTTTCCCCGCCAGACGCCCTATGCGCCGACGGTGCACCAGCTTCATCGCAACGGCCGGCTATTTCCGCCGAACTACCTGCACGAAAGCTGGCTCGACTATCTCTACTGGGACACCGAACTCGATCCGTAGGCCGCACAACCATTGCCATTCCTCGGCATGGCCTTGCTCTTTTTCAGATTCAGCGGACGGGGCTTGCGGTCATTGTCGATCGCGACAAATGCGAAGATCGCGCTGGTGACCTTGTTCGACTCTTCGCTGTCCCGGCTGCGCCGCCAGGCTTCCACTGAAATGCGCATCGAGGTGCGGCCGGTCTCCTTCAGGCTCGCGAAGAAACTGACCTCGTCGCCGACAAAAACCGGACTGATGAATTCCATCGCATCGACCGCGACGGTCGCGCAGCGCCCGCGTGCCAGCCGCGTCGCGAGGCTACCGGCGGCGAGGTCCATCTGCCACATCAGCCAGCCGCCGAAGATGTCTCCGGCCGGGTTGGTATCAGAGGGCATGGCAATCGTTCGTATAACGGCCTTTCCTTTGGGAGCAGGCATCGGGTCTTCACCATCCGGTTCGACGGAATGCTCCGTCTTGGTTTCGTTTCATTTGATTTTGCTGCAAACGGCGGCCCGGCCTCCGTCGCCGCGCAGTTTCGCTTGTCGTCCGGGCGTCACTGATCGGAGGTTCGGAAGACAGCGGCCCCGCCGGTGAAACCCGCACCCACCGCCGACATCAGAAGAAACTGTCCATCCGCGAGTTTGCCATCCTGCGCCGCGAGCGACAGCGTGAGCGGAATTGTCGCCGCCGACGAATTGCCGAACTCCTCGATGGACCGCAGCGTCCGGCTCGGATCGAGCTTCAGGTTTTCCGCAACGAGATCGAAGATGCGCGCATTGGCCTGGTGCGGGATGAAGTGATCGATCTGCGAGGCCTGAATGCCTGCCCGTTCCAGCGCTTGCGCCGAGCAGAGCGTCATCGTCTTCACGGCTTTCTCGAATACAACCTTGCCGTCCTTGATCCGGATCACGCGGTCTTCCGGCTCCACCATGCTCAAATCGGGATTACGCGTGCCACCCGCCTTGATCGCAATCATGTCGTAGAGACTGCCGTCGGACATGACGCTCGAGCCCAGAAGCCCCGCGCCTTCGCGCGATGACGGCGCGAGCAGCATCGCACCTGCAGCGTCCGCGAACAGAACCGCGCTTGTCGTATCCGCCCTGTTGATACGCCGGCTCAGAATATTCGCGGCGACGATCAACACGGACTGGCCGGTTGTTCTGACAAAACCGTCCGCGAACAACAGCGCATAGACAAATCCCGAACAGGCGCCCGTCAAGTCGATCGCTCCGCAGGTGAGTCCGAGACGATGCGCAAGCAGTGGCGCCGACGGCGGCAGCAGATGGTCGGGCGTCGAGGTTGCGAGCAGCACAAGCCCGACCTCGCCCGCATCCTGCGCCCGCGCGAGCGCGGATGACGCCGCCTCCAGGGCGATGTCGGTCAGTGCTTGATCCGGCCCCGCCCAGCGGCGTGCCTTGATGCCGGTGCGGCGCGCGATCCAGCCGTTCGACAAGCCGAGATCCTGCTCGAGAACGGAGTTCTCGATGCGTCGTTCCGGCACGTAATGGCCGAGGCCCGCAATGCGCGTCGACCTCACATTCGCGGAACATTTCATATCAGGAAAATCTTGCATCGATCATCGACCACGCCTCTCTCGCGCCATCCATTGCATGAGCATCCAGTACTCCGCAATGAGGCGATCATACCGTCGCGCAATAGATGCACGACGGTATGGCCCGCGAAACAGCCGATTACCTTTGAACAAAAGCCTGCAGATAAATTCTGCTACACAAGGTCAGGTCGCGAGCAGAATTTTCTGAATCCTGTCGTCTTCCTTCGCGTGCCTTTTGTGAAAGAAATAATCGAAAACGAACAGGCGCACTTCCGAGGACAGATTGCTGTCTTCCCGATCTTCCTTGATCTTTGTCACGATACGCGCCAGCGACTGGTTATGTGCCTGGGCAATTTCCTTCAACGCATCCCAGAACGGCTGCTCCATGCTCACGCTGGTTTTCCGGCCGGCGACTGCGATCGAACGCTGGATGATCAGAGAATTCGTGGACGAGACCATTATTACTTTCCCCCGGGGTGCTGGTCAGAGCCTTCAACAGCCCTTGCGCTTATTTTCAGCGCCTCAAGAGCAAGAAGGGTGCCAAGAACAATGGCTCGCAATGCGACCCTTTATAAACAGACCTTTAGGGGGGACAGGGACTGATACTTTCGCAAACTCCCGCCGAAACAGGGTTTAAAGCCTTCACCGGCTCCTTCACGACCCATGCGGTACCGCATGGACGTCTCATACGAGATCTTCGATACGATACTTTTTGAGCGGAAATCCGCACATCTGCAGCGGACAATCGCTCTTATCAAAAATTTAAATCGGAAAAGCGAAAGTACTTGAGTAGGGGGAGTTATCGGGCGGTACCGTATGCCAAGCGATCACTGCCCCTATTCCAATTCAGCGCCCGGGGGCATTTGATGAAACGCCTTAGCATTGCTTCGACTTTGAATTTGATGATTGCTTTGATGGCTGTGTCCATCGTTTTGATGCTTGCCCGCCAGTCCTGGAATTCTTGGGAGCGCCTGACCGAGACAAAGCGGATGACCGTGATCTCCGATCTGTCGGCCGACGCTTTCCAGGCAATGCACAACCTGCGCGCCGACAAGTCGACCATGGTCCGCACACTCAAAGACTCCAAAACAATCGAACCGAAGATCCAGAAGTATCTGGACGATCTTCACGCCGGTGAGATCAAGGCAATGCGCGAGGTCGGCAAAAACCTTGCGCTCCTCGATTTTGATGACCAGGTAAAAATCCGAGCTGAGCTTCTCAGCTTTACCGATCGTTTTGCCGCGCTCCAGACCGAATCCATGAGCGCAGTGCATAACGAGAAATCGGCCCGCCGCGCCGCACTGCCGACGGAATACAACGAGACCAGCACCAAGTTACTCACCCTTTTGGAAGACCTGTCCACGCGGCTGGTTGGACTCATCAACCACGCGGATGCCGCTGTCGATCAATTGCTCGCCATCAAGCAGTCGGCATGGCTCTTGCGCAGCGCAGCCGGCGAAGCATCACTTGCTGTCTCGACAGCGCTGGGTGCCGGAAAAATGTCTCCGGAAGCCCATACGAAATTCATCAAGAACGTGGGCGGAATCGCGACCGCATGGGAAGGCGTGCAGATCGCGGCAGAAGGCATGCAGCTTCCGGAAGCCGTGAAGGCTGCGATGAACGCGACCAAGACAGTCTATTTCGACGAGAAATATACCTCACTACGTGAGCGCCTCGCCGACGCGTTGACCAACGGCACGCCTCCGGAGACCAACGCGGACTACTGGAGCCCTTATTCCGTCAAACAGATGGGCAGCGCGGTGGCTCTCGCCGAAAATGCTCTTGACGCCACCCGCGCCCGAAGCTCCGAGCTGTATTTTCAGGCCCGCACATCGCTGATGTGGCAGATCGGCCTCCTCCTGACCGCGATCATTTTTGCGGCCTCCTGCATCGCGGCAGTGAACAAGGTCGTTATCCGTCCGCTGCATCGTATTCGTGACGCCATGCAGAGCGTCGCGGCAGACGATCTCAGCGTGGAGGTTCCTTTTGCCACACGCACCGACGAAATCGGGGCTCTGGCGGCTACGCTTGCGACCTTCAAGCAAAATGCCGAAGACAAGAAGCGGATCGAAAGCGAGAACGGCGCGGAGAACGCCCGCAAGCTCTCACGGCAGCGCGCCGTGGAATCCCATATCGCGTCTTTCGAGCAGCAGATCGGAAGCGCGCTCGATGCGCTCGCGATGTCCTCTGCACAGATGAACCATACCTCCGAGGAGATGTCGGACATTTCGGATCGGACCAACGACCAGGTCATGACCGCCGTCAAGGCAGCAAACGCCGCGCTGACCAACGTCCAGAGCGTGGCCGCGGCGTCCGAAGAACTCACCGTGTCGATTCAGGACATCAGCCGTCAGGTGACCCATGCCGCCGACACGGCGCTGCGCGCGGTTGAACAGGTTCAGGAAACCGATAACCGAGTGAAGGGCTTCTCGGAAACCGCCAGCAAGATCGGCGACGTGGTCAGCCTCATCAACAACATCGCGGCGCAAACCAACCTGCTGGCGCTCAACGCCACGATCGAGGCGGCGCGCGCGGGCGACGCCGGCAAGGGGTTCGCGGTGGTCGCGTCCGAAGTGAAGATGCTGGCGAACCAGACGGCCAAGGCGACCGAAGAAATCTCGACACAGATTCTGGCCGTGCAGAACGTCGCGCAGGATTCGATGGAAGCCATGAAGGGCATCCGCGGTACCATCATGGAGGTAAGCGAGGTCGCAACCGCAATCGCTGCCGTGATCGAGCAGCAGGGCGCCGCCACACAGGAAATCTCCAGCAACACCCAGCAGGCCGCGCAGGGCACGCAGGCCGTCTCCGACAATATCGGCGGCGTGTCGGAAGATGCGAAGTCCACGGGCAATTCAGCCCGCAACGTCCGGGAAGCGGCGGAGGTATTGTCAACCCAGGCGATGCAACTCCGCCGGCAAGTCGACAACTTCCTCGGACAGATCCGCGCCGCCTGATCCGCGCGCGGCAGCCACGCAATACAAAATCGCCCGGCCTTCAGGACCGGGCGATTCGCTTTTCAGGCCGATAGTCGTCTGCCTAGCCGCCCTTCAGGCGCTTGTTGCACTCGCTGTAATAGCCGCCACCCTTTTGAATCCATTTCAGGCCGCCATTGGCACCGGTGCTCTTGTTGGCATTGTATTGGTCGACGCAGGTGTGCATGCGTCCTTTGCCGGCCGTCTCCGAAGCATATTTCGGAGAGATCGCCGACGGGAAAATCGCCGGTCCAGATGCCGTCGTCGCCGCGGGGGCGGCGGCTGGCTTCGCTGCAGATCTGGCAGCAGGTTTTGCCGGCGCGGCAGCGGGTGCCGCAGCCGGAGCAGCCGTGGCCTCCGCACCGCATTGGGCTTTGCGGAAATCCTTCCAGCTCTGGCTGCCGAGCGAGCCGTCGGCCTTCGCGGCTTTATATTTAGCGCTGCATTCGGTCATCGACAGCGCACTTGCCGGGCCTGCCGCAACGACACTGATCAAGCCCGCCGTCGCAACGGCAAAGAGCAATTTCGATTGAAACAACATCGCCTGCCTCCTGAATAAAGAGGCCCGATCCTAGCGCAGCGGTAGCGGGTTTCAATGCAGGAACGAAAGCGTGATCCAAAATATCGCCTTCCGATCCCGGGAGACACCCGCCGTTCATGAGCAGTTCATCCACCGGGCGACAAGGTGAGGGCCTGAACTTGAGGCTAGAACCATGACATTCCTCACTCGCGCCATCGGCACCGCATTCGTTGTCAGTCTGCTTGCAGGGCCCGCCCTCGCTCAGGCCCCGACGCCGCCTGCGCCTGCCGCTAAGACCAAGGCTGAGAAACCGCGCTCCGCCGTCTCGCTCGACTGCTCCAAGCAGGCCGACGCGAAGGGCTTGCACGGCAAGGAGCGTCATAAGTTCCGCTCCAAGTGCAAACACGATGCGGCGACGAAATAGCGTTTAGCGTTGTGTGCGTAGACGTACCTCACCTGCCCTGAAACTTAGGCCGGCGGTCTGACCGCCGGCTTTTTCATGACCGGCAGAAAAAGATCTTATATCGGACGGCGGCGACCGAGCCCGAGCAGGCCCCATCCCGCAAGGGCTGCCATCAGGGCCGAGATCAGTGCATTATAGCCTGCCAGCGACAGACCCAGGAAAGACCACTGCACCTCATCGCAGCGTACGACTTTGGCTGTCTTCAGATTTTCCAGAAGATTGCCCGGCTCACCGAAATCGACGGCCGAGCCCGTGCACTCGGTCGGTCCCGGCCAGAAGCCCCACTCCACCCCGGCGTGATAGGCACCGAACGCGCTGTTAAAAACCGTCACGCAGAACAGCACCGCAAAACCCGCCACCAGCAAAGACCGGGGCGCATCGCGGCCAGCCGCGATGGCCAGCACCGCCGCGAGCGGGATCGTGATGTAATAGGCGTACCGCTGCTCAAGGCACATCGGGCACGGCTGGATGCCGAGCACGAGCTGAAAAAACCACACCCCCGCAATGGTGGCGAGCGCGATCAGGCAAATCGCCAGCGCCGCCCAGCAGGCGCGCGAGCGCGCCGGGCGATCGGATGAAAAAACAGTGTCGGACAAGGCCTGTCTCCGGGTTTCGCCCGCTCCTAGCGTGGCCTATCCTAGGTGTCGAGAGAGGAAGGATCACAGCCGGTTGACCCGCCGACGCCGCTGGCTATAGTCCGCCCGCTCGCCGCGCCTGACCCGTGCGTGCAAGCGCCCCTGTGGCGGAACTGGTAGACGCGCTCGACTCAAAATCGAGTTCCGCAAGGAGTGCTGGTTCGATTCCGGCCAGGGGCACCATCGCCTTGTTTGGGCGCATCTCTGCGACGTCAAAATACCCTTGAAAATCAGCGGGCGTGTTGTGGTCTCCCTGCCCGATCTTTGGCACTTTCAGAAAATATGTTATGCTATAACATAACAAAGAGATGATGCGTGGCACCCTGAATGATATCTGCCTTCCAATGACAGACGACGGTGACTTCGCTTGATCTTCCTTCCATTTGACCTCATCCCCCGCTGTAAACTTCGGGCAACGGTGTCTGGCGCTTTCGCCAGGTACGCGCGGACAATCGGCGCGAGCCTTTCCCTTTGCCTGCCGTTTTTTGTCTGCTCATCCGTACCCGCGAAAGCCCATCCGCATGTATGGACCACCATTCGCAGCGAAGTAGTCTACGCGGACAAAACCATGACCGGCGTCCGGCACGCCTGGACCTTTGACGACATGTTTTCCGCCTACGCCCTTCAAGGCATCCATCATGCGAAGAAGGGCGAGTACACGCGCGAAGAACTGAGTTCGCTCGCAAAGCTCAATGTCACGTCATTGAAGGAATACAAATACTTCACCTACGCAAAGGCAGACGGCAAGAAAATCGAATTCTCCGATCCGACCGACTACTGGCTCGAATACAAGGACTCGGCCCTCACGCTGCACTTCACCTTGCCGTTGAAGAGTCCGGTTTCGGCAAGGACGATGCTGATCGAGGTTTACGATCCCACGATCTTTATCGATTTCGCGCTTGCCAAGGATACGCCTGTCACGCTGGGCGGTGCTGCGCCGAACTGCAATCTCAGGATTGATCTTCCTCATCAACCGACACCAGCCGAACAGGCGCGAATGAGCCAGCTCGACGAGAATCCTCTGAATCCGTTCGACACCTTCGGACAGATGTTTGCGAACAAGATCGAAGTGAAATGCCCGTGACAAGGCTGCAGGCAGCGGACCCGTTGAAATACCGGGGGCTGTGCTCAAGTCGGAGAGCCGAATGATTGGTCGTCCTGGGCCTGGGTATCCACATGCTACAAGAGCCGCGACGCTTGCTTGCGTGCTTCTTCTTACGATCTGCCTGATCGACATCGCCTCGGCACAGGGCCTGTCGTTCGGGCCGCGACAAACGGCGCCCTATTCGGCGTCAGGCTTCTTCGGCTGGATCTTCAGCCAGCAGGCTGCCTTCTATCGTTCGCTCTCCAATCTCATCCGCGCCAGCAAGAATGACGGCTCCGCCGTTTGGGGACTGCTGGGCCTGTCATTCCTGTACGGAATTTTTCACGCCGCAGGCCCGGGTCACGGCAAGGCGGTGATCTCGTCCTACCTCGTCGCAAACAATGAAACGTGGAAGCGCGGCATCGCACTGTCTTTCGTCTCCGCACTGCTCCAATCGATGGTGGCGATTGCGATCGTCGCGATCGGTGCGGGTGTTCTGGAGGTCACCGCGAAAGCCATGGGCGACACGGTGCGGCTGATCGAAATCGCGAGCTATTGCCTGGTCGTTGCGATCGGAGTGCGTCTGCTCTGGGTCAAGGGACGAAGCTTCATCAACTCCTATCGTGACATGAGACGTCCCAGGAGTCTTGGTGCTGCGGTCGCGGAGCCGGTCGAGATCCGCATTCCAGGCTCATCCGGCTTGTTGGCCCCCTGCAGTTGCGGCTACCGCCACGATCATCCGGAGCGTCATGACCACGCGGATACTCATGCCGAATGCGGTCACGATCATGCCTGGGGTCATGCGCATGGCCCCGAGCCGGAAGAGCTTGCAGGTCCCGGAGGCTGGAAGAAGGGCCTCGCTGCGGTTGTGTCCGTCGGCGCCCGTCCGTGTTCCGGTGCCATCATCATCCTGGTGTTTGCACTTTCTCAGGATCTCTTCTGGACGGGGGTTGCTTCCACCTTCCTGATGGGCGTCGGCACCGCCATCACCGTCGCCGCTATCGCAACGCTTGCCGTCTATGCGCGAGAACTGGCCGGTCGCATTGCAATTTCCCAATCGGGAATCGGAACGCTTGCCATGAAGGGCATCGAGGTCGGCGCGGCAGCGACAATCATCGTCGTCGGCCTGCTTCTTCTTACCGGCTACATGGCAAGCGAACAGCTCTGGATGTTCAGCAGGTGACCGCGTAACTTTGCTGGAGAGCCTATCGTACCGGAGGCAGGGTTCAAATATCGCCCCTGCACCGACGACAAGGCGGAACATCTTGGCAGTGCCGGGCTTGAACTGCCGATTGCTGAGGAGAAATCACATGCGTGTTTTGATGGCTGCGGCTCTCGCGTCTGCGTTGGCCGGCTGGATCTGGAGCGCCCTTCCGGCGCAGGCGCGCGACTATCGCTTCTGCCTTTATGAGCACAACGACACCGCGAGCGACTGCTCTTACGATACCTATGCCCAGTGCATGGCCTCGGCGTCAGGCCGGGTCGCCTACTGCAACATCAATCCGATGTATGCCGAACCCGCGCGACCGCCTCGCCATCGCAGCAAGCCGCACCGGGATTATTGAAACTCTCACGCCGCACGGTCAGCGTCGGTGAGATCGTCTTCGGTGGCGACACAGTTACGGCCCTGCGCTTTCGCCTTGTACAGCGCGCGGTCGCAGCGCTCGATCAGCGCCGTCATGGATTCGCCGGGACGGAATTGCGCCACTCCGATCGAAACTGAAATATCGGGTAGGGATTCCCCGGTCGAGCGGCGGGTCAGGTGGCAACCCGCGACAGTTGTGCGTATTCGCTCCGCCACCGCCTGACAGGTCGCGAGATCTGCGCCGGGCAACACCGCAATCAATTCCTCGCCGCCATAGCGCGCTGGGAGATCGTTCTCGCGCACCCGCTCGCGCAGGACGCTCGCAATGAGACGAATCACCTGATCGCCGACACTGTGACCGTAGGTGTCGTTGAATTTCTTGAAGTGATCGATGTCGAGCAAAAGAAGGCTGAGCGGGTCTTCCACTTCCATCGCCTGCATCTGCGCGACACGGAAAAACTCTTCTAGCGCGCGCCGATTCGGCAATGCGGTCAGCGTATCGGTCTTGGCGCGCTCCTCCGCATCGCGCAGCGAGGTGCGGATGGTGTCGAGCTCCTGCGAGGCTTCGGTGAAGCTGGATTCGAGGATCGAGGCACGGCTTGCGGCGCTGGAAAGCGCGTTCATCAGACTTTCGATCAGTGAGCGCGGATTGATCCCCTTATCTGCCTGCGAGGCGACGCCGTCGATCTCGCGGATATGATCGCGGTTGTCGGTGATGGCGGTCGCCAGATATTGCTGTGCCTGAGCCATGACATGGCCGAGCTGCTCGGAAATATTCTGGGCCGCGGGCACGCTGACACCAGGCGCCGCGATATACATCGTGCGCAGGTCGTCACAGACGAAGCTGTCGAATTTACGCTTGTTGCCGACCAGGATGTCGATCGTCCGTTTCAGATCCGGCGGGGTGCCAAGGCAGTAATTGAACCAGACGGTGAAATTATTGGGAGTCGGCGGAACGCTCTCGCGGACCATATGATCCATGGCTCTTTCCGCGACGTCTTTCGCGGAATCGAAATCCATGTCGTCCTGTACAATTCGCGTCATGACCTACGGTCTGAAATTGTAAGAAATCCCACCGCGAAATTTATCGCGGGGGACACGCCAGGAAGCCGGGTTGTCGCGAGCCTATAGCCCGCGCGAGTCCGACGCCCGTTATAGGCGCAGGCTCAGCAGTTGACTGTATGTCTATACCAATGCGGTTTAGGAAGTGTTGCGAAAGCGGAATCGATTGCCCGCAGATCGATCATGATGCGCCGCAAAATGATCAGCATATCAAACCGGTACCGCGCCTACTGGCAGACCGCGCGCGTGACGTAATTTTCGGTGCGGCACTCGCCTGGAGCACCGGTCCGTCCCGATAGGTAAGCTTTCATCGAACATTTTTCGGCGGTTTCGATGTCGAGGCTTTTGCCGCTCTTGAATCCCTTGCCCTTGCACAACTGCTCGGCGGCAATAGTGCAATCCGGCGCGCCGTTGGCCGAGACCGGACACGCAGCACGGCCGGTCGTCACCGACTGCACCCGCGTCAGGCTTTCGGTGGCGTCCTTGGTCTTGGCGTTCAGATCCTCAAGCGTCTTCTGCGAACCTTTCAGGCTCGTGGAGAGGTGGGAGGCTGAATCCTTCAATAGCTTGCCGAGTTCTTCGACAAGACCCGGGTTGCTCGCAGGCCTTGCCGGTTCAGAAGACGGCGCCGCGGAAGGTGGCGGCCCCATGACCGAAGCATTGGGGGGTGACGCGGGAGCGGCTGGCGGCGTGGGAGCGGGTGCCTGCACAGACGGCGTGGTTGCTTGAGAGAAAGCAGGCAACGGCGCAGCAAGCGTGATGATGCCGCATACCGCAAACCACGCCGCGAGGCGGAAAGCGTGGCCTCTCAAGTGCTGGATCTTTCGTCCCATGAACCGGACACTAGCCCGCCACCGCAGCCGCGCAAGGGCGTTCAGATCAGAACAGCCGGAATGCGACAAGGAAACCCGCGACCAGCACAACCGCACCGATCGCAACCCAAAGGCCGAGGCGTGCCTCGATGTGGTGGCGGATCGTCTCGCCATAACGGTTCAAAAGAATCGCAGCGATGAAGAAGCGGCCACCACGCGTGATCGCTGAAAACAGGATGAACAGCCAGATGTCATAGCCGGCGAAGCCGGACGTGATGGTGACGATCTTGTAGGGGATCGGTGTCAGACCCTTCAGCAGAATGATCCATGCGCCGTATTGGGCATAGGACGCGCGGAAGGCATCGACCTTATCGCCATAGCCGTAAAGCCCGATCAGCCATTGCCCGACGGAATCATAAAGGAGATGTCCGATCGCATATCCCAGGATGCCGCCGGCGACGGACGCCACCGTGCAGACGCCTGCATAAACCCAGGCTCGGCGCGGTCGCGCCAGCGCCATCGGGATCAGCATGATGTCCGGCGGCACGGGAAAGAACGAGCTTTCGGCAAAGGATACGGCCGCCATCAGCCACAGTGAATAGGGCTTGTCAGCGGCAGCAATGCACCAATCGTAGATCCGTCTCAGCATGGCGCGATGAAACACGCAGACGCGGTTTTGTCCATGCGGCGATCTAAATCAATTTGCTTGTCGCTAGCGTGTTGCCGCAGGTCGGGCCAAAACCGGGCGGCGGGGCGCCGGAATTCCGGCACCGGCGGTCTTGATGGCCGATTTTTGCTTTGGCAGCTTTTCCGCGATGCCCTGAACACGCTCGCGTCGATCCATCTCGTCCCAGACGTCCTGCGGATTGATGCCGGCAGCGACCCACAAAACCGTCAGATTGTAGAGAAGGTCGGCACTTTCACGGATGACGGCGTCCTGCTTGCCGCTGACCGCATCGATCACGACCTCGATGGCTTCTTCGGCCAGTTTCTTCGCCATCTTGGAGGGGCCGTGCTGAAACAGCTTCGCCGTCCGCGATGTGGCGGGATCGAGAGTCCGTGCAGCGATCACCGCACGGTATAGCCGCTCAAGCGAATCACTCATGTCTTTAAGCTAATCCAACCTTGTCGCCACCGGGTTAACGCCGTTTCGCTGGAAAGCACAGCATACGCGAACGCCGGGGTCCAAGCCCCGGCGTCACTCGCAACGCTATCACGCTCAGTTAGTAAGGATAGTAGCGGTAGCCGCCGTAATAGGCTGGGCCGCCATAATAAGGCCCGCCGTAATAGGGATCGCCGCCGTAATAATAGTCCTGCCGGTAGTAATCGCGACGGCGGGACTCCGCGATCGCGCTTCCGATCGCGCCGGCGGCAAGGCCGAAGATCGCAGCCGCGGCGGCATCATTCCGGCGGTACTGACGCTTCACATGGCGTTTCTTGGCCTTGGCACTCACGTCCGTCAGCCGTTCACTCGCATTGGCGTTTACGGCCGGTGACGATGCCTGCGGAAAACCTGCCGGCGCTGCCTGGGCGGGGCTCGGTCCCGATACTGCCACCAGCATAGCTGTCGCAAGGACCAAGACCGCGCCTTTGCCTGCGTGGGAAATCGGTTGGATCGGACTTGGCATCTTGTCCCTCCTTTGCATGGGCTGGGTCGCTCTGGAAAGAAACCCTTTTAGGAACATGGGGTTCCATTCAGCCACGTCAAGCGACAGTTGGCCACATCCTTCCCTGCCCCCGCATTCTAAAGAGCGAGCCCTGTCAGTCGCTTGTCCGGCGGCGGCAGGTTTGCCAAAGTCGTTCTCACACCGGTTTTATCTCCCATGGCCCTTATCCGACTTTACCTGCGGGTTCTCGATCAGCTCGGCGACGAAGCCCGGCTGGCCTGGGTGCTCGCCTTTGCCAACCTCCTGCTCGCAACGGCGCAATTCGCCGAGCCGGTGCTGTTCGGGCGCATCATCGACGTGCTGTCCGCCAATCCGGACGGCGGCCATGCCGCCACGCTTCTGCCCGCGCAATCCCCGTGGCCGCTGCTCGCCGCATGGGTCGGATTCGGCCTGTTCACGATCCTATGCAATGCCGCTGTCTCCTGGCATGCCGACCGACTGTCGCACCGGCAGCGGCAGGCGGTGCTGACGAACTACTTCGACCATATCATGCAGTTGCCGCTCACCTTCCATACCGGGACCCATTCGGGCCGGCTGATGAAAGTGATGCTGCAAGGCACCGACGCGCTGTGGCGGCTGTGGCTGTCGTTCTTCCGCGAGCATTTCGCGGCGGTGCTGTCGCTGCTCGTACTGTTGCCGCTCGCCTTCTATATCAACTGGCGTCTCGCGATGCTGCTGTTCGTGCTGTGCATCGTCTTTACCGTGCTGACGACGCTCGTGGTGCGGAAGACCTACGGCATGCAGAACGAGGTGGAAGAGCAATACAGCAATCTCTCTGCACGTGCCTCCGATGCGCTCGGCAATGTCGCGCTGGTGCAGAGCTTCGTGCGGGTCGACGCCGAAGTGCAGGGGCTGCGCGGCATTGCCAACAAACTGCTCGCGGCGCAGATGCCAGTGTTGTCATGGTGGGCGCTGGTCTCGGTGATGACGCGCGCCTCCACCACCATCACCGTGCTCGCGATCTTTACTGTTGGCATCATCCTGCATCAGCGGGGGCTCACCAGCGTCGGCGAGATTGTGATGTTCGTCTCCTTCGCGACGATGCTGATCCAGCGGCTCGAACAGGTCGTCAGCTTCGTCAACAGCGTGTTCATGGAAGCCCCGCGACTGCAGGAATATTTCAACGTCCTCGACGCCGTGCCCGCCGTGCGCGACCGGCCGGATGCGATCGACCCCGGCCGCCTGCAGGGACTCGTCGAATTCAACGACGTGTCATTTTCCTATGACGGCAAGCGTCCCGCGATCGAAGACGTGTCGTTCACCGCCCTGCCCGGCCAGACCATTGCGCTCGTCGGAGAAACCGGCGCGGGTAAATCCACCGCCATCGCGCTGCTGCACCGCGCGTTCGATCCGCAATCCGGCATCATCAAGATCGATGGCATGGACATTCGCGGCATCACGCTTGCGTCACTGCGGCGGAACATCGGCGTGGTCTTTCAGGAAGCGCTGCTGTTCAACCGCTCGATCGCTGAGAACCTGCGCGTCGGCAAGCCTGACGCGACCGACGATGAACTGCGTGAGGCTGCACGTGGGGCGCAGGCGCTCGACTTCATCGAACGCAGCGAGCAGAAATTCGAGACCAATGCAGGCGAGCGTGGGCGCATGCTGTCGGGCGGCGAGCGGCAGCGGCTGTCGATCGCCCGCGCACTACTGAAGAACCCTCCGATCCTCATTCTGGACGAAGCGACCTCCGCGCTCGATGCCGTGACCGAAGCAAAGGTTAACGCCGCTCTCGACACTGTGATGAAGGGCCGAACGACATTCGTGATCGCTCATCGCCTCTCCACCATCCGCGATGCGACGCGCATTCTCGTATTCGACAAGGGCCGCGTGATCGAGAGTGGAACCTTCGACGAACTGGTTGCGCACGGCGGATATTTTGCGAACCTTGCTCGGGCGCAGTTCATGGTGCAGGAGACGGATCGCGATGCGCCGCCGATCGCTATCGAGAAACTCTAGGAACCGGCCCGCGACGAAATTTGGCCCAGTTCGTGGCGGATAGACTGCCCAAAGAGCGTCCACAGGCTTTCTCTCGCGCCCGAGCCGGTATAGGTTTGCCCGTCGCTCCATCCGTTTTCATGCATCCGCAAAGAGCGGCTCCATCGCAACGTGCCTGCCTGCTACGCCGGCGCCACAACGAACCGGACTTAAGCGTGACTGATTTTCTGCTTCGCCATTCCGGCGCATTTCGCATGTGGCTGATCGCAATCGCCGCCGCGTTGTCGCTGCACGTCTCGGCCACGCCCGCACATGCGGAAGCGTATCTGCTGTTCGACGCCAATTCCGGGAAGGTGCTGCAGGCGGAGAATGCCACCCAGCCGTGGTATCCGGCATCACTCACCAAGATCATGACCGCCTATGTGACGCTGACGGCGGTGAAGCAGGGCCGCATCAGCCTCAACACGCTGCTTACGGTTTCGCCGAACGCGGTGGCGCAGGCCCCGTCGAAAATGGGTTTCCCTGCCGGCACAACGGTGACGGTCGATAACGCACTGAAGATGATGATGGTGAAATCGGCGAACGACATGGCTGTCGTGCTCGCCGAAGGCGTCGGCGGCTCCATCGATGGCTTTGCGGGGATGATGAACGAGACCGCCCGGCAACTCGGCATGACGCAGAGTCATTTCGTCAATCCCAACGGCCTGCCCGACGACGCGCACATCTCATCGGCGCGTGACATCGGCATTCTCGCGCGCGCGTTCTATCGCGACCTGCCGGAGTACGAATATTTCGCGCACCTGCCTGGCATCAAATTCGGCCGCCGCGTGACGATGAACTTCAACAAGCTGATCGGCCGCTATCCCGGCGCCGACGGCATGAAGACCGGCTTCATCTGCGCCTCCGGCTTCAACCTGGTGGCAAGCGCCACGCGCAACGACAAGCATCTGATCGCGGTCGTGCTTGGCGCACCCTCCTCGGCGCAGCGCTCGATCAAGGCGGCCCAGCTTCTGGAAAAGGGATTCAGCGGCAGCAAGCTCGCCTGGTTGAAACCCTCTCTCGGCACGGTCGAGCAACTGCCTCCTCTCGAGGCCGCGCCGCCGAACCTGCGCGATCAGGTCTGTGGCCCGCATCGCAAGCGTCCTGCCGCCGAAGACGAGGACGACGACGTCCAGATCACGCTCGACAACAACAGCGATTCCGCGAATCCGGCTTTCGCGCTCGCCAAGCTTCAGGTCAACATCAAGGCATCGGACATCCTGTCGGTACCGGCCGTGCAGGCGCAACCGATCATCGTCTATACCGGGCCGACGCGAACAGGCTCCTCCCTGCTTGCGGCCGATGCGGAAGAAACGGCCAAACAGGCCGCAGCAAACAAGGCACTGCGCAAGGCGCGAACTGCTGCAAAGCGTGGCACGCACAAGCATGCCAAACCTGCGGTCGCATCAGCAGATAAACCGGAAGCAGCGAAACAGGCGACCTCAGCCGCGGGCAAGAAAAACACCGCCACTGCATCGGCCGCTCCAGCCGTGAAACCTGCAACCAAGCCCGCAGCACATTCTTCCACAAAACCTGCAGCTCACGCGAAACCGGTGGCGCACCCGGCCAAAAAGCCAGCGGCAAACGCTTCGGCCAAGCCGAAAGCAAAACCGACCACGTCGCAAAAAGACTCTGCTCCCAAAACCTGACAACGCGACACTTTCGCCGCAACACAAGACGGCGCGGCAAAATGTTCGGTGCGCATCCTGACGACGCACATGCTGTGTCTTGCGTTGATGCAGCCGCTCTCCGATACTTGCGCGCGCAATAGCTGCGCTGATTTCGGGAGATGTCATGGAACGTATCTGGCTCAAAAGCTATCCGCCCGGCGTGCCGGCGGATATTGATGCGAGCCGTTACGCCTCGCTTGTCGACCTGATCGAGGAAAGCATGACGGCCTTCGCCGGCCGCACCGCCTTCACCTGCATGGGGAAGTCGCTGAGCTACCGGGACTACGACGAATTCTCCGCAGCGCTCGCCGCCTATTTCCAGAGTCTTGGCCTGCCCAAGGGCGCGCGCATCGGGGTGATGATGCCGAACGTGCTGCAGCACCCGATCGCCTCCACCGCGATCCTGCGCGCGGGCTACGTCGTGGTGAACATCAACCCGCTCTACACGCCGCGCGAGCTTGAAGTGCAACTCAAGGACAGCGGCGCTGACGCCATCATCGTGCTGGAAAATTTCGCCCACACGCTGGAGAAAGCGCTGGCCGTCACGCCGGTGCGTCACATCATCGTGGCAACACTCGGCGACCTGATGGGTTTCAAGGGCAGGATCGTCAATTTCGTCGTGCGGCACGTCAAAAAACTGGTGCCCGCGTTCTCGCTCTCCGGCGCAGTACCGTTCAACGAAGCATTGGCGCGCGGGCGCAGCCTTGCATTCAAGAAGCCGGCGCTCGCCCCTGACGATATCGCTTTCCTGCAATACACCGGCGGCACCACCGGCATCGCCAAGGGCGCCGTGCTGCTTCATCGCAACATCGTCGCCAACGTGCTGCAGAACGACGCCTGGCTGCAGCCCGCCTTGAAGAAGAAGCATATCGAAGGCCAGTTTCTTCAAGTCTGCGCGCTGCCGCTCTATCATATCTTCGCGCTGAGCGCCTGCTTCCTGCTGACATTGCGCGCGGGCGGGGCCAGCCTGCTGATCCCCAACCCGCGCGACATTCCAGGCTTCATCAAGGAATTGAAGCAGTACCGCATCCACAGCCTGCCAGCGGTGAACACGCTCTACAACGCGCTGCTCAATACGCCCGGATTCGATGACATCGATTTCACACATCTGATCGCCTGCGCAGGCGGCGGCATGGCCGTGCAGCGCACGGTCGCCGAGGAATGGAAGAAGCGCACCGGCTGCGCCATCGCGGAAGGCTACGGTCTGTCCGAAACATCGCCAGTGTTGACCTGCAATCCGTCCAACATCGACGACTTCAACGGCACGGTCGGGTTGCCGTTGCCGTCGACAACGATCTCGATACGCGACGATGCCGACAATGAAGTGCCGATCGGCGAGCGCGGTGAGGTTTGCGCGAACGGCCCTCAGATTATGCAGGGTTACTGGAATAAGCCCGACGAGACCGCAAAGGCGATTTCGCCGGATGGATTCTTTCGCACAGGTGACATCGGCATGTTATCGCCGGAGGGTTATCTGCGGATCGTGGACCGGAAGAAAGACATGATCCTCGTGTCCGGTTTCAACGTCTACCCGAACGAGGTCGAGGAAGTGCTCGCCAGCCACCCCGGCGTGCGGGAATGCGCGGTGATCGGCGCACCGGATGGGAAGTCCGGTGAGGTGGTGAAAGCATTCGTGGTGAGGAAGGACCCTCATTTGACCGAACAAGCGCTGCACGCCTTCGCTTTGGACCAACTCAGCCACTACAAGGCGCCGAAGCGCATCGAATTCCGCGACGAGCTACCCAAATCCAATGTCGGAAAGATCCTGCGCCGTGCGCTGCGCGATGAAGAAATGGCGAAGACCAAGCGATGACGACCTCGTTTTCTCCCGATGACATCATCTCGTTCTGGCGGAATGCTGGAGAAGACCGCTGGTTCAAGGCGAACGCGGATTTCGACGCCGAAGTACGCGAGCGGTTTCAGACCTTGTGGCAGGACGCACGCAACGGTCAGCATGCCGATTGGATGAAAACGCCCGAAGGCATGCTGGCGCTCATCATCGTGCTCGATCAGTTTCCGCGAAACATGTTTCGCAGCAGTGCCGAGGCTTTCGCGACCGATCCGCAGGCGCTTGCGCTCACCAAGCGCGCCATCGAACTGGGCATGGACCAACGCATCGGCCCAGACCTTCGCGCGTTCGTCTACATGCCGCTGATGCATTCGGAAGACCCGAAGGATCAGCTTCGCTGCATCGAGGTGTTTCGAGCGTTTGGCAATGCAAACAATCTTGCGTTCGCGGAAATCCATGCCGACATCATTCGCAAATTCGGCCGCTTTCCCCACCGCAACGCGATGCTCGGACGGCAGACGACAGCGGAGGAAGCGGCCTTCCTCGCCGACGGCGGTTTCTCCGGATAGGCCGCCCAACAATATCTTAACGAATCCTTGCTAGGCCGAGCCATCGCCGCAGAAGCGGCAGACGGATCATCATTTTGGCCCTCATGGATGCGCAAAGCCCGACGAACTGGCTGGAGCGGCTGCGCGGCGCGCTGGGAGGCACCAGCGAGGCCTCGCTGACGAACCGCCTCGCAGGCACCGTGTTCGTCATTCGCGTGTTCAGCGCAGGCCTTGCGTACCTGTCGCAGATTCTGCTGGCGCGCTGGATGAACGGTTCGGAATACGGCGTCTTCGTCTACGTCTGGACCTGGGTGGTGCTGATCGGCAGTCTGCTCGATTTCGGCCTCTCTGTTTCGGCACAAAAGCTGATCCCCGAGTATCGCGGCAGCGGCAAACACGCGCTGCTGCGCGGCTTCCTGACCGGCAGTCGCCTGATGGTGTTCGGCACGTCGAGCGTGATGGCTCTTGTGTTTGCCGGCATCGTTTATCTGCTGACGCCGTCGCTGGAAGCAAACCTGCCGACACCGCTTTACATCGGCTGCCTGATTCTGCCGGCTTTCGTGGTCGCCAACATGCAGGACGGCATCGCGCGCTCGCACGACTGGATACGGCTCGGCCTGATGCCGCAATTCATCGTCCGCCAGACGCTGATCATCGCCTTCACGACAGGCATGGTCGCACTCGGGCTGCATCTCGGTGCGACCGCAGCGACCCTTATCAGCGCCGCCGCGGTGTGGGTTGCGATGATCGGGCAAATGATCGTGCTGAATCGTCGTCTGCGCGGCAGTGTGGCCCCCGGCCCGCGCGCTTATGAGATTCCGAACTGGCTCAAGCTGTCGCTTCCCATCATGATGGTGGAAGGTTTTTTTCTGCTGTTATCCCACATCGATATTCTGGTGCTGCAGCAGTACAGATCCGCTGAAGAAGTCGGCATCTACTTCGCGGTGGTGAAGACACTCGCACTGGTATCGTTCATTCACTACGCGATGTCCGCGACGACCGCGCATCGCTTCACTGAATATTATACGAGCGGCGACACCGAACGACTCTCGGCCTATGTCACGCACGCGATCAAATGGACATTCTGGCCTTCGCTTGCGGCGACGCTGGTGCTGCTGGCATTTGGCGAGCCGCTGCTGTGGCTGTTCGGACCGCAATTCACCGCCGGTTACGGCATTATGTTCGTTGCCGCGATCGGGCTGATCTCACGCGCGGCGATCGGGCCGGTCGAGCGGCTTCTGAACATGAGCGGCAATCAGAACACCTGCGCGCTGGCCTATGCGAGTGCATTTGTCGTGAATATCGTGCTGTGCGTGATCCTGGTGCCGCGCTACGGCGGCTATGGAGCCGCTGCCGCAACCTCGACCGCGCTGGTTTTTGAAAGCATCGTTCTGTTCGCGCTCACCAAGCGCAAGCTCGGCCTGCACGTCCTCGTCTTCGGCGGACGGCAGGCCTCCTCCTGAGAGCGGGCTTGTCGAACGGCTACGCCGCCGTCCATCCGCCGTCGATCGACAGATTGGCGCCGGTGATCTGGCTCGCATCGTCGCCGCACAGATAGAGCGCAAGGGCCGCGACCTGTTCGGACGTCACGAATTCCTTGGTCGGCTGCGCCAGCAGCATCACGTCCTTGATGACCTGATCTTTGGTCATGTTGCGCGCCTTCATGGTGTCGGGGATCTGTCGCTCGACCAGCGGCGTCCAGACATAGCCGGGGCTGATCGCGTTACAGGTGATCTTGAAGGTCGCAAGCTCCAGCGCCACGGTCTTGGTCAGGCCCGCGATGCCGTGCTTGGCCGCGACATAGGCCGACTTGAAGGGCGAGGCCACCAGCGAATGCGCCGACGCGGTATTGATGATGCGGCCCCAGCCGCGCTTCTTCATACCAGGCACAGCGGCGTGGATCGCATGAAAGGCAGATGACAGATTGATGGCAATAATCGCGTCCCATTTGCCGAGCGGAAATTCCTCAACTGGAGAGACGAACTGAATACCGGCATTGTTGATGAGAATGTCGACCGAGCCGAAAGTCTTTTCCCCCAGCGCGACCATTTCGGCGATCTCGGCAGGCTTTGTCATATCGGCAGGCGAATGCACCGCCTTCACGCCGAATTCGCGCTCGATGCCGGAGCGTTCCTTTTCGATGTCGGCGGGCTCACCCATGCCGTTGAGCACGATATTCGCGCCTGCTTTGGCTAAAGTGCGCGCGTAAGCGAGACCGATACCGCTGGTCGATCCGGTGATGACGGCGGCCTTGCCTGCCAGGGAAGTCATTGCGTGCTCCTGCGTCCTGAAGAATGTCGCGGAGAACGTGGGGCGTGATCGAGGCGCCGTCAATCCCGACAAGCGCAGGACAGACTGCAATCTTTTTGACGCGTTTTCTTAACGCGAACCGGTTTCCACTTCGCTTGAAAACGCTCTAGCGATCCGGCGCGGCCAGGATCATGGTCCAGAACACCTTGTATTTGGAATTCGGCGCATAGACCGCGGCGATGCCCATCTTGTTCACGCCGGAGGCCAGCATATTGGCGCGGTGCGAGGGCGAGTCACGCCAGCCGGAAAACGCTTCCGCCATGGTGTGGTAGCCAGCGGAAATATTCTCGACCGCCTTCGCGGCATTGAAGCCCGAGGCCTTCACGCGCTTACCGAACGGCGCTGCGACATCGTGATCAAGCTTGTTCTTCCCGGCCATAGCACGCGACTGGGTCTCAGCGGCCGCCATTAATTCGGAATCGATCGTCACCGCGCCAAGGCCGTTGTTCTGACGGTATTGGGAGATCATCGAGGCCGCCGCAACGGCATCGAGCTTGGCATTGGGATTGGCCATGCTGACGTAAAACGACGGCTGTTCGGTCGAAACCTCGTTCCCGGCACAACCGGCGAGCACCAGCAATCCCAGAATGGCGGCGGCAATTCGTAACATATGTGCAAAGGCCCCTCGAAGAGGCCGTTGTTGCACAGGAACAATGGCTGAAAGGTGAACGCGGCGACGATTTCCCCGGACGGAAGCTTCCTTTTGGCCGCTGATTCAGGCCTCAGCGAAAATACGGAACCGGCGCGGCTGAAGCCCCACCACATCTCCCGATTTCAGCCCACGGTCACGCGGCGCATCAATCTCAATCACGGTCTCCCCACCCCCCACATGCAGCGCGATATCGGCCCGCTGCGTCGGCCCGAAGGTGCGCACATGCCTGACGTCACCCTCGAGAAGCCCGCTGCCCGCCGCACCGACTGCGACATCGTGACGGCGGATGAACAGTTTCGAAGGCCCCGCAACACTGCCTTGCGCATCCAGCGCGAGGGTCGTCTCGCCGAGACGAACCTGCCCATCGACGACCTGCACAGGCAGCACGATCGATTCGCCGATAAAGCCATGCACGAAGGCGCTGGCGGGATTGTCATACACGTCGTCCGGCGAGCCGACCTGCTCGATCCTGCCCTTGTCCATCACCACCACACGGTTGGCGACTTCCAATGCCTCCTCCTGGTCGTGAGTGACGAAAATCGACGTGACATGAATCTCGTCATGCAACTGGCGCAGCCAACGCCGCAGTTCCTTCCGCACCTTGGCATCGAGCGCGCCGAACGGCTCATCAAGCAGCAGGATGCGCGGCTCGATCGCCAGCGCGCGCGCCAACGCGATGCGCTGACGCTGGCCGCCCGACAGTTGCGCGGGATAACGGTCGGACAGCCAGTCCAGTTGAACGAGATCGAGCAATTCCTTCACGCGCCGTCGAATGGACTCTTCGCTCGGGCGCACCGCGCGCGGCTGCACCCGCAGGCCGAAGGCGACATTCTCGAATACGGTCATATGGCGGAACAGCGCGTAGTGCTGGAAGACGAAACCAACATTGCGCTCGCCCGCGCCACGCGCGAGCGCATCGTTGCCATCGAACCGCACCGATCCTGCATCAGGCCAGTCGAGCCCCGCGATGATGCGCAAAAGCGTGGTCTTGCCGGAGCCGGATGGGCCGAGCAGCGCCAGCAGCTCGCCATCGTCCACTCTAAGGCTGACATCGTCGAGCGCCTTGAACGCGCCGAAGCGTTTGACGAGGTTACGAACATCAATCGTCACTTGCGGGTTGTCCTTCCAAATGTCCTTCGAGGATGGTCTTGGCGACCAGCGTCACCAGCGCCAGCAGCGCCAGCAGCGAGGCGACGGCAAAGGCCGCAACGAGCTGATACTCGTTGTATAAAATCTCCACGAGCAGCGGCATCGTGTTGGTCTCGCCGCGGATATGGCCGGACACCACCGAAACCGCGCCGAACTCGCCCATCGCCCGCGCGTTGCACAACAGCACGCCGTACAGAATGCCCCATTTGATATTGGGAACGGTGACGCGGAAAAATGTCTGGAGCCCGGACGCGCCAAGCGAGATCGCAGCCTCCTCCTCCTGCGTGCCCTGCTCCTGCATCAGCGGAATCAATTCGCGCGCAACGAACGGAAAGGTGACAAACGTCGTCGCCAGCACAATGCCCGGTGTCGCGAACAGGATCTGAATGCCGTGCTGCTGCAGCCAGACGCCGAACAGACCCTGGGTGCCAAACAGCAACACAAAAACAAGACCTGAGATCACAGGGCTGACCGAGAACGGAAGATCGATCAGCGTGATCAGCAGCGTCTTGCCTCTGAACTCGAACTTGGCAATCGCCCACGCCGCCAGCAGGCCAAAAACAAGATTGGCGCTCACCGAGATTAGCGCCGTCGTTAACGTCAGAAGAATCGCCGACAGCGTCTCGGGGCCGCTAAGCGCATCGAAATAGGCCAATACGCCCTTAGCCAGCGCGGTGACGAAGACCAGCACCAAGGGCAACAGCACGAAGATCGAGAGAAACCCGATCGCAAAAGCGATGACGAGGAAGCGCAGAACGCGCGGCTCCGAGCGTGCATCGGGGCGCGCCAACGGCAGAACCTGGCTTGAGGTGAGAACAAAATCGCTCATTTCAGTAACCTGCGGCGCCGCGGGTCTGGGCCCAGCGCTGAATGCGGTTGATGACAAAAATGATCAGGAAAGCGGCAACCAGCATGACGACCGCGATCGCCGTTGCATCGGCATAGCGGAATTCGGACAGCCGGATCACGATCAGCAGCGGCGCGATTTCCGACACGTTCGGCAGATTGCCCGCGATAAAAATCACCGAGCCGTACTCACCGACCGCGCGCGCGAAAGCGAGCGCGAAGCCAGTGAGAATGGCCGGTGTCAGACTCGGCAATATGACTCTCGTGATGACCTGCCAGCGCCGTGCACCGAGGCTGCTTGCGGCCTCCTCAAGCTCTGGTTCCAGATCGGCCAGTACCGGCTGCACAGTGCGCACGACAAACGGAATGCCGATGAAGATCATCGCCACGAAAATGCCGAGCGGCGTGAAGGCCACCTTGATCCCGAGCGCAGCCAGCGGCGCGCCAAGCCAGCCAGTGGTGCCGAACAAAGTACTCAGCGCGATGCCCGCGACCGCCGTCGGCAGGGCGAAGGGAATATCCACGATCGCATCGAACAGACGGCGGCCGGGGAAATCATAGCGCGTCAGCGCCCAGACCACGACGACACCCGCCACGAGATTGACCAGAGCCGCAGCGAAGGCGATGCCGAACGACACCGACAGCGCATGAAGGATGCGCCCGCTCGTGACCGTCTCGACGAACCCGGAAAAGCCGAGCTCCGCGGTCTTTAGAAACAGACACGCAAGTGGCAGCAGAATTAGAACCGAAAGCCACGTCAGCGACAGCCCCAGGGTCAACCCGAACCCCGGCAACACGCTTCGTTTCGTCAACACACTCACAGCGCCTCGCTTGCTTTCATAAACCGGACTGCCGAGCACTGGTGCGCCCGGCAGCCTTCGTTCACAGTCGCTCGTCAGTTCTTGTAGATCTTGTCGAACACACCACCTTCGGCGAAGTGATCCTTCTGCGCCTTGGTCCAGCCGCCGAACACGTCGTCGATGGTGAACAGGTCAACCTTGGCGAAGTTTGTCTCGAACTTCTTCGCAACCGCCGGATCGCGCGGCCGGTAGAAATTGCGCGCAGCGATCTCCTGACCTTCCGGCGTGTACCAGTGCTTCAGATAGGCCTCGGCAACGGCGCGCGTCCCCTTCTTGTCGACGACGCTGTCGACAATTGCCACCGGCGGCTCGGCCAGAATGGAGACCGATGGCGCCACGATCTCGAACTTATCCGCACCGAACTCCTTCACGGCGAGATACGCTTCATTTTCCCAGGCAAGCAGCACGTCGCCCACGCCGCGTTCGACGAATGTCACGGTCGAACCGCGCGCACCGGTATCGAGCACGGGCACGTTCTTGTAGATGTTGGCGACGAACTCGCGCGCCTTGTCCTCGGAGCCGTATTTCTTCAGCGCATAGCCCCAGGCCGCGAGATAATTCCAGCGCGCGCCGCCAGACGTCTTCGGGTTCGGCGTAATTACGCTCACGCCGGACTTAACGAGGTCATCCCAGTCCTTGATCGCCTTCGGATTCCCCTTGCGAACAAGAAAGACAATAGTCGAGGTATAGGGCGAGGAATTCTGCGGCAGGCTCTTCTGCCAGTCCTTTTTTAGCGCTCCCTTATTGGCAATGGCATCGATGTCATAGGCGAGCGCAAGCGTCACAACGTCCGCCTGCAGGCCGTCGATCACCGAACGCGCCTGCGATCCCGAGCCACCGTGCGACTGCTTGATCTCGACGGTCTTGCCGGTTTCCTTCTGATAGGCAGCCGCGAAGGACTTGTTGAAGTCGACGTAGAGCTCGCGCGTCGGGTCATACGATACATTCAGCAACGAATAATCGGCGGCATGCGCGGTGCCCGCAATCACGAATCCCGCGAGCGCAAGTAGAGTACGACGGATCATTCAAATCTCCATTCGAACTGACGACAAAGCGTCATCAGCGATGGAGCTACAGTCCGAAACTCACGTACTTACGTCAACGAAACGGGATTTCTTTGTTTGATGCGATGCGCAACGAACGTGCTATCAAGTCTTCGCAACGTGGATGCCGCATTCTGTCTTCGCTTTTCCGCGCCAGCGACCGGCCCGCGCGTCTTCACCCGGCGCACTTCGACTCGAGCACGGCATGCATCCCACAGATGCGAATCCTGACGCGACCAAAGGATGCTGCGGCAACTTCGCGTCAGCATAAAGCGCCTTCAATTCCTCTGCCGTCACATTCGCCAGCGGATTGAATTTCAGCCGAGCACCCTCGATCTCAACGACAGGAATGGCGGCGCGTGCTCCGCCCTGAAATCGCTTGCGGCCATTAAGCCACGCTTCGAATGGCGCCAGCGCGCGCGTCAGCGGCTCAACCTTGCGCAGATGACAGCACCGATCCGGATCGGTCAGCCACAATTCGCGATCCGCATCCTGCCGCGCGACATCCTCGGTCAGAGGATGGATCGTGCGCACGTCGGTCAGGCCGAGATGCTCGATCAGCGTGTTGCGATAGGCAAGCGTTTCCTCGAACAGCCAGCCGGTGTCGAGAAAGATCACCGGGATCGCGGGATCAACATCGGCTGCGAACTTCAACAGCGCCGCCGATTCCGTGCCGAACGACGACACCAGCGCGAGCTTGTCGCGCCCGACCGCATCGAGCGCCGCGCGGATAATGTCCGCAGGCGAAGCATCGTTCAATCGCGCGTCCAACGCTGCTACATCTGCAACTTTCATATCCAATGCCGTCACTCGACTTTCTCCATCAGGCTGGCGGCCAGCCGATCGAAATCCGAACGCCGCCACGGCAGCGAGCGCGACACAACATCTCCGATGATGAGGATCGCAGGGCCGTTCTCCACCTGCGTGACGAGGTCTGGAAGCTGGTCGAGCGTGCCGACCACGGCCTTCGCATCCGGCCGCGTCACACGCGCGAACACACCGACTGGCGTATTCGGCGAGCGGCCCGCGGCCAGCATTCCCGCGCGGATCGCAGGCGCCGCGGTGATACCCATGTAAACCACCACCGTCATCGCGACGTCTGTTAGCAGCGACCAGTCCACTATCTCGGCATCATGAGTCTTGTGCGCCGTGAGGAAGGTAATGCGCGTGGCCTTCTTGCGGAACGTCAGCGGCACCTCGAATTGCGCCGCCGCTCCTATGCCAGCGGTGACGCCCGGAACGACGGCGTAAGCCACACCCGCTTCGCGCAGCGCCGCGATCTCCTCGCCGCCGCGACCGAAAATGAAGGAATCGCCCCCCTTGAGGCGAACGGCGCGTTTGCCCTCGCGCGCGGCCTCGATCATCAACCTGTTGGTAGCCTCCTGCCCGATGCCCGGCTTGCCGATACGGCGACCGACCGAAATTCGGGCAGCATCACGGCGCGCGCGATCAAGCACCTCGGGTGACACCAGATCGTCGTAGAAAATCACGTCTGCATCCTGCAGCGCGCGCAGCGCCTTCACCGTCAGCAAATCGGGATCGCCCGGCCCTGCGCCGACCAACGTGACGAGGCCGCGTTCAGATGTGAAGGCGACAGGATCTTCGATCGCATTCAGCGCATGCTCGGCTTCGCTTTCGCGTCCAGACAGAACAAGCGCGCCAATCGGCCCATCGACAATGCGTTCCCAGAATTTCCGCCGATCGGACATCTCGGGCAATCGCGTCTGCATCGGCTTGCGCCAACGACCAATGAACCCCGCGAGGTCGCCGATGCGCGCGGGCAGAATGCTTTCGATCTTCTCGCGCACGCGCCGCGCCACCACCGGCGAACTGCCGCCCGTGCCGACCGCGACAACGACATCGCCGCGATCAACGATGGCGGGGAAAATGAAGGTCGAATGCGTGAGATCGTCCATGACGTTAACGGGAATGCCGACCGCCCGTGCGCGCCTTGCCACGTTTTCGCCCAACTCCCCCGCCCCGGCGCAGAGAATGGCAATGACACCATTCAGGTCGGCTGTTAAAGGATCGCCGGCGCGTTCGACCCGGCCGACAGCCTCGCTATCGAGACCGGCGTCGTAGTCGCCATCCACGGCAAACCATCTCACCCGCGCTCCCGCTGACAACAGCAGCCGCAGCTTTGCCCGCACCAGATCCCCTGCGCCCACAAGAAGAACGGGCCCGGTTTGAAGGTCGAGAAAGATCGGCAGGAAGCGCATGACAACTCGGAGCTCGAATTCTGGGATTGACTAGAATTTATTTCTATATATGTATCTTCAAAATACACAACATAGAATTTAATTCTACTACAAATCGATCCTGACGAAGAATTTTCGCCTCCCCAACCAGTGAAACAAGGGAAATGTATCTTCTTGTCGAAGACCGCGACGGCCAAGAGCACAAACTGGAGAGTCTGGACGGCTGGCGCGTCATGGAGGTCATCCGTGATTGGGGCCTCTCGATCAAGGCCGAGTGCGGCGGCGCCTGCGCCTGCGCCACCTGCCACGTCTATGTCGACCCGGAGTGGGTCGGGCGCCTCGTACCGCCGACCGACGAGGAAATCGACATGCTCGACGGGGCGTTCTTTGTCGAACCGAATTCACGACTTGCCTGCCAGATCCTGATGACTCCCGAGATCGACGGCCTGCGCGTCAAGCTGGCCCCGGGATCGGAGTAGCAACCAACGATGAGGACGCATGGACCATCTCGACGAGCTTGAAGCACAAAGCATCTACATTCTTCGGGAAGGGTTCGCGCGCCTGAAACGGCTCGCCTTGCTGTGGTCGCTCGGCAAGGATTCGAACGTCATGATCTGGCTCGCCCGCAAGGCGTTCTTCGGCAAAGTGCCGTTTCCTTGCCTGCATGTCGACACGCAGAAGAAATTCCCGGAAATGTATGCCTTCCGGGATCACTACTCCAAAGAATGGGGCCTCGATCTCAAGATCGATTTCTGCCCGCCGGTCGAGGAGGTCGATCCCACGCTGCCGCCGGCAGCCCGCTCCGCCGCGCGCAAGACCGAAGGCCTCAAGCTCGCACTCGCAAAGTACGGCTTCGACGGTCTGATCGCCGGCATCCGCCGTGATGAGGAAGCCACCCGCGCCAAGGAACGCGTGTTCTCGCCGCGCGGCACCGAAGGTGGATGGGACGTGCGCGACCAGCCGCCGGAATTCTGGGATCATTTCAACGCCTCAGTGCCGACCGGCGCGCATCTGCGCATCCATCCGATCCTGCATTGGACCGAGACCGACATCTGGGCCTACACCCAGCGCGAGAACATTCCGATAATCCCGCTTTATCTCGCGAAGGACGGCAAACGCTATCGCTCGCTCGGCGATCAGGACATCACTCATCCCGTTGCCTCGCATGCGACGAGCATCCCCGAGATTCTCGCCGAACTGCACAGCACCAAGGTGCCGGAGCGCGCCGGCCGCGCGCTCGATCACGAGACCGAAGATGCCTTCGAGCGACTGCGTGTCGCCGGCTATCTGTGAAGCGGGAGCAACGCCATGACCATTCTTGTTTCTCCGTCCACCGTTCCGCATGCCTCGAGTGGCGAGCGCCCGCAAGTCAGCATCGTCATCGTCGGCCACGTCGATCACGGCAAATCGACCCTTGTCGGCCGCCTGCTGCATGAGACCGGCAGCCTGCCGGACGGCAAACTCGAAATGCTGAAGGCCGTCAGCGCACGGCGTGGTATGCCGTTCGAATGGTCGTTCCTGCTCGACGCGCTGCAGACCGAGCGCGACCAGGGCATCACCATCGACACCACGCAGATTCGTTTTCGCACGCCGTCGCGCGACATCGTTCTGATCGACGCGCCCGGCCACGCGGAATTCCTGCGCAACATGATCACCGGCGCGTCGCAGGCCGACGCCGCCGTGCTGATCATCGACGCGCTCGAAGGCGTGCGCGACCAGACCCGCCGCCACGGCTATCTGTTGCATCTGCTCGGCGTGAAACAGGTCTGCGTCGTCATCAACAAGATGGATCGCGTCGATTTCAGCGAAGCGCGTTTCGACGAGATCAAACGCGAGATCAGCGAACATCTCACCGGGCTCGGCGTGACGCCAACCGCCGTGATTCCGATTTCCGCGCGCGATGGCGATGGCGTCGCGCACAACACACCGCGGATCAGCTGGTACAAGGGTCCGACGGTCGTCGGCGCGCTCGACACGCTGACGCCGACACGCGCCCTCACCGAATTGCCGCTGCGCCTGCCGGTGCAGGCAATCTACAAATTCGACGACCGCCGCATCATTGCGGGCCGCATCGAGGCAGGGCGGCTTTCGCCCGGCGACGAGATCGTCATCATGCCCGCAGGCAAGATCGCGAAGATCAAGACCGTCGAAAGTTGGCCGCAGACGCCGCTGAGTGGACCACAAGGTGCTGGCCGCTCGGTCGGCATCACGCTGGACCGCGAACTATTTCTCGAGCGCGGCGACGTCATCGCGCACACGGCGACGGCACCGCGCGACACGCGCCGCCTGCACGCCCGCATCTTCTGGCTGCACGAGACGGCGCTGAAGACCGGCGATACGGTTCTCGTGCGCATCGGCACGATGGAGAGCCGCGCCACAGTGGTCGCCATCGAGAAGGCGGTCGACCCCGGAGAACTGACAGGCATCGCGAGCACGTCGATTGCGCGCAACCATGTCGGTGAAATCGATCTGTCGCTTGCCAGACCCGCTGCCGCCGACCCTTATGCCGACAATCCGCGCAACGGGCGGCTGGTCATCGAAGTCGGCGGCCGGATCGCGGGCGGCGGCCTCGTGCTCAGCATCGATACCGGGCAACGCGCGGTCCCGGTCGACATCGTGCCGGTGGAATCCGCCCTGCAGCCGGAAGAGCGGGCCGCGCGCCATCATCACGCGGGCGCGGTGCTGTGGTTCACCGGCCTGCCCGGCGCCGGCAAGTCGACGCTTGCGCTCGCGCTGGAGCGCAGGCTGTTCAGCCGCGGCGGCTCCGCGATATTGCTCGACGGCGACACGCTGCGCGCAGGGCTCAACAGCGATCTCGGATTTTCCGCCGACGACCGGCGCGAAAACATCCGCCGTCTCGCCGAGGTCGCGGCTCACCTTGCCCGCAACGGTCACATCGCCATCGTCGCAGCGGTCTCGCCGGCCGCGGAAGATCGCGCCCAGGCCCGGCGCATCGCCGACGATCTCTTCCGCGAGATCTATGTGTCGACCCCCGCCGAGGTTTGCGAAAGCCGCGATCCGAAAGGCCATTACGCCAAGGCGCGGGCGGGCGGCCTGCCCGGATTCACCGGCACCGGCACCGATTACCAGCCGCCCTCCGCCGCCGAACTCGCGCTCGACACTGCCACAAGTTCTGTCGCGGAAGCCGTCGGCGAAATCGAACGGATGCTGCTTGCGAGCCACGTGCTGCAACAGGAACCGATGGATATTGCGGCCCATATCTGACGGCTGGTCACGGATGTCCCACAACCTGCGACAAAATTGGCCCAGTGGTAGAGTCAAATTGTAACTTTTGTAAAAATAGATTTGCAAAGTCGAAATGTGCAGTCGCATTCGTGCGCCTTAGGTCTAATAGGTGCTATGCAGCAAAATGCTTCTCTTTCTGAGGCATTTATCGTTAGATCGGCCCAACTCACTTCATTTCGGCGGACATTTCATTCCATTTTTTGAAATGGCCGCCGACGTTTGTTTGGGAATGGGACTGATATGACTCGTACAGAAATCGCCGGCCTGAAGATTGCTCCTGTCCTCGCAGAATTCGTTGCGAAGGAAGCCGTACCTGGCACCGGAATTTCCGCCGAAAAATTCTGGAATGGCGTCGCTACGCTGGTGAAGGAATTCGCCACTGACAATCAGGCGCTTTTGAAAAAGCGCGACGAACTGCAGGAGCAGATCGACGGGTGGCATCGCGCCCATCGCGGCAAGCCGATCGACCTCGCGGCCTACACCGCGTTTCTGAAGGAGATCGGCTATCTCGTGCCTGAACAGCCGACGCAGCCCGTCAAAACCGCCAATGTCGACGACGAGATTGCCTACATTCACGGGCCACAGCTCGTCGTGCCGCTGAGCAACGCACGCTATTCGCTCAACGCCGCCAACGCGCGCTGGGGCAGCCTGTATGACGCGCTGTATGGCACCGACGCGATCCCCTACGATTCCGGCTACAAGGCGAACGGCTACGACAAGAACCGCGGTGCCAAGGTCATCGCGAAGGCCAAGGAGTTTCTCGACCAGTCCGTGCCGCTTGCCAACGGTAGCCATGCCGACGTCACCGGCTATGCTATCGAGAAGGGCGAATTGGTCGCGCGGCTTGCGAGCGGCACGACCGCGTTGAAAAACCCGGCGCAGTTCGTCGGCTCCAAGGGCGATGCCGCCGCGCCGTCGACGATCCTGCTCGTTAATCATCGGCTGCACATCGACATCGAAATCGACCGCACCGCGATGATCGGCAAGGACGATCCTGCCGGCGTCAACGACATCATCATCGAATCCGCGGTGACGACCATTCTCGACATGGAAGACAGCGTCGCCGCCGTCGATGCCGAGGATAAGGTTCTGATCTATCGCAACACCCTGGGCCTGATGCAGGGCACGCTGAAGGCTGAGTTCAGCAAGGGCGGCAAGACAGTCCACCGCGCGCTGAACGAAGACCGTTCCTACACCGGCCGCGACGGCAAGGAGTTCACGCTCCCCGGCCGCAGCCTGATGCTGGTGCGCAATGTCAGCATTCACATGTACACCGATGCCGTGCTCGATGCGGCTGGTCACGAGATCCCCGAAGGCATTCTCGACGCCGCCATCACCGCGCTGCTCGCACTGCACGACCTCAAGGCGCGCCGCAACAGCCGCTCCGGCTCGGTCTACATCGTGAAGCCGAAGCTGCATGGCCCGGATGAAGTGGCCCTGACCGTCCGTCTGTTCGGACGCGTGGAAGAAGTGCTCTCACTGCCGGCCAACACGCTCAAGGTCGGCATCATGGACGAGGAGCGCCGCACCACCGTCAACCTGAAGAACTGCATCCAGAACGCCTCCGAGCGCGTCTGCTTCATCAACACCGGCTTCCTCGACCGGACCGGCGACGAGATCCACACCTCGATCGAAGCAGGCCCGATGGTCCGCAAGGCCGAGATGAAGGCAAGCGCCTGGATCAAGGCCTACGAGGATTCGAACGTGGATACAGGCCTGCTCGACGGCCTTCCCGGCCACGCCCAGATCGGCAAGGGCATGTGGGCAGCGCCGGACAAGATGGCGGACATGCTGGCACAGAAGATCGCGCACCCGCAGGCGGGCGCCGCAACCGCATGGGTGCCCTCGCCGACCGCAGCCACGCTGCACGCGATGCACTATCATCTCGTCGACGTCGATGCGCGCCAGAACGAATTGAAGTCGCGTCCGCGCGCCAAACTCTCCGACATCCTCACCATTCCGCTCGCCAACTCCAACTGGTCGACGGACGATGTGAAGGAGGAGCTCGAAAACAACTGCCAGAGCATCCTCGGCTATGTCGTGCGCTGGCTCGATCAGGGCATCGGCTGTTCAAAGGTGCCGGACATCCACAATGTCGGCCTGATGGAAGACCGCGCCACGCTGCGCATCTCCAGCCAGTTGCTGGCGAACTGGCTGCACCATGGTGTGATCGCTCCTGAACAGGTGATGGAAGCGCTCAAGCACATGGCGGTCATCGTCGACAAACAGAACGAGGGCGACCCGGACTACAAGCCAATGGCGCCCCGCTACGATGGCATCCCCTTCCAGGCCGCCTGCGACCTGATCTTCAAGGGCCGCGAGCAGCCGAACGGCTACACCGAGTTCATCCTTCATGCGCGCCGCCGCGAGATCAAGGAAGCCGCACGGCAGAAGCTGGCGTCCTGAGGGTCGGCATCGCGACAAACAAAAAGCCCGGCCTTTGCGCCGGGCTTTTTCATGTCCGCTACAGCGTGATGTATCGCACCAGAGAGAGAATGCCGATGATGATAACGACGATGCGGATGATCTGCTTCGCGCGCCCCTCGATCGGCAGCATGTTGACCAGATACAGAACCAGGATAACGACGACGAACGTAATCAGTGCGCTGATGAGCAATGCCATGAAGGTCCCGCTTGTTTGACCGCGGCGGAGGGAGATGTCCGCCTTTCATCGAGCCAACGCGCAACGGAACCTGAAGTTCCCGCCGGGGAACGGACTACTGCGCCGCCATTACGGGAATGGTCTCGAAGCGGGAGGCCGCGCGCTTCGTTTGAGCGGGACTGACCTTCAGAGACAGACGCCCCGACTTGGTGCCGTTCGCCACCAGCGTACCGTCTCCAGCGGCGATCAGATCGCCCTTGCGCAGAGTCGGGTCATCCTTGACGTCGATGTGTGCGAGCCCGCCCGGCGTCTTGCCGTTACAGGTGCATCCGGTCACAAGCTCGGTGCGATAACGAAACGCATTGGGAAGCGCCGAATAAGGTTTACCGCTGTCGGTGGCGGCGCTGTCGATGTCATGCCCAAACACAACCTTGGTCGCGCTCGCAGGACAGAGACTCTGGCACATCTCGGCCTTGCTCTCGTTTCCTGTCGCGCCCATCGGGAAATAGCGACCGTCGCAGGTCCGCACGCAGTAGGCTTTCGAAGGTCCCGATGCGACGCGCGGTTGCGGCTGCGCATCGCCATTGCCCCCATAGCCACCGGGATCGGCGAACGGCATCACAGGCGCATGACGGCTCGGTTGCACGAATCCGCCGAACAGCGATGAGAAAAAATCCTGCGCTTGGACCGGCGAGCCTGAGACAGCCGTAACGGCCATCAATCCTGCTGCAATGAATGTTGCCCCACGGACGGTTTTGTTCGGCTGCATTCGATTGGTCCTCATGCCCTGCTGTGCGTCCCTACAGGGGCAGCGTTAATCGAGCTTCGACAACTGCATCGGCTGGCCTGCCCTTTCCGCGCCGCTGGTTAGCGACGCCTGAGAGCGGATCGCGCGTTTTGCTTCAAATTGCGGAGAACCGCCCTTCGGCAGCACGATCACCTTGGAGCCTACCTTCACGCGATTGAAGAGATCCTCGACATCGGTGTTGGTGAGGCGGATGCAGCCACTCGATACGAACTTGCCGATGGTGGTGGGATCGTTGGTACCGTGAATGCGGTAATCGCTATGGCCGAGATACATCGCTCGCGCGCCGAGCGGATTGCCCGGGCCGCCCGCGACGAAGCGTGGCAGGTAAGGCTGGCGTGCGATCATCTGTGCCGGGGGGTGCCAATCCGGCCATTCCGCCTTGCGCGAAATGGTCTGCACGCCCGCCCATGTGAAGCCTTCCCGCCCAACGCCGACGCCATAACGGATGGCGCGATTGCCGCCGAGAACAAGGTACAAATACGTATTGCGTGTATCGATGATGATCGTGCCCGGTGCCTCGCGGCTTGGATAGGACACGACAGTGCGCTTCAAGCGCGCCGGCAAAAGGCTGTCTTCCGTCGCTTCATCATCAGGCATAGCAGATGGCGCCGCACCCTGCGGCCAGTACAGGCCCGGCTGTACCGCATAACTCAGCGACTGCGCCGAAGCAGGCGCGGCCATGAGCATCGCCGCTGCCATGACAAATACACCAGCGCTCCAGTTGAGCATCGAGCGCAACGCAAAAAAGTCCCTCGCACCGCCAGATTGGTCACTCATGACACCACGCCTCCGCGCATCCCACGATGCGAGCGCGAAGCCAATGCGCAGACAAGCCTTGTGGTTCCTTCGCGCCTGAGCGGCCCGATCACAAAACACGCGAACTACAAATACGGAACCATTGCCCGTACAGCCTCGTTATGAGGCCTGTCAGATCGACGCTTCTCGATGCCGGCATTCGTCGTCGAAAGGGATTTTTGCGTCTGACAGGCAGCCGGCGTTTCTGTCGTCCCATTCAAGTTGAGGCCATCGCCGGATGCCGATCGAGCGAAAAACCCATGCATGAACGCGCGATCGAGACCATAGGCGAGCCCCTTCCCGAAAGCGCCACCATCTCGCCTCCCATCATCCAGCGTGCCGAAGTCGTCGCCTTCTGTCTGGTGGCGCTGTTGGTCCTCTCCGTCGTCGCAGTGCTGTATGTGGCGCGCGCGTTCTTCCTGCCGGTCGTCACCGCGGTCATTCTCGGCACCATGCTTTCGCCGGCAGCCAAGCGTCTCGAAGCTTTCAAGGTGCCGCGTCCGGTTTCGGCCGCACTGATCGTGGTCCTGACCTGGGCTGCCTTCGTGCTGATGATCGGGCTGATATCCGTGCCGGTGATGGACTGGTTCGGCAAGCTGCCTGAGCTTGGTCCGATCCTGAAAGACAAGCTGCATGTATTCGACCGGCCGCTGGCGATCTGGCACCAGTTGCAAGCGCTGCTGGGTACGCCGGACACGGCGGAGCCATCGTTTCAGTTGCCGAAAGTGGCGTGGGTACAGCCCACGATCGAATTCCTCTCGCCGACCTTCACGGAAATCCTGCTGTTCTTCGCGGTGCTGGTGCTCTTCATCGCAAGCTGGCCGGACCTGCGTCGCGGTCTGGTGATGAACTTCCCCAATCATGAATCCCGGCTGCGAATGCTGAGAATTCTCAACGCCATCGAGACCAATCTCGGCGGCTACCTGCTCACGGTCACGCTCATCAACGCAGGTCTCGGCATAGCCACAGGACTCGCTTGTGCCTTCACACACATGCCCAACCCGGCAGGCCTGGGAGGGCTCGCCGCAACGCTGAACTTCATTCCCATCATCGGGCCGATCCTGATGTTTGCGATCCTGCTGTGTGTGGGTCTCGTCGCGATGCCGACACTGACCGGCGCGCTGATCGCACCTTTGGCCTTTGCCGTGATCGCTTTCACCGAAGGGCATTTCATCACACCGACCATCATCGGGCGCCGTCTGTCGCTCAACGCGCTCGCCGTGTTTCTCGCTCTGGCGTTCTGGACCTGGCTATGGGGGCCGATGGGCGCGTTTCTATCGTCTCCGCTGCTGATCGTGGGGCTCATCGTCAAGGAGCACATGATGCCCGAGCGCGACCAGCAACTACCCAACGACTGACGCGCGGGAACCTTACGTGATGGGGCCGCGTTTCTGCTGCACACGCCCCGCCGCGCGGCGGGGCTTCGATATGCGTCCCGGTAACAGGAAATCCAGCACATGACCGATCAAGCCGCTCTTGACCGCCTTCAGAAAGATTTTGATGCCGTCAGAAAAGACGTTTCAAATCTCGCACAGCAGCTCACCGAGTCCCTGAATTCGCTCGCTGGCGACGCCCAGACCCGCGCTCGGCGCGGCTATCGTCAGGCACGCGCGCAGGTCGATGCCGCCGTCTCCGATGCGGCCGAGCGCGGCAGCGCGGCGCTCGACATGGCACAGGACGCCGCCAACTCGCTGGAAGAAACCATCGAGGATGCAATCACCGAGCGTCCCATAGCGGCCGTCGGCCTTGCCATCGGCCTCGGCTTTCTCATCGGCGTGACGTGGCGCCGCTGATCTCCCTGCACCTTCAAGGCGGACGCATTGGCGGCCGCCTTTTCGTTTGTCTCCTTTTGATTGATCGAGGCTTTCATGCTCGACAAGTTTGTTGACGACCTGAAGGAAAGCGCCGGGACCGTGGCACGGCTCACATCGCTCGCTGTTGCGGTTGCCGTTTGTCTTTTCATCACCACAGCATTCCTGTGCGCGGCGGCGTTCATTTTCGTGCTGGGCAAATACGGTCCGGTCTATGCCTGCCTCGCAGGGGCCGGCGTGTTCTTCGTCTGCGCAGTGCTGGCAGCAATCTGCTACGCGCTACGCAAGCGCGCCATCCGGAAGCGCCCTGTCGAGGCCGCGAAGTCGACCCTGCAGACTGCGCTTAGCGATCCGCTGGTGATGGCCACCGCATTGCAGGCTGTACGGGTCATCGGCGTGAAGCGTTTGATACCCCTACTCGCGATCGGTGGCATAGCCTTGGGCCTTATGGCGAAGCGGACCCACGCAAAAGAATAAAGGCATCAAAAAATCGCCCGCCAAACGGCGGGCGGTCAGAACCAAAATATCCCTTTGCAAAATTCAAGTCACACAACGCGAGGGCTGCAGCACCTTTGCCACCGACGTCAGCACGCTGACGGAAGGCTCGCACGCCACCATACGCTTGCCGGTCGATGCGCGATCGGCTGGAGGAGCCGCGTTGCGATCGGTCGCGTTCTGACCGCTTGCTGGAAGCTGCACACGCATCATCACCGAACTGTCGGCATCCGGTAGACGGAAGGATACGGTGAGATTCTGCCCTTGCGCCGACGGAGTCGTCAGACGGTCGCCTTTGCCCGCACGCATGACCTGAGCGGCAGCATCGGATTGCACGCTTGCAACCGTCTGCCGTTGCTGGTCGCCTTTTGCGGAGACTTCGAGATGCACAGTGCTGAAAGCCAGCGTCGCCGCCGCCGCACCTAAAATTCCTGAAGCCAACTGAAACATGGTCGTCGTCGCTTCTGCCAAACGCACCACAAACGATGCGCCAGATAACGATTGCCCAGAGGCTTCGTTCCTGCATCCGGCAACGGACGGTTAGTCTTTAGAGGTACCCCGATTAGTTAGTTCCGCTTCTTCGCACCGCCCCGCATACAAAAAAGCCCCGCTCGCGCGGGGCTTTGCATTGTTGCATCGGGTAAGCCGTCAGGCATTCGCCCGCTGATTACGATTGCGTGAGTTCCTTTGAAAGAACAGCGCCTGGCTCGCCACCGCCGAAACCATCGCTGGCTGGAACGGCTTCGAAATCAGGAAGGCTGGCTCCGGCCGCTCCCCGGTGAGGAAGCGCTCCGGATAGGCGGTAATGAACACCACCGGCACCTCGAAGGTACGCAGCAATTCGTTCACCGCATCGAGACCCGAACTGCCGTCCGCGAGCTGAATGTCGGCCAGGATCAGGCCCGGCCGTTTGGTCTTCGCCAGCGCCAACGCATCGCTGTGGGTGCGCGCAACGCCGATGACGTTGTGGCCGAGGTTCTTCACCAGGCTTTCGAGATCCATGGCGATGAAGGTCTCGTCCTCGATGATCAGCACATCGGTCGCGATCTCGGCCGCGAGTTCGCGGCCTGCGGTGTCGGTCAAGGTACGAACTTCCGCAACGGGAATGTCGAGAATGAAGCCGACTTCCTCTTCGGAGAAACCTTCCAGCGACAGCAGCAGAAAGGCCTGCCGCGCAAGCGGCGTGATGTTGGAAAGCCGACGCTCAGAGGCGGCCTGAGGAACAGGCTCGCCTTCATCGTTCAGCGCGACCGAATTCCATATCTTGGTGAAGAGACGAAACAGACCGATGCGGGGACCGCGGCTCTCATCCAGCAAGGAGGGATCCTGCAACAGGGCTTCCAGCATCGCGCCGACATAAGAATCTCCGGACGCCTGGCTTCCTGTCAGCGCGCGGGCATACCGGCGCAACAGAGGCAAATGTTCAGCAACAAGCTGAGAACGGGACATACCCCCTCCATTAATCGATATCGTGTGGCTGCAGGCGATCAGGACTATGTCCCGGAAGCCGTGCACCTATCTACCCCCAAGGGCGATTAAAGTTCCCTCTTCTCGGAACTTTCCGGTTCGAACCGCATTAGATTTTTCGAGAATAGCCAGCGAGCTATCGCGCCAACTGAAAAAAGCATTCTCCTTGAAGGAGTTAACCCATGGCGACAGCATGGATTCACCCATGAAAGACCCCAAGCCGCTTCCAAACAAGCCGGCCCCCAAAAGCGGCCTCAATGCAGAAATCCAGGCCCGGATCGGCCATCAGCTCCGCGCTATGTACGACGATGTGGTCAAACAGGGCGTCCCGGACCGGTTTGCCGATCTGATCCGTAAACTGGATGCCGGCGAAACCCCGGCTGACGCCGAGGGCCTGCCGCAAAACAGTATCGGGAGGGATTAATGCCTCTCACAGATTCCCTTCGCGACGAAATCCTTGCGTCCGTGCCGAGCCTGCGCGCCTTCGCGATTTCCTTGAGTGGAAAGAGCGACCGTGCCGACGATCTGGTTCAGGAAACGCTGTTGCGCGCACTCGCCAACATCGACTCGTTTCAGCCTGGCTCCAACCTGCCGGCCTGGCTGTTTACGATCCTGCGTAACCTGTTTCGCTCCGACTACCGCAAGCGGCGGCGCGAGGTGGAAGACGCCGAAGGAAGCTATTCGAAAACGCTGAAGTCGCAGCCTGCGCAAAGCTCGCATCTCGAGTTCGAGGAGTTTCGCGCGGCGCTCGAAAAGCTTCCGCAGGACCAGCGCGAAGCCCTGATCCTGGTCGGCGCTTCCGGCTTCTCCTACGAGGATGCGGCTGCGATTTGCGGATGCGCCGTCGGCACCATCAAGAGCCGCGTCAACCGCGCCCGCTCGAAACTCAGCGCCATGCTGTATGTCGACGGCACGGAAGATTTCGGCCCCGACAGCACGGTTCGTGCCGTGATCGGCGGCAGCGGCAACTGACCGCTACTGCCCTCAGGCGGAGAAGGCAATGGGACGCTACTTGCTACTCTGGTTGCTTGGCGTCCCGTTGCCGGTTCTTCTGCTGATCTGGGCCTTCGGCGGGCTCAATCACTAACGCCTTGAATCACTGATCTCAGGTCGTACGCGAGATGTAGCCCGTCCGGTTCATCTCATTCTCATCCACCACCGTCGCCATCGGCGCGGTCAGTTCATACACATAGCTGACATCGGTGAAATATCGCTTCGACGTACCCCCGAGTGCTTCGGGCGCGACGCGGTCGAGCAGTACAATGCCGAAATCGCTCTCGGGCCTGCGGGTCGCGACGCTGGTGTTGAATTCTTCCCAATGGAATTTGAAGATCGAATGCGGCTCCTCGCCGGAGACGGTCCAGTTCGCCACGATATGCGGATGCTTGCCGACCAGCGACAGGCCCTCGTCGGAATGCGAAGCCAGTTCGAAAAACAGCAGCGACAGGCTTTGCGCCGCGCGCGCCGAAACCGTGATGTCGGGACCATCGAGCGCGATACGGTCGCCGTGCGGAATAGCGCGCGAGTCGAACAGACCTTTGAGCTTCACGCCCTGCCATTGGCTGTCGCTCAGAAGCGTGACGACGTTGGACATCGCGTGGATACGGCCGATCAGCAACTCGCGCGCGGTGTCGATATCGGAGCCGTGACGCAACGTTCGCGTTACGATCGACTGGATCACCGCGAGGATGTTCTTTACGCGATGATTAAGCTCGTCGATCACCGCCGTCAGTCGCCGTTCGAAGCCTATCCGGGTCTGGATTTCCCGGCTCAAACGCACGTTGTTGTAGGACACGTAACCGAACAGCGAACACAGCACGACGGTGATCGCCAGACCGATCAGGCCTGCGACTAGCGCATGATTGAGCGCGCGCTGCATGGTGTAGGTTCTCGGATAATAATCGAGCGCCCATTGCCGCCCGCCGAACAGGATCTTGCGGACTTCAGGCCGGTTCTCCTCCGGTCGTGCCGCAGCCGTCACCACCTCGCCGTCGCCATTGAGCGCAAGCTCGCCGCCATTCGACCGGGGGTCCCGCAATGCCACGGAGAACAGCGAGAGGTCGTCATTTCCGAGCATGAGTGACAGGCGATACGACGTGGTGATGAACCCGACCGGGACTTTCGTGTCCTGATTCAGGACCGGCACGACCAGCACTACGCCCAAAGGGCCACCGACCGGCGACAGGCTGAGTGGATCGGATGCTTCCGGCTCTCCCGTCTCCGCAGCCTTTGCGAGCGTAGGACCGATCACCGGATGCTGATTGTAGGCGCGGCCCGGCAGCTTGAGCGTGTGGTCGTCCTGCGGCTCGACGTCCATCAGCACGTCGACGCCCTTCGCCGCAAGCGCAGCGTCGAGCGGCGTATCGTTGAAATTCCTGATGTGCGGATTCTGGAAGCCGGCTTTTTTCAGCTCCGCCTCGGCGAGCGGGAAATCGGACGGCATCAGATGCGCGATCCAGCCCGTCACCACGAAATTGGTCTTGAAGGCATAGATCGAGGACCGCAGCGGCTGCAACGCTGTCGAGGAAATCGCCGTGGAAGGCCGGAAGGTGCCTGCCGAAACGCGCGCGAGAACCTCGCGTTCGCTCAACCTCTCCTGGACGAGACCGGCATGGGCATCGATCTGGCGCGTCAAAGCAGCCCGATCGATGACGCCTTCCTGCTCATAAATCCGGTAGGACACGAGCCCGGAGACCAGTATCCCGATGATGGCGAGAAGCCCGATGAAAAAACCAACCCGGAGCACGCTTATCGACTCGCAGCAAACATTTGCGAAAGACGCTTCAAGATGATTGCAACTCCTCCGGATTGACGGACGAACTCAAAAAAGTCGGCGCCCCCGCACGGACGCGGACGCACCGCCTCGACCAGCCAAATGAAAAAACGCCTGCTCCTGAGCGCCGCTCGTGCTGCATCGGGAATAGCGCCCCTTTGAAACAGGCCCGAAAGGCCACCCAATCTACAAAATGACCCAGCGTTGCCGGGCCATACTGAAAATAACAATGAACCATCTATCGAAGCTTACCGGCGCCGGTTCGATAAAACTGAAGCCACGTTAAAGCGCACCTTCGCCAATAGTTCCGAACGCCGAATGTCCCGGCCGCTATTTCACCCCATATTTCAATTCGTTCGTCGCCGGACCTTTCCTCGCGGCCTCGAAGCTCTCCCGCTCTGCAAAACCGGAGGCTCTGTCGGCTCATTCGGAAAAGTCAGCAAAATCAATACCGCGATCACTGCAGGACGGCCGCCATCAGCCCGGCCACGAGAACGAACAGCCCGAACAAGATCATCGCGAGGAGAAAATCGCCGTGATCTACGGGTTTCTTTTGTGTCCTCAGCCGCATGCAGGGTCAACCGGTGACCCAGCCTCCTGTTCCGGGCGAGGGCGGAAATTAGCCTAATGGATCATATGGTTGGTGTTATCCCAGCCGCGAAAGCAGATTGCGGAGCCGGAACGTGCTGGCTCCGTGCTTCGATTTTAACCTTGAAAGCGCCGTCTTCGTGCTCCATAGCTCTGACCACGACCTTGAGAATCGTCAGGTCTTTGCGAGCCGCGTGTTCGGATCCGTTTACGGTTTCTGGCTTGCCTTCTTTTAGCTAACCGAACCGACGCCCCAAGCACGCGGGTGTCTCCGACACCCGAGCGCCCCGAGGCCCGATATGGCCGCCGGGCTCGCCCTTTGATTCATATAGAAAGCCTCACTTGACCTCCTTTCAGGATTTCGGCCTCGCCGATCCCATCTCGCGTGCTCTCACCGAAGAGAACTACGTCACCCCCACACCCATCCAAGCCCAGACCATTCCGATCGCGATCACCGGACGCGATGTCATCGGCATTGCCCAGACCGGCACCGGCAAGACCGCTTCGTTCGCGCTGCCGATCCTGCACCGGATTCTGGAAAACCGGGTCCGTCCGCAACCCAAGACCTGCCGCGTACTGGTGCTCAGCCCGACCCGTGAACTGTCCGGGCAGATCCTCGACAGCTTCAATGCCTATGGCCGCCACATCCGGCTGAGCGCAACGCTTGCCATCGGCGGCGTTCCGATGGGCCGTCAGGTCCGCGCGATGATGCAGGGCGTCGAAGTGCTGGTGGCAACCCCCGGCCGCCTGCTCGATCTCGTGCAGGGCAATGCCGTCCGGCTGAATCAGGTCGAATTCCTCGTTCTCGACGAAGCCGACCGCATGCTCGACATGGGCTTCATCAACGACATCCGCAAAGTCGTGGCCAAGCTGCCGGCGCGCCGCCAGACGCTGTTCTTCTCGGCCACCATGCCAAAGGACATCGCCGAACTCGCCGAGCACATGCTGCGCGATCCAGCGCGCGTCGCCGTGACCCCCGTCGCATCGACCGCCGAACGCATCGTCCAGCGCATCATTCAGGTCGATCACAGCGCCAAGCCTGGCATTTTGTCGGAACTGATAAAATCCGAGCCCGTCAACCGGGCGCTGGTGTTCACCCGCACCAAGCATGGCGCCGACAAGGTCGTCCGCAGCCTCGAAAAGGCCGGCATCCCAGCGCAAGCCATCCACGGCAACAAGTCGCAGAACCACCGCGAGCGCGTGCTGGCCTCGTTCCGCAACGGCGACATCCGCACCCTTGTCGCGACCGATATCGCGGCGCGCGGCATCGACGTCGACGGCATCACCCACGTCTTCAATTTCGACCTGCCGAACGTGCCGGAAACCTACGTCCACCGCATCGGCCGCACCGCGCGCGCTGGCGCGGAAGGCACCGCGATCTCGCTCGTCGCGGGTGAGGAAAACACCTACCTGCGAGACATCGAGCGGCTGACCCGCGTCAGCCTCCCGCGCGAGGATCGCCGGACCGGCAAGCACGAAGCCGCCCAGCCCACCTCACAGCCGCGCAAAAGCCATCGTGGCAGCGGCGGCCCCGGCAAGGGCCGTGGCGGCCAAGGGCACGGCAAGGGACGCTCGTTTGAGCAGTCCGACCGCTCCCAAGGCGAGGGCGCCCCGGGATCTCGCGGGCCGCAGCGCCGGCGCCGGCACCCCGGTCAGGGCTCAACCCATGGCTCGCATCACGATCCGGCGGCCACTCCCCGTACCGAACAGGGGCAACATGAACGAACTCGGCCGTCGCAAGCCGGCCAGGGAAGCGGTATACAAGGCGTCGCCTTCCTCCACCGCGGCAGCGCGCCTGCGCGCACCGCAACACAACCCAATCGCAATCGGCGCCCGCAGCGCTGACCTGATCCGGAGACGTTTATGGCCAAAGAAGAACTGATCCAATTCGAAGGATTGGTAACCGAAATCCTCCCGGACGCGCGCTATCGCGTCCAACTGGATGCCGGGCATGAAATAGTTGCCTACACAGCGGGCAAGATGAAGAAGAATCGCATCAAGACGCTGGCAGGCGATCGCGTGACGATCGAAATGTCACCCTACGATCTGGAAAAGGGCCGCCTGATTTTCCGCCACAAGGACGAGCGCCCCGCGGGCGCACCGCGCCCCACGCCACCACGCGGTCAGTTTCGCCGCCGCTGATCGGTCCTCGTTACACGCCCCTGAGCCTGCCTCCCAAAAACGTCGGGAGGCAGGATTGTTTTGGGGCCCTGTTTCGAATAATATCACTCAATCGAATTTCGGCCGGACGACAATAGCTATCCCCGGTATAGCCGGTTAGCGCTGACGACCTCTTCCAAATTTCGATCTCACCAACCCGTGGCGACACGGGTTATTCGACATCTACTTGAGAGGAACTACCCACGTGAGCATGGGAACAGTGAAGTGGTTTAACGCGACCAAGGGCTACGGCTTCATTCAGCCGGATGATGGCGGCAACGACGTGTTCGTCCACATCAGCGCCGTTGAACGCGCTGGCCTCGGCACACTGCGCGAAGGCCAGAAGATCAGCTACGAAATCGTTGCCGATCGTCGTTCGGGCAAGTCGTCGGCCGACAATCTTCGCGCGGCCGGTTAAACCGATCTCGCCGATATCTATCGGTGATCTATTAAGGCCGCGCTCTGCGCGGCCTTTTTAGTTTGTGGCTAGAGCGCGCTCGCGATAGCGGCGCGTGACATCAACTCTGCCTCAAGGGCACGATGAAGCGGCAGAGTAAGAGACCGAGTCTGTCTGGCGGGGACGGGTGAAGGTTCTGTCGCTCAGATGGAATGTCGGCGGTGAAAAGACCCCACCGCTCATTCCCGCGACAGGCGTATAGTCGTAGCTCACCTCACTCATGATGAGATAGGTGCCACCAATCGCAATCCCCGGAGGGATGGTGATCGCAGCGCCACACGCATTGGCATTCGTGTTGTAGCCTTTGCTCCACATTAGCTTGGGCTGCGACGTGTTCGGATCGATGTAGATCTGCGAGATCTTCGCCTTTACCGGTGCATTGGAATAAGGTGCCATTACCGCAGACGAGATATTGAAGGCGTTACTGATATCGACATCGGTGATCGTCTGCGCTCGCGAAATCAGATCCGACAACGTACGTGTCAGAATGATGACCTTGCGATCAACGGCAACGCCCGTCGACACTCCGATCGTTCCGAAAAACAACATCAGCGCGATCGGCAGAATGACGGCGAACTCCACTGCCGCGACGCCCTTCGTGTCTCGCATCAACTTGCGTGCGTTCAACCATCCAGCCATTCGACGAAGTGACATTTCCACGATCCCAAATCGCATTTACGGCTCGACCCGAAACGCGGTCGTCGAAGATATCAGCCGCTGGTCCGACCCGATGTTCGCCAGCGAGAAGCCAAGATTTGTGATGAAGAGCGGCCATTTGTAAAACGCCCGCACCACGACGACACTGGCGCTTCCGGCATCGGGCGGCTGATAGGTGAAATTATTGGTGGCATTTCCTGCGCTGTCGAACAGGGCTGGTACAGTGAAGGCCGCGTTGGCGGGGTACGCTCTTACGTCAAGATAGATTCCGCTGCATGTCAGCAGCACCTGGACCCGGCTGCACAGATCGTCATGAACCTGCTCGGCGGTCATGCTCTGGTCTTGCGCCTGGTGGGTCAAAAGAAGGCGCGCCGTATCCTGCGTACCCGTCTCAAGAATTTGCGTGGCAAAGAACACCAGCGACACTTCGATGATCGCAAACAGCACGGCGAAAAATATCGGCGCGACAAGAGCAAATTGAACCGCCGCGCTGCCCTTCCGGTTCGCGCCGAACCGGCGAAAAACAGCGTTCAGGCGCAGCGTGCGCGGCGATGGCGCGGGCATCGTGTTATCCTCAGTCGGGCCATTAAATAGCTACCGCCGAGACTAACCGAGAGAGATTGTCGAATGCTTGCGCCCGATTCGGACAAGGCAAGGGGGTCGGTTAAGAAAACGGTAACCAATTTCCCCGTGCATCCGGGCTCGGGAAGAAAGCGACGCTAACCGCCTTCGCTGCCGTTCTTCTTGCACGACGTCGTGCAATTGTAGGTTTCACGCTCACCGCCGCGATAGACCGTGATCAGTTTCTCGTCACTGGTGTCCTCGGCCTTGGCCGATTTGTTGGCATCGACGAGGCTGCGCAAAGCCAGCGACAGCGTTCCGCTCTGCCGGGAACGTGCCAGCGTTTCCGCCTGCTTCGGCTTGAGCTCAAGCGTCGCGGTCTTGCCGACGACGACCTTCTGACCGTTCTTTTCCTCGACCGTCTGATCGATCGCGAGAACCCGGACATCGCTCAGAATAATATCCGAGCTGATGACTTCGCCGCCGTTGCTATCATTGTTCTTATTGCGGCGAGACAACAACACATCGACGCGGTCGTTGGGCAGGATAAAACCGCCGGCGCCGGTTTCCGGTGAGATCTCCGTCGAAATCGCGCGCATGCCGCTCGGCAGAATGGCCGCCATGAAGCCCGAACCATTCGCCTTGACAAGCTTGGTTTCACGGATCGGCTCGCCCGCAAGGAAAGGCGAGCGCACGATCGAGCCCGTCATATCTTTGATGGCGTCGGCGCGCTCACTTTTGCGGATGAAGCTTGAGCTTGCGGCGGCAGCCGGCCAGGATTGCCACTTCATGTCGTCGGCGGTGAGGGTCTGGCCGAGCGGAATGTCGCTCTTCGCCACCAGCACGTCCGTTGTTTCCAGTTGCGGGACGGGAGCGGCGACATGGGCTGCCGGCTTTTGATCCGATCCACTGGCGAGGAAGGCTGCAACGCCACCGGCACTGACGGCGATGGCCAGCACCACAACACGCGCGGTGTTCATCTGCTTACTCTCTTACGCAACAGTACAAGGGCCTCGACACGACCCGGTATGGCAAATCTGCCGTTAATTGATGAATGAACTGCAAATGTTCGTGCGCGCATTCTCTGCAATCAAACGCACGCCGACATTTCATCTCTCATTTTCTCGAATTTTGCCCGTCAATTCAGCGCCTTTCAAATGCGATATATTCGTTTAACGCCGCATTTACCGTGTGCAAGAAGAGCCTGATGCAGGCGTCTTTCCGCAATCGAATTAACTGCGATGCAATTCCTCGAACTTAGTCTCGCGCTTGGCCTCGGCGCCCACCCGCTCCGGATGGACCAATTGAAATAGACAGCCACGTTTAGCCATTTATGGAGACACCAATGACCAACCTGTTCGCTCGCTTCGTCAAGGACGAATCCGGCGCCACCGCTATCGAGTACGCGCTGATTGCCGCGGGCATCGCGATCGTCATCATCGCCGCCGTCAACGGTGTCGGCAGCGCGATCTCCTCGAAGTTTGAAACCATCAAGAGCAGCCTCGGCGGCTAAGCCGACGGCATCTGCCCGGAACAAAGGCTTCGGGGAACCGAAGCCTTTTTCATTCCTGGCAAGGGACGACAGCCCTCCTTCACCCGTATCTGCGTTGCGTCGCCCATGAAATCGCTCCTCTCCAAAGCCGCCGCCCTGAAGCCCGGCCATTCCAAATCCGATGTCGAATGCCTCGGCATCATCTGCGCGGGGCTGACTCTCGCGTGTCTTCTGCTGGCAATCCGGATCGTCAGTATTTGGTGATTGTTCACATCTGACTTCTAGTCTGCGGAGGAAAGAACGCTCCGGACAATCTGCGAGACGCCATGCTGCTGGACCTTGCGCGCCTGTTTCTGTTTCCCGCGCTCATGGCATTCGCCGCCGCCAGCGACCTTCTCACCATGACCATCCCCAACCGTGTATCGCTTTTGCTGATCGCGGGTTTCTTCGCTCTCGCTTTCATCACCGGGATGAGCTGGGAGGCGATCGGCTGGCACAGCCTCGCGGGATTGAGCGTCCTCGTGGTTGCATTCGCCTGCTTTGCCTTCGGCTGGATCGGCGGCGGCGATGCCAAGGTCGCAGCCGCAGCCGGGCTCTGGTTCGGCTTCGGCTATCTGCTCGACTATCTCGTTTTCGCCGCGATCGCCGGTGGCGTGCTCACATTTCTTATTCTGGCATTCCGCAAATGGCCGCTGCCGCCCTTCCTGATGTCGCAGGATTGGCTCACGCGTCTGCACGACAAGAATACGGGGATCCCTTACGGGATCGCTCTCGCGGTTGGTGCGCTCCTGATCTATCCCAACACTGACTGGATCAAGGCCGTCGATCTATTTCAACTCGCGATGCAATGAACAGCATCGGCACGAGCGATAAAGCTCCCGTTAACCCGATTTAGATACGCCTCATTAACCATGCTTTGACGAATAACTGGTCAAATCCCCTCACAGCGACGGAGCCGTCGCCGCGTGATGTGGAAAGTGAAGCGTATGAAGACTGCCTCCCGAATTGCCCGCGCATTGTCGTTTGTGGCGGTCTCCGCTCTCACCCTTAATTCGGCTCTTTCGCCCGTTCTGGCCACGGACTACCGCGTTGCTTCCGCCAACACCGCATCGCCGGATTCGCTGAACGCAAGATCGCTGACGCTCGGCATCAGCAAATCGCTGGTCGTCGACCTGCCGCGCGACGTCAAGGACGTGCTGGTGGCGGACCCGAAGATCGCCAATGCGGTCGTGCGCTCCTCACGGCGAGCCTACATCATCGGCGCCGCCGTCGGCCAGACCAACATCATCTTCTTCGATGCCGACGGCCAGCAGATGGCCGCCTACGACGTCGCCGTCACCCGCGACCTCAACGGCATCCGCAGTGCGATCCGCCAGGCCTTGCCGCAATCCGACATCCAGGTCGAAGGTTTGGGCGACGGCGTGGTGCTGACCGGCAGCGCCGCCAACCAGGCCGAGGCGCAGCAGGCTTATGAGCTGGCCGCGCGGCTGATCGGCGGCCCGGACAAAGGCAATACCCTCGTCGTCAATAACATCACCGTGCGCGGCCGCGATCAGGTGATGCTGAAGGTCACCGTCGCGGAGGTTCAGCGCAACATCATCAAGCAGCTCGGTGTCGATCTCAGTGGCAGCTTCAACTACGGCACCGCCGTCGTGAACTTCAACAATACCAATGCCTTCACCGCGCTCGGCCGACCTCTTAACGCGGACAATCAAATCTCCACCGCATTCGGTTCGGCTCCCTCGGTGAAAGCCACGCTGCGCGCGATGGAAAGCGCGGGCGTGGTCCGCACTCTCGCGGAGCCCAATTTGACCGCCATTTCCGGTGAGAACGCCACGTTCGTCGCAGGCGGCGAATTCCCGATTCCCACCGGCATTACCTGTCAAACCAGTGGCGGCTCCGGCACTTCGAGCGGCCCTTGCCAGCCTTCCATCGCCTTCAAGAAATTCGGCATTTCGTTGAACTTCACGCCGGTCGTGCTGACCGAGGGCCGCATCAGCCTGCGGGTCATGACCGAAGTCTCGGAAGTGTCGAACGACAATTCGATCACGATCAACGGGGGAGGAACTTCCTCTTATACCATTCCCTCGATCAAGACCCGCCGCGCCGAAACCACGCTGGAAATTCCCTCGGGCGGCTCGATGGCGATGGCCGGCCTTATTCAGGAGCAGACCAAGCAGGCCATCAACGGCCTGCCGGGTCTCGCGCAGGTGCCGGTGCTCGGCTCGCTGTTCCGCAGCCGCGACTTCATCAACAACCAGACCGAACTAATGGTGCTGGTGACCCCTTACGTGGTGCGCGCCGTGGCGCAGAAGGATCTCTCGCGGCCTGACGACGGCTTCGCCTCGGCCTCGGACCCGCAGACGGTTCTGCTCGGAAATCTCACCCGCATTTACGGCGTGCCGCGCCGCGAAGGCGCGGTCAGCAGCTATCGCGGCAAGTACGGTTTCATCACCGATTAAGGTTGGACAGGATTTCGACGATGAATAGACGCGTATCCAACCTCTCCCGCACCACGGCACTGGCCGCGCTGGCGCTGGTCAGCGCCGTCACGCTTGGCGGATGTATGCACAGCCGGGACGCCGAGATCGTGACCGGCTCGTTGCCTGACGATTACCGCTTGCGCCATCCGATCGTCATTCAGGAGGCGAGCAAGACCACGGAGATTTTCGTCGGCCATGCCCGCGGCGGACTGACGACGGCGCAGCGCGCCGACATCGCCGGGCTTTCTCAGGCATGGCTCAGCGAAGGCACTGGTGCCATCACGATCGACGTTCCGGCGGGAACGCCGAACGCCCAGGCAGCAGGCGTGACCGCTCGCGACATCCAGAACATTCTGGCGGCTACCGGCATTCCACCGCGAGGGATAAAGGTCGTGCCCTATCATCCGACCGATCCGCGTCAGTTCGCGCCGGTTCGCGTGCGCTATGCGCGCATCATCGCCGATGCAGGCCCATGCGGCCTGTGGCCGGAGGATCTCGGCCCTTCGGTGAAGAATAAGTCGTATTACGAAAATCGGTCCTACGAGAACTTCGGCTGCGCCTATCAGCGCAATATGGCTGCGATGGTTGCCAATCCGGCCGATCTCGTACAGCCGCGCGCGGAAACTCCGCCGAACTCGGCCCGCCGTACCGAGGCTTTCACCAAATATCGCAACGGACAGACGACGGCGACCGATTACCCCGAGGTTGAAAAAGCCAAACTCAGTACGGTAGGCAAATGATCAGTTACGCGCGTCAGGGCGAGCAGAACGACGAGACACATCAGGCGGCGATGGACGAGCATATCGCTCCCGCGCCACGCGTGTCCGTGCAGGCGTTCTGCGAAACCGTCGAGACCGCAGCCGCCGTGCAGGCAGCCTGCGAAGATCGACGGCTCGCCAAAGCTCACCTGAAAATCCAGATGGGCGGCATGGCCGCCGCCATCGAGGCCTATCGCACCGCGCCGACGCCCAACGTCATTCTTCTCGAAACCGAGGGCCACACCGATATCCTTCCGGGCCTCGACCAGTTGGCGTCCGTTTGCGACGCCGGCACGCGCGTCATCGTGATCGGTCGCGTCAACGACGTCACGCTCTATCGCGAGCTGGTGCGCCGGGGTGTCAGCGATTACGTGATCGCGCCGATCGGCCCACTCGATATCGTCCGCTCGGTCTGCAACCTGTTCACGACGCCGGAAGCCAAGGCTGTCGGCCGCATCATCGCCGTCGTTGGGGCCAAGGGCGGTGTCGGCGCCTCCACCATCGCGCACAACGTCGCCTGGGCGATCGCCCGCGATCTTGCGCTGGATTCGGTGGTTGCAGATCTCGATCTTGCCTTCGGCACCGCAGGGCTCGACTACAATCAGGACCCCCCGCAGGGCATTGCCGATGCCGTGTTCTCGCCGGACCGCGTCGACACCGCCTTTCTGGACCGCCTGCTGTCGAAGTGCACGGACCACCTCAATTTGCTCGCGGCACCTGCCGCACTCGACCGGGTCTACGACTTCGGCACCGACGCGTTCGACGCGATCTTCGATACGCTGCGTACCACTATGCCCTGCATCGTGCTCGACGTGCCGCATCAATGGTCGGGCTGGACCAAACGTGCCCTCGTCGGCGCCGACGACATCCTGATCGTGGCTGCACCGGATCTTGCCAATCTGCGCAACGCCAAGAATATGTTCGACACGCTGAAGGCCGCCCGTCCGAACGACCGCGCGCCGATCTATTGTCTCAATCAGGTCGGAATTCCGAAGCGGCCCGAGATCAAGGCCGGAGAATTTGCCAAGGCGATTGAGAGCGATCCGATTGTCTCGATTCCGTTCGAACCGCAGATTTTCGGGTCCGCCGCCAACAACGGCCAGATGATCGCGGAAATCTCGGCCAATCACCGCACCGCGGAGATGTTCCTGCAGATCGCGCAGCGCCTCACCGGTCGCGGCGAATCGAAGAAATCAGGCAATTCATTTTTGGCCCCCCTTCTCGGGAAGTTGCGCCGGAAGTAATCCGGTTTGAGGTAGAGCGTGTTCGGCAAGCGTAGCGGAGTAGACACGGACTTCCGGCCAGGAAGCGTCGCCGTCAAACCGGCGGAGCCCCAGGCGCCGGCGCCGCGCGCGCCGGTCATCGACGTGCCGAAAGCTGCAACACCGCCGCTGGCGCCCGCACGTCCGGCGCCGCCGCCCGTCCAAGAATCCCGCCGTTCCGATTCCTATTATCAGGTCAAGGCGACGATCTTCGGCGCGCTGATCGAAGCCATCGATCTGGCCCAGCTCTCCAAGCTCGACATCGAGTCGGCGCGCGAGGAAATCCGCGACATCGTCAACGAGATCATCGCGATTAAGAATATCGTGATGTCGATCGCCGAGCAGGAAGAACTGCTCGACGATATCTGCAACGACGTGCTGGGCTACGGCCCGCTGGAGCCGCTGCTCGCCCGCGACGATATCGCCGACATCATGGTGAATGGCGCCGGCACTGTGTTCATCGAAGTCTCAGGCAAGATCCAGAAGACCGGCATCCGCTTTCGCGACAACCAGCAGCTTCTCAATATCTGCCAGCGCATCGTGAGCCAGGTTGGCCGCCGCGTCGACGAATCCTCCCCGATCTGCGACGCGCGTCTCGCCGACGGCTCCCGCGTCAACGCGATCGTGCCGCCGCTCGCCATCGACGGTCCCGCGCTCACCATCCGCAAATTCAAGAAGGACAAGCTGACTCTCGACCAGCTCGTCCAGTTCGGCGCAATCTCGCCGGAGGGCGCGCAGATTCTCCAGATCATCGGCCGCTGCCGCGCCAACGTGCTGATCTCCGGCGGCACGGGCTCGGGCAAAACCACGCTGCTGAACTGCCTGACCAACTATATCGACGAGGACGAACGCGTCATCACCTGTGAGGACGCGGCCGAACTTCAGCTCCAGCAGCCGCATGTCGTACGCCTCGAAACCCGCCCGCCGAACATCGAGGGCGAGGGTCAGGTTACGATGCGCGATCTCGTCAAGAACTGTCTGCGCATGCGTCCTGAGCGCATCATCGTCGGCGAAGTCCGCGGACCTGAGGCGTTCGACCTGCTGCAAGCGATGAACACCGGCCATGACGGCTCAATGGGGACACTACACGCCAACAATCCGCGCGAAGCCCTTTCCCGCTGCGAATCCATGATCACGATGGGCGGTTACGCGCTGCCGTCTCGTACCATCCGCGAGATGATGTGCGCCTCCATCGATGTCGTCGTTCAGGCCGCGCGCCTGCGCGACGGCTCGCGTCGCATCACGCACATCACCGAGGTGATGGGCATGGAAGGCGACACCATCATCACCCAGGATATTTTCGTCTACGACATCGTCGGCGAAGACATCAACGGCAACATTCTCGGCCGGCATCGTTCGACCGGCATCGGGCGTCCGCGCTTCTGGGATCGTGCACGTTACTATGGCGAGGAGAAGCGGCTGGCCGCAGCACTCGACGCGGCGGAAGCGCCCGATCCCGAGCGGTAAGGGGTGATCTCATGAAGATTCAGACCCTTGCGATTGCATTCATGAGCGCAGTGACGCTGGGCGGCCTTGCCTGGGTGTTCCTGTATCCTCTCCTGTCCGGTGAGCGTAAAGCCGAGCAACGCCGCGCCTCCTTCGCGCGTCCCGAAGTCACGACGCGGCGCGTCGAGCGCAATCAACGCTCGCGCCGCGAGCAGGTCGAGGACACGCTGAAAGAGGTGGATAGCCGCGCCAAGCAGGCCAAAAAGATTCCCCTGAATATCCGACTTGCCCAGGCTGGCGTGAACTGGACCAAACAGCAGTTTATCATCGGGTCGGCAGGGCTTGGCCTCCTGACATTCCTCGTCTGCTATATGATCGGGGCGAACCTGATCGCAACGATCGCGTTCGGCCTTTCCGCTGGTCTCGGACTGCCGCGCTGGGTACTGGGCTATCTGAAGCGCCGCCGCGAGAACAAATTCCTCGATGCACTTCCCGACGCCGTCGACGTCATCGTACGCGGCGTCAAGGCCGGCCTTCCGCTGTTCGACTCGATCAAGGTGGTCGTCAACGATTCACCGGAGCCGCTGCGCTCGGAATTCCGTGCCATCATCGAGACCCAGAGCATCGGCATTCCACTCGGCGAAGCCTGCATGCGCCTTTACGAGCGCATGCCGCTGCCGGAAGCTAATTTCTTCGGTATCGTAATCGGCATTCAGACCAAATCCGGCGGCAACCTGTCGGAGGCGCTCGGCAATCTCTCCAAGGTGTTGCGCGACCGCAAGAGAATGAAAGCCAAGATTCAGGCGATGTCGATGGAAGCAAAAGCCTCCGCTGGCATCATCGGCTCGCTGCCGCCGGTGGTGATGGTTATCGTCTACGTCATGTCACCGGATTACATCTCGTTGCTGTGGACCCATCCGACCGGCCGCTTCATGCTCGCATGTTGCGCTGTCTGGATGACCGCCGGCATCCTCGTCATGAAGAAAATGATCAACTTCGATTTCTGATGGACATGCCATGCTCGATTTGTTGATCGACAAGCTCCACGATGTCCGCTTCCTGACGATGCTGTTTGCCGCCGTCGCCGCGAGCGCCACCGCCTATGCGCTGATCTCTCCGATGTTTGTCAGCGACGGGTTGACGCGGCGAATGAAGGCGGTCGCCAACGAACGCGAGCGGATTCGGCAGCGTGAACGCGATCGCATGAGCCGCAACGAGAAAGTCACTCTGCGGCAAAGCCCGAAGCAGTTCGTCGGAAAGATCGTCCACGATTTCAACCTCGGCAAATGGCTTGCGCAGGAGGAGGCCAAGGACAAGCTGGTGATGGCCGGCTATCGCGGCCACGCACCCTACATCACCTTCCTGTTTTTCCGCCTCGTCACGCCGCTCGTCCTCCTGCTCGCGACGGCGCTGTACATTTTCGTGATCTTGAATCTTCAAATGACCACGTTGGTCAAGATCGGCATCTGCATCGGCGCCGCCTGGACGGGCATGCAGGCTCCAATGCTGTTTCTGAAGAACGCTATCAGCAAGCGGCAGCTTTCTATCAAACGCGCCTTTCCGGACGCCTTGGATCTCCTCCTGATCTGCGTCGAATCCGGCATGTCGATCGAAGCGGCCTTCCGCAAGGTCAGCTACGAGATCGGATCGCAATCCGTGGCGCTCGCTGAGGAATTCACGCTGACGACCGCGGAACTATCCTATTTGCAGGATCGCAAAATGGCCTACGAGAACCTGCAGAAACGAACCGGCCTCGAAGGCGTGAAATCGGTTTGCATGGCGCTGATGCAATCGGAGCGCTACGGAACGCCGCTCGGCCAGACGCTGCGCGTCATGGCACAGGAAAACCGCGACATGCGCATGAACGAAGCCGAGAAGAAGGCAGCAAGTCTGCCGCCGAAGCTCACCGTGCCGATGATCGTGTTCTTCCTGCCGATCCTGTTCGTGGTCATTCTCGGACCGACCGGCATCAAGGTCGCGGCCTACATGCACTAAACCATGACCTGCTGCCATACGCGCGGCAGTTCCACCTTTACTCTTCAAAAAGAGAAAGATTTCAGGAGCGCGAGGACATCGCGTTGCGCGGCTGCGCGGCCGTCTTGCCGCCCTGCCCGCTGTTCAGCATATCCTTGAGATAGGCGACGTTTGCCGCGGCTTCATCCGGGGGCAGATCCGCCCGCACGATGGCCTCGGCTTCCGCGAAGCGGCCCTGCAGCCCGAGCGCGAGACCCAGGTTCTGACGGATACGAGAATCGTTCGGCGCGAGTTGTTGGGCGCGACGCAACGTCGCCTCTGCCTGCGGCAACTCCTTGGTGAGCACGTAGGACAGCCCGAGATTGGATAGCACCGAAGGATCGTCCGGCCTGATCTTCAGCGCGCTGGCATAATAGCGCCGCGCTTCTTCGGGCTTGCCCATCTGGTCGAGCACCGCCCCCTGAATGGAGAGGATGCGCCAATCCGGATTGGTCGGCGAATGCGCGCGAGAAAGCACATCGAAGGCAGGTTTGAAGTTGCCGTTTTCCGCCAGCGCCCGGCCATAAGCGCCGAGCACTTCCCGGTTGCCGGGATGCGTGAGATTTGCCTGCTCCAGCACCGCCACAGCCTGCTCGCGCTGGCCGTTGGCGCGCAGCGCCTGCCCGTAGCGAAGTGCGATGTCGAGATCCTTCGGGTTGGCGCGATATTTCTCGCCATAGACCTCGACTACCCGACGGGCATCGGTCTCCGGAGCGGCAGCGCTCGTCTTGCTGCCCAACGATCCCGTGACATCCGACGCGCCTATCGTCTGGCAACCGGCAAGGCCGATCGCGGCGATGGCCAGAAAGCCGGCCGAGCCGAGAAACCGGACAACATGGGAGGATGGCCGCATGGGCGTTCGCTCGAGGCAAGATGGGCGACAAACGCCGCCGATACCTGAGCAGTAAATTGTTAACCCTAATGAGTGGTTAATTTCACCGACGGCATGATACACCGCTTCTCAAGCCGCGCTTCGCGCCTGCCGATTCAATTCCGAGTTGCCTGATGCCAGCCTTCTTTTCGACCGCGCCTGCCTCTCTCGCCACGCCCATCCTGTTCGCCACGAAATCGACCTGGGAATCGGTTGCCGCAAGCCTGCCCGCGCTTGCGCGTGAATTCGCGGCAACCAACGCCTTCAAAGCCAAACCCGGCGAATGTCTCACGCTGCCGGGTGAGGACGGCAAGCTCGGCTTTGTCCTGTTCGGGCTGGAGGACGATGCAACCAAAGCCGATCCGTTCCGGGCGGGCCAGTTGCCCGCCAAGCTGCCGAAGGGGACCTATCGCTTCGCGAACGCGCCGCACGATGCACGCCTCGCTACGCTTGCCTTCGCGCTCGGCAGTTACCGGTTCGGCCGGTACAAAAAAGCCGAGCCTTATGAGGTCAGCCTCGTGCCGCCGGAAGGCATCAATGCAAGCGAATTGACGCGCATGGCCGAAGCCGCGGCGCTGGCGCGCGATCTCATCAACACGCCGCCGAACGACATGGGGCCCGATGAACTTGCGGACGCCGCCAAGGCGCTTGCGGACGAATTCGGCGCGGCCTTTCGCTGCGTCAGCGGCGAAGAGCTTGCGCGCGAGTTTCCGCTCATCCACGCCGTCGGCATGGCGTCGACCCGCGCACCGCGCCTGATCGACTTTACATGGGGCGATGCCGCGCATCCCAAGATCACGCTGGTCGGCAAGGGCGTCTGCTTCGACACCGGCGGTCTCGATCTGAAACCCTCCAGCGCCATGCTCATCATGAAGAAAGACATGGGCGGCGCAGCCAACGTGCTCGCGCTGGCACGGATGGTGATGGACGCGAAGCTGAAGGTTCGGTTGCGGGTGCTGATTCCGGCGGTCGAAAACTCCGTCGCCGGCAACGCCTTCCGCCCGCTCGATGTGTTCCGCTCACGCAAGGGGCTGACGGTCGAGATCGGCAACACCGATGCCGAAGGCCGCCTCGTGCTCGCCGACGCGCTCACATTGGCCTGCGAGGACAAACCAGATCTGCTGATCGACATGGGCACGCTCACGGGCGCGGCACGCGTGGCGCTCGGTCCCGATCTGCCGCCGTTCTACACCAATGACGACGCGCTCGCGGCCGACGTCGCGCGTCATGCGCGGCAGGAAAACGATCCGCTGTGGCGGCTGCCGCTGTGGCAACCCTACGATGCATGGCTCGACTCGAAAGTGGCCGACATTAACAATGCACCCTCGGGCGGATTCGCGGGCTCGATCACCTGCGCGCTGTTCATGCAGCGCTTCGTTGATGCCGAGACGCGCTGGCTGCATGCCGATATCTATGGTTGGACACCATCGGCCAAACCCGCACGTCCCGAAGGCGGCGAATGCCAGGGCGCTCGAGCATTCTACAAACTGTTGAGCGAACGCTATGGCTGAGATGAAGCTCGATCCACGGCTGACGCCTGCACGGCCCGATCTCGCGGCATCGCATCTGCGCGGCCAGGTCGAAGCCGTGCGTTTCGTCGACGGCGGGGAGAACGAGGTGCTCGATCCGATCGCGCCGGTGCGCTGCGAACCCTCGCACAACGCCACGCAACTCACGCAGGCGCTAAAGGGCGAGCGCGTCACGATCTACGAGCGCAATGGCGAGGGCTGGGCATGGGGGCAGTTGAATGCCGACGGCTATGTTGGCTGGCTGCCGGAATCAGCCCTCGTGCATCCACGCACGACGCCGACGCATCATGTCATCGCCCTGCAGACGCTCGCCTTCCCCGGCCCTTCCATCAAGCTTCCACCTGTCGAAAGCCTGCCGCTTGGTGCGCGGATTGAGATCGTCGTGAAGACCGGAATTTTCGCTGTCACACGGCAGGGCCATCATATTCCCGCGCAGCATCTGGCACCGCTTGCCGCTCATGAAACTGATTTTGTCGCGGTCGCGGAGCGTTTCGTCGGCACGCCCTATCTGTGGGGCGGCAAGAGCAACATGGGCATCGACTGCTCGGGGTTGGTGCAAATCTCACTTGCAGCTGCAGGCATTCATGCGCCGCGCGACAGCGATATGCAGGAAAACGCCCTGGGCAATATCGTGCCGCCATCGCAATGGAGCGACTTGCGGCGCGGCGATCTTGTGTTCTGGAAAGGACATGTCGCCATCGTCAGCGGCTACGACATGCTCGTTCATGCCAACGCTCATGCGATGGCCACGGCCTATGAGCCCTTGGGACAAGCCATCGCGCGGATCGAGGCCGTAGGCAGCAAGGTGACGAGCGTCAAGCGATTGAAATAATCGCCCTTTGAAATAATCGCCCTTCGCCTCACCCCTCCAGCGCAATCGCCGCATCTGCCTCGATATTGAACGCCGCCGCAAACAGCGCGCGGGTGTAGTCCGTCTTTGGATTCTTGAAGAGTGTCGCCGCCTCCCCTTCTTCCACGACCTTGCCCTGCCGCATCACGATCAGATGGCTCGCGAGTGAGGCCACCACGCGCAGATCGTGGGAAATGAACATGTAGGTGAGATCGCGTTTGCGCTGCAGGCTGCGCAACAGATCGACCATCTGCGCCTGGAATAGCATATCGAGCGCACTGGTCGGCTCATCCAGCACGACGAAATCCGGCTCCAGCACGATGGCACGCGCCACGCTGATGCGCTGGCGCTGCCCGCCGGAGAATTCATGCGGATAGCGAAACCGTACCTGCGGATCGAGGCCGACATCGGTGAGCGCCTTCACCACGCGCGCCTCGCGCTCCGCCGCAGACAATGACGGCTGGTGCACGCTCAGACCCTCGGCAACGATGTCGTTCACCGACATGCGTGGACTGAGCGCTCCGTAAGGATCCTGAAACACGATCTGCATGTCACGCCGGAACGGCCGCATTTCCTTGAAGCGCAGCCCCTGAATGGGCTTGCCGAGAAACACGATGGAGCCATCGGACGAAATCAGCCGCAGCAGCGCGAGACCAAGCGTGGTCTTGCCCGAGCCGGATTCGCCGACCACACCAAGAGTCTCGCCCTTGCGCACCGCAAGCGAGACGCCATCGACGGCCTTGACGTGACCGACCGTGGAGCGCATCAGCCCGCGCTTGATCGGAAACCAGACCTTGAGATCGTCCGCCTGCATCACAATCGGCGCATCGGGACGCGGCGGCGCAGGATCGGGCTTCGGCTCGGCCGCGAGCAGCGCCTTGGTATAGTCGTGCTGGGGCGCGGTGAAAACCTGTTCGACCGGTCCCTGCTCGACGATCTTGCCATTGTTCATGACGCAGACACGGTCCGCGATACGCCGCACGATGCCGAGATCATGCGTGATGAACAGAAGGCTCATACCGAGCCTCGCGCGAATGTCCGCCAGCAGCTTGAGAATCTGCGCCTGCACAGTGACGTCGAGCGCCGTGGTCGGTTCGTCGGCGATCAGAAGATCAGGTTCGTTGGCAAGCGCCATCGCGATCATGACGCGCTGACGCTGCCCACCGGACAATTGATGCGGGTACGCCCCAAGCCTCGTCTCCGGATCGGGAATGCCGACCTGCGCGAGCAACTCCAGTGTGCGGGCGCGCGCGGCCTTGCCGCGCAGGCCGCCGTGGAGCAGCAGCGCCTCGCCGATCTGGTTTTCGATGGTATGGAGCGGATTGAGCGAGGTCATCGGCTCCTGAAAGATGATCGAGATGTCGTTGCCGCGCACCCCACGCATCTCATTCTCGTCGAGCGGCAACAGATCGCGCCCGTTAAACCTGATGCTGCCCGATGGATGTGATGCGGTCGGATAAGGCAGTAGCTTCAGCACCGACAGCGCACTGACGGATTTTCCCGAACCGGACTCGCCGACCAGCGCGACGCATTCGCCACGGTTGATCGTGAACGAAATCCTGTCGACCGCAACGGATGTCTTGCCGCCCTGCCGGAAGGCGACCGATAAATCCTGCACATCAAGCAAGGGCTGTGAGGTTGTGTCCATGCTCCTCACTCGAACGTCTTGCGCGGATCGAAGGCGTCACGCACGGCTTCGCCGATGAAGATCAACAGCGACAACATGATCGCAAGCGAGAAGAAGCCGGACAGGCCGAGCCACGGCGCCTGAATATTGGCTTTGGCCTGCGACAGCAGTTCGCCGAGCGAGGGCGAGCCCGGCGGCAGGCCAAAGCCCAGAAAATCCAGCGCCGTCAGCGTCATCACCGACGACGACACGATGAAGGGCAGGAACGTCATGGTCGCAACCATCGCGTTCGGCAGCAGATGGCGGAACATGATGACACGATCGGAAACGCCGAGCGCACGTGCCGCCTGGATGTATTCAAAATTTCGCCCGCGCAGGAATTCCGCGCGCACAAGCCCCACCAGCGACACCCAGGAGAATAGCAGCAGAATACCGAGCAGCACGAAGAAACCCGGCACCAGAATCGAGGACAGAATCAGAAGCAGATAAAGCGAGGGGATCGCGGTCCACACTTCGATAAAGCGCTGGAAGCCAAGATCGATCCAGCCGCCGAAGTACCCCTGAATGCCGCCTGCCGCGACGCCAACAATCGAAGAAACAATCGTCAACGCGAGACCGAACAGCACGGAAATGCGGAAGCCGTAGATCAGCCGCGCCACCACGTCGCGCCCCTGATCGTCGGTACCGAGCCAGTTGTATTCGAGATCCCGACAGCTTTTCAGTCCCTTGCGCTCCACGACCGGCGCGCATTCCTTCTCGGTCAACATCCATGTCGGCTTGGAGGGAGCGGGCGTCGGCAGATCGAGATTATGGGTGTCGTAGGAATAGCGGATCAGCGGCCAGACGATGCGACCGCCCTTCTCCGCGATCATTTTCTGCAGATAAGGATCGCGATAGTCAGCCGCCGTCTCGAAATCGCCACCGAATGTCGTCTCCGGATAGGTGACGAAAGCAGGGAAATACAAATGCCCATCGTACTGGATCAGAAACGGCCGATCATTCGCGATCAATTCCGCGAACAGCGAGACGATGAACAGAATTGAGAAGATCCAGAACGACCAGTAGCCGCGACGGTTGGCCTTGAAATTCTGCCAGCGCCGCCGATTGAGCGGCGACAGCTGCAATCCGTGCTGCGATGCCGGTACAGCCTCCCCGAGCGGCGACAGGCTTTTCGTCTCGATCGGCGGCGTGACACTCATGCCTGACGCGCCTCGAAATCGATTCGCGGATCGACCCACATGTAAGTCAGGTCGGAGAGCAGGTTCACGACGAGACCCACCAGCGAGAAGATGAACAGCGTTCCGAACACCACGGGATAGTCGCGGTTCAGAACACTTTCGAAGCCGAGCAATCCGAGGCCGTCGAGCGAGAAGATCGTCTCGATCAGCAGCGAGCCGGAGAAGAACGCATGGACGAACGCGCCGGGGAATCCGGCGATCACGATCAGCATCGCGTTGCGGAAAATGTGCCCGTAAAGCACGCGATGCTCGCTGCATCCTTTGGCGCGCGCGGTCATGACATATTGCTTGCGGATTTCGTCGAGGAACGAATTCTTGGTCAGCAGCGTCATGGTCGCGAACGAACTCAGCGCCATCGATAGCAGCGGCAACGTCAGATGCCAGAAGTAATCGATGATCTTCCAGTACCACGGAAACTGCGACCAGCCGTCCGAAGTCAGCCCGCGCAGCGGGAAAATGTCGTAGAACGAACCGCCTGCGAACAGGATGATGAGCAGGATCGCGAACATGAAACCCGGAATCGCGAAGCCAACGATAATGACCGCTGAGGTCCATGTATCGAAGCGCGAGCCGTCCGCCACCGCCTTGCGGATGCCGAGTGGAATCGAGATCAGGTAAGTTAGCAGCGTCATCCAGATGCCGAGCGACATTGACACCGGCAGCTTCTCCTTGATGAGCTGCAGCACGCTGACATCGCGGAAATAACTCTTGCCGAAATCGAAGCGAGCGAAATTCCACAGCATCAGCGCGAAACGTTCCGGTGCCGGCTTATCGAAGCCGAACTGCTTCTCGAGGCTCTTGATGAATTCGGGATCGAGCCCCTGCGCGCCACGATATTTCGAATTCACCGCATCCATCGAGGCGCCCGGAGCGCCGCGCGCACCGAGATCTCCGCCACCGCCAGAAATGCGCGAACTCGCACCCGTATCGGCGCCCGACAACTGCGCGATCACCCGCTCCACCGGCCCACCCGGCGCGAACTGCACGACCACAAAGGACACAAACAGGATGCCGAACAGCGTCGGCACCATCAGCAGGATGCGGCGAGCGATATAGGCAACCATCGGTTATTTCGCCTGTTCGGGCTTCGATGCCTTCGCGGCATCGTACCACCATAGGTCCGGCACGCCCACGCCCGCATAGCGCGGCAGTTTCGCCGGATGACCGAACACGTCCCAGTACGCGATGGGATGGTTGTTACGGTACCATTGCGGCACCCAATAGCGGCCGGCGCGAAACACCCGGTCGAACGCATGGCAGGCGATGCGCAATTCGTCACGACTGTTGGCGGCAATGATCTTCTCGATCAGCGCATCGAGCACGGGGCTGGCCACGCCCGACAGATTGTTCGACCCCTTGATTGCGGCGGCTTGCGACGAAAAGAACGTGCGCAATGCCTCGCCCGGCGTCGATGCCATCGAGAACCGCTCAATGGTGACGTCGAAATCGAAATCGTCGCGGCGGGCGCGATATTGTACAGGGTCCACCACGCGCAAACTTGCATCGATGCCGAGCACACCGAGATTCTTGATGTAGGGCGCGTGATGCGGCTGGAACGACGGCTCATCCAGCAGGAACTCGAGCGTGAAGCGTTGGCCCGACTTCGAGACGCGCTTGCCGTCCTTGATCGTCCAGCCCGCCTCCTGCAGCAGATGTGCTGCCTTCCGCAGCAGCGCGCGGTCCTGACCCGAGCCGTCGCTCACCGGCGGCACGAACGGCTCGCCGAACACTTCGTCCGGCACCTGCCCGCGGAACGGCTCGAGCAGCTTGAGCTCGTCGGCGTCTGGTACACCCGTAGCCATCAAATCGGAATTCTGGAATGGCGAGACAGTGCGCGCATATGCGCCATACATGATGGTCTTGTTGGTCCATTCGAAATCGAAGGCACAGCCGAGTGCCTCACGCACGCGCGGGTCCTTGAACTGCTCGCGCCGCAGATTGATAAACCAGCCTTGCGCGCCGGACGGCGTGTCGTCCGGCAGCGTTTCGCGCTTCACCCGACCATCCTTGATCGCGGGAAAATCATAGCGCGTCGCCCACACGCGCGCGGTGAATTCCTCGCGGTAGAGATAGTTGCGCGCGGTGAAGCCTTCGAACGCAACGTCACGGTCGCGATAGAATTCGTAACGCACAGTATCGAAGTTGAAAGCACCTTTCGAAACGGGAAGATCGCGTCCCCACCAGTCCTTGACGCGGTCGTACTCGATAAAGCGCCCGACCTCGAACTTGCCGACCTTGTAGGGTCCTGAGCCGAGCGGAATGTCCAGCGTCGATTCCTCGAACGGCTGCTTGGCGTAATAGGTACGCGAGAAAACCGGCAGCGAGGCAACGTAGAGCGGCACGTCGCGCGCGCGGTTCGGCGCAAAGGTCACCACCAACGCATCGTCGTCCGGCGCGTCGGCCTTGATGACGTCGCGCATCTGCTGACGGATGATCGGATGGCCCTTCTCTTTCAGGATGTTCAATGAAAAGGCAGCATCCTTCGCCGTCAGGCGTGAGCCGTCGTGAAAACGCGCCTCAGGTCGCATCTTGAAACGATAGGTCAGACCGTCAGCGGAAATCTGCACGCCGCTTGCAGCCAAGCCATACATCGCATCTGGTTCATCGCCGGAGCGCGCCATCAGCGCGGTGAAGGTCTGCTCCATGCCGATGGCACCGTCACCCTTCAGAATAAACGCGTTGAGCGAATTGAAGGTCTGGAACGACTGATTGTAGGAGCGACTCGAGGGCACCGTCGAGAACAGCCCGCCCTTCGGTGCGCTGACGTTGACGTAGTCGAACTGCTTGAAGTCCTTCGGGTACTTCAGGTCACCGAAGGCCGACATGCCGTGCACAAAATTTGCGTTATCAGCGAACACCGGCTTGACGGCGCAGGCGAGTGCAGCGCCACCGCCAAGCACCAGAACGTGTCGGCGCGAAACCCGCGTCAAGAGCGCCGCCCGGTCTTGCCCGCCTTGTCGGCGTCGAACCACCAGATGTCTGGGAAAGCGGACATGCCGTATTTCGGCATCTCAGGTGGGCGGCCGAAACGATCCCATCGCGCGGTGCGGATCTTGCCGTAAGTCCATTGCGGCACAACGAAATGATGCCAGAGCAGCACGCGATCCAGCGCCTTGGTCGCCGCAACGAGGTCGTCGCGATCCTTGGCGTAGATGACGCGCCCGATCAGTTTATCGATCGCGGCATCCTTGATGCCGATGATATTGCGCGAGCCCGGCATGTCGGCGGCCTGCGAGCCCCAGAACTCACGCTGCTCGTTGCCCGGCGACAGCGACTCCGCCCACGAGTTCACCACCACGTCGAAGTCCCAGTTGCGCAAACGATTCTCGTACTGGGTCGCGTCGACTGTGCGCACATTCACCGTCATGCCCATGCGCTCCAGCGACGGCTTGAAGAACAGCAACACGCGCTCGAAGCTCGGATCGTAGGTGAGGAGTTCGACCTCGAACGGCGCGCCGGTCTTGCCATCGACGAGCTTGCGATCCTTGATCTCGTAACCGGCCGATTTGAGAAGCCGCAGACCTTCGCGCAGATTGTTGCGCACATTCTCCGGCGAGCCGCCAACCGGATTGGTGTATTGCGCAGTGAAGACCTCGGGCGGCACCTGACCTCGAACCGTTTCAAGAATCTCGAGCTCGCGACCCTGCGGCAGACCGCTCGATGCAAGTTCGGTGCCTTCGAAGTAGCTCGCGATGCGCGTGTACTGGCCGAAGAAAATCTGCCGGTTCATTTCCTCGAAATCGAAGGCGAAATTCATCGCGCGGCGCACGCGCGCATCCTTGAACCTGTCGCGCCGGATGTTGAACGCAAATGCCTGCATGATGCCGACGGTGCGGTTGGGAAACTCCTCCAGCACCACGCGCTTGTCTGCCACTGCCGGAAAGTCGTAGGCAGTCGCCCAATTCTTGGCGCTGTTCTCGGTGCGCCAGTCGATCTGGTCGCCCTTGAAAGCTTCCAGCGCCACCGTCGAGTCGCGGAAATATTCGTAGCGCAACTCGTCGAAATTGTTACGACCGACATTCACATTGATGTCGCGCCCCCAATACTCCTTCACGCGCTCGAGCACGATCGAGCGGCCCGGCACGAAACTCTTGATCTTGTAGGGGCCGCAAGAAAGCGGCGGCTCGAGCGTTGTCGCGCCGATGTCGCGTGGCTTGCCCGCGCTGTCCTTGCCTTCCCAATAGTGCTTGGGCAGCACCGTCAACTGGCCGAGAATCTGCGGCAGCTCGCGATTGCCCGGCGCATCGAAGGTGAACTTGACCTCGCGGTCGCCAGCCTTCTCCGCCTTGGTGACATGGCGATAATAGGCGGAATAAAACGGGTGATATTTCTTGAACGCCTCAAGCGAGAAGATGACATCATCCGGCGTCACCGGCTTGCCGTCATGCCATTTCGCTTCCTTGCGCAGGCGATAGGTCACGGACGAATAATCCGCCGGGTAGCTCATCGCTTCCGCAAGCAGACCGTATTGGGTGGACACTTCGTCGAGCGCGGACACCGTCAGTGCCTCATAGATCTCACCGATGGCGCCGATTGATCCCTTCACGCCGGCAACGACCATGTTGAAATTGTCGAACGTGCCAAGCGCGGTCTGCCGCACCACGCCGCCCTTCGGCGCGGCCGCATTGACGTAATCGAAGTGCGGAAAATTCGCCGGATACTTCACGTCGCCGAACAGCGACAGGCCGTGTGTCCACGCGCCATCCCTGGCGGGTGCCGTTTCGGCGAAGGCCGGCCGGACAGAGCTGAGGAGAGGAAACGAGGCGGCGAACGCACCGCTGCGAAGGAGTTGGCGTCGGGAAATCGGCAACCGTCAAAATCCTGTTGGTTGTGAAATAAACGCAACGCCGCAGAGCGCGACCGCTTTACCGTCCGCGTTCATTATGTCGGTTTTTGGATGTGATGCCAGCCTGTTGAAACGATAAATCCGCGCGACGATGTCGCGCGGATTCTAAAAATTCGTTTAGGCTGGAACGTGCGCTTGAGCGAACGTGACCGTACTAACTTGACCTTACTTGAGAGTCTCAAGATAGGCGATCAGATCGGCGCGCTCGGAGTCCTTGCTGATACCCGCGAAGCCCATCGCCGTGCCGGGGACGAAACCCTTCGGGCTCTTGATGAACTCGTTGAGGTCCTCGACGCTCCAGTTGCCGCCCTTGGCCTTCATGGCCGCCGAGAAGTTGAAGCCGCCGCGGCCCTGGCCACGCGGCTCGTCGACGATACCAAACAGGTTCGGACCGACCTTGTTCGCGCCGCCCTTCTCGAAGGTGTGGCAGGCTGCGCACTTCTTGGAAACCGCCTGGCCCTTCTCGGCCGAGGCCGTTTTAAGGAGGTCCTTGATCGGCACTTCGGGCGCCGCCTTGGCTGCCTCGCCGCCGCCAGCCGCCGCTTCCTTCACCGCGATCTCAAAGCCCGGCTTGGCCGGCGCCTTCGGAGCGAAAATCGCGTGGGCAGCAAAATTCGTCACCAGCAAAACAAGGCAGGTACCGAGAATCGCACCCATGATCTTGTTGAGTTCGAAAGAGTCCATTTCAGATCAGGCTCCGGGCCGGGAAATTGACCTGATGCCTTGCATTTTCCGCTGAAAAACGGACCAAAACATCAGTGCAGGGTCAGCTACGCGCCGCTCGAAGGGCAGCGCCGAGGGAATAACGGTTTGCCCGGCTTCTGGCAACCCGTATAAATGTCCCGGTCTCGCAAATATCCCGCGTTTCCGTGCGTTTCCAGCCCCGCAAGCCCGGCCCCTTCCATGACCGAACAAGACACCCTGGTCCTGATTCCCGCCCGCATGGCGGCGTCGCGACTGCCGGGAAAACCGCTTCTGGATATCGCCGGACTGCCGATGATCGTCCATGTCCTGCGCCGGGCGCAGGCGGCGCGACTCGGGCGCGTCGCGGTGGCGACCGATTCGGCCGAAATCGCCGCCGCGGTCACAGCCCAGGGCGGCGAAGCCGTGATGACTCGCGCCGACCATCCCTCCGGATCGGATCGCATTTTCGAGGCACTGGACAAGCTCGACGGCAATGGGGGTATCAACACCATCATCAACGTCCAGGGCGATCTGCCGACCATCGCGCCGGGTGATATTCGCGCCGTACTGCAGCCCTTCTCGGAGCCCGCCGTGGAGATCTCCACCCTGGCCGCGGAAATCCGCATTCCGGAAGAACACGGCAATTCCAACGTGGTGAAGGTGGTCGGCTCGCCGCTGTCCCATAACACGCTACGCGCGCTGTATTTTACCCGCGCCACCGCGCCCTATGGCGAGGGACCGCGCTATCATCACATCGGGCTCTATGCCTATCGTCGCGCGGCGCTGACGCGGTTCGTCGGGATGCCGCCCTCGCCCCTTGAGCAGCGCGAGAAGCTCGAACAATTGCGCGCACTGGAAGCGGGCATGAGGATCGACGTCCGGATCGTCGATTCGGTGCCGCTCGGGGTCGACACCCCTCACGATCTGGACGCCGCACGGCGGACACTGGCAAAACAGGCATGACGACGAGCATGACAACAAAACCGATAACCATCGCTTTTCAGGGCGAGCCCGGCGCGAATTCGCATATCGCGATCGACGAAGCCTATCCCGGAGCCAAGGCGTTGCCCTGTCCGACCTTTGAGGATGCGCTGGCCGCGATTTCATCGGGCGAAGCCGACCTCGGCATGATCCCAATCGAGAACTCGGTCGCGGGTCGCGTCGCGGACATCCATCATCTGCTGCCGCAATCGAACCTGTTCATCGTCGGTGAATGGTTCCTGCCGATCCATCATCAATTGATGGCGCCGCGCGGCGCGACGCTCGAAGGCCTCAAGACCATAGAAAGCCACGTCCACGCGCTCGGCCAGTGCCGTAACATCATCCGCAAGCTCGGACTGCGCTCGATCGTCAGCCCGGACACCGCAGGCTCCGCCCGCACCATCGCGGCAGCGGGCGACAAGACCCGCGCCGCGCTCGCACCGAAGATCGCTGCCGACATCTACAATCTCGACATCTTGGCCGAAGACGTCGAGGATGAGCACCACAACACCACGCGCTTCGTTATCCTGGCGCGCGAACCGAAATGGGCGCCGCACGATTCCGGCGCCACCGTGACCTCCTTTGTCTTCCGTGTGCGCAACCTGCCGGCTGCGCTCTACAAGGCGCTCGGCGGCTTCGCGACCAACGGCGTCAACATGACCAAGCTGGAAAGCTACATGGTGGACGGCAATTTCGCCGCTACGCAGTTTTTCGCCGACGTCGACGGCCACCCGGACGACCAGAACCTCGCCTATGCGCTGGAAGAGTTGAAGTTCTTCTCGGCGGAGCTGCGTATCGTCGGTGTTTATCCGGCGCACCCGTTCCGTATCGCGTTCAACAACAGGATCATCAAGTAGACGGCGTTACGCCGCCGCCGGCTTGTTCAGCCCGAATGCCTCGGCGAGTAACCCGTAGGAGCGTTTGCGCGCGTCGTGATCGTAGATCGCGCTCGTCACCATCACCTCATCGGCTTGGCTTTCCTCGATCAGCGGCATCAGCCGTGACATCACCGTCGCCGGACTGCCGACGAACAGCTTCGCGCGGTTGCGTGCAATGATCGCACGGTCGGCTTCGGTGTACGGATAGGCCTTCGCTTCCGCGATGCTCGGAATCGGCAGATACGCGCCGCGCTCGCGCTGCAGGCGATTGAGGTCCATCGACATCGCCAATTCCTCGGCCTCCGCGTCGGTCGGTGCAGCGACGATGGCGACCGCAAGAATGCCGTGCGGCGTCTGCCGCCAGTGCGAGGGGCGGAAATGCGCTCGATAATGCGTGAGCGCCGCAACCGCATCGAACGATGCGAAATGGTGGGCGAAAGCGAAGCCCATCCCGACCTGTGCCGCCAGTTGCGCGCTGTAGTCGCTGGAGCCGAGCAGCCACAGCGGCGGCAGCGGCGTATCGTCCGGCATCGCGACGACCTTGTTGAAGGGATGATCCGGTGGAAATTCCCGCGTCTCCCACAACATCAATTCCTGCAGCCGCTCCAGAAAATCATCGCCCGGCCGCACTTCCAGCCGGTTACGGAGCGCGTAAGCCGTCACGCCATCGGTACCCGGCGCACGACCGAGGCCTAAATCGATACGCCCGGGAAACAACGCCTCCAGCATCTTGAAGCGCTCGGCCACGACAAGCGGCGCGTGGTTCGGCAGCATCACGCCGCCTGACCCGACATGGATGCGCTGCGTAGCCGCTGCGATCTGCCCGATCATGAGATCGGGCGCAGGGCTTGCGACGGACGCGAGCCCATGATGCTCGGCGAGCCAATAGCGGGTGTAGCCGAGCCGGTCGGCCTCCTGCGCAAGGTCGATGCTGTTGCGCAGCGCCTGTGCGGGTTTGGTACCGGTGGTGACGACGGAGAGATCGAGAACAGACAAGGGAGGCATAGGCTCTCAGGTAATGGCTGCGCCGCCGCGCTCAAGTCGCCGGTGGGCAACGCCAGCCGGAAAAGTCCATCTTGGCCTACTCCATTTCGCCATTCCCGCCCATGGCCTGACGATCCCTTGCGGCTTTCGTTGAAGTACAGCCTTGTCGGGGTCGTGACACGGCCCACTCGCCCCTCAAGAACTGGACTTTTTGGAGTTATTTCCCATGTTATGGGCAATTTCCCACTGTGATAGAGGCCGCAGTGGGCTGTCCGGGCGGACCGATATGGCCTATTTTGCCGTTTGCGCGGTAGGCTTTCGCCACCGCGCGCCACACTCACATTCCAGCCGGCTCCCGAGGCGTCATGAGCGACACCAACCCATCTGCCCATACGCAGGCCAAGCGACCCGCGATCTCGTTCGAGTTCTTCCCGCCGAAGACCGAGGAGATGGAGCAGAATCTGTGGGGCGTCATCAATCGCCTCGCGCCGCTGACGCCGAATTTTGTCTCCGTGACCTACGGCGCGGGCGGCTCGACGCGCGAGCGCACCCATTCGACCATCAAGCGCATCCTCGATGAGACCAGCCTGACTCCGGCTGCGCATCTGACCTGCGTCGACGCAACATGCGCCGACATCGACGACGTGGTTGACCGCTATCACGAGATCGGCGTGCGTCACATCGTGGCGCTGCGCGGCGATCCGTCGGGCGGCATCGGCACCGCCTATCGGGCACACCCGGAAGGGTATCAGACCTCCGCCGATCTCGTTGCCTCGATCAGACGTCGCCACCCGGACATGGAAGTCACCGTCTCGGCCTATCCGGAGAAACATCCCGAGAGCGCGACCATTGACGCCGATATCGACGTCCTTAAGGCCAAGGTCGATGCGGGAGCGGCACGCGCCATCACCCAGTTCTTCTTCGACAACGATCTCTACTTCCGTTACCTCGACCGCGTCCGCAAAGCCGGCATTGAAATTCCGATCGTGCCCGGCATCCTGCCGGTACAGAACTTCAAACTGGCGAAGAATTTCGCCGAGCGCGCTGGAGCCACCGTGCCGGACTGGCTCGCCGCGAAATTCGAGGGTCTCGACGACGATGCCGAGACCCGCAAGCTCGTCGCCGCGACCGTCGCCGCGGGCCAGGTGCAGAAGCTGGCCAAGCAGGGCGTCGAGAATTTCCATTTCTACACCATGAACCGCGCCGACCTCGTGTTTGCCATCAGCCATCTGCTCGGCATCCGTCCGAACGGATCGCAGCAAGCCGCTTAGTGTTTTTTTTCGTCATGCCCGCTTCTGTCGCGGACGTGACGCATGCAGGGTAATGCCGTGAGTAAAGTGACCTCTCCCACCGCCGACAAATTCCGCGCCCTCGCACGCGAGCGCATTCTGGTGCTCGACGGCGCCATGGGCACGATGATCCAGCGGCTCGAGCTCGACGAGGCCGCGTTCCGCGGCGAACGCTTCAAGGATTTTCACCGCGACGTCCGCGGCAACAACGACCTGTTGATCCTGACCCAGCCGCAGGCAATCGAGGACATTCACTACGAATACCTGAAAGCCGGCGCGGACATCGTCGAAACCAACACCTTCTCCTCGACCTCGATCGCGCAGGCCGACTACGACATGTCGGAGCTCGCCTATGAGTTGAACCACGAGGGCGCACGGCTCGCGCGCAACGCCGCCAACCGCGCCGAGGCAGATGACGGCAAGCCGCGCTTCGTCGCGGGCGCGCTAGGCCCGACCAACCGCACCGCCTCGATCTCGCCGGACGTCGCCAACCCCGGCTATCGCGCGGTGACGTTCGACGATCTGCGCATCGCCTACAGCGAGCAGATCAACGGCCTGCTCGACGGCGGCGCCGACCTGCTGCTGGTCGAAACCATTTTCGATACGCTCAACGCCAAGGCCGCTCTCTACGCCATCGCGGAAATCTGCGAGGCGCGCGGCATTGACGTGCCGATCATGATTTCAGGCACCATCACCGACAAATCCGGCCGCCTGCTGTCCGGCCAGATGCCGGAAGCGTTCTGGTATTCGGTGCAACACGCGAACCCGATCACCATCGGCTTCAACTGCGCGCTCGGCGCCGAAGACCTGCGGGCCCACATCGCCGATATCGGCCGCGTCGCCGATACGCTCATCTGCGCTTACCCGAACGCCGGTCTGCCGAACGAGTTCGGCCAGTATGACGAGACGCCGGAATACATGGCGCGCCTCGTCGGCGAGTTCGCCGAAGCCGGTCTCGTCAACGTCGTCGGCGGTTGCTGCGGCACCACGCCGGACCACATTGGCGCAATTGCGCGGGCCGTCGCACCACATAAGCCGCGCGTGGTGCCCGCCATCGAGCCAAGGCTGCGATTGTCCGGCCTTGAACCCTTCGTGCTCACCAACGACATTCCGTTCGTCAATGTCGGCGAGCGCACCAACGTCACCGGCTCGGCGCGCTTCCGCAAGCTCATCAAGGAAGGCAACTACACCGCAGCACTTCAGGTCGCCCGCGATCAGGTCGAGAACGGCGCGCAGGTGATCGACGTCAACATGGACGAGGGCCTGCTCGACTCCAAGCAGGCGATGATCGAATTCCTCAACCTCGTCGCATCAGAGCCTGACATCGCCAAGGTGCCGGTGATGGTCGACTCCTCGAAGTTCGAAGTGATCGAGGCCGGACTGAAATGCGTGCAGGGCAAGCCGATCGTCAACTCCATCTCGATGAAAGAGGGCGAGGAGAAGTTTCTGCACGAGGCGCTGATCGCCCGCCGCCACGGCGCGGCGGTCGTGGTCATGGCCTTCGACGAGACCGGACAGGCAGACACCTATGAGCGCAAGATCGAGATTTGCAAACGCGCCTATGATCTGTTGACGACGAAGCTCGACTTCCCGCCGCAGGACATCATCTTCGATCCCAACATCTTCGCCATCGCTACCGGCCTTGAAGAGCACAACAACTACGGCGTCGACTTCATCGAGGCGACGCGCTGGATCCGCCAGAACCTCCCGCACGCGCATATCTCCGGCGGCGTCTCGAACCTGTCGTTCTCGTTCCGCGGCAACGAACCGGTGCGCGAGGCGATGCATTCGGTGTTCCTGTACTACGCCATCAAGGCGGGCATGGACATGGGCATCGTCAATGCCGGGCAGATGGTGATCTATGACGACATCGATCCCGAACTGCGCAACGTCTGCGAGGACGTCATCCTCAACCGCGACCCCGGCGCATCCGAGCGTCTGTTGCAGCTTGCGGAAAAATTCCGCGGCCAGGGCAAGCAGGTCAAGGAGCAGGATCTTAGCTGGCGCGAATGGCCGGTCGAGAAGCGGCTCGCGCACGCGCTCGTCAACGGCATCACCGAATACATCGAGATCGACACCGAAGAAGCGCGTCAGACCGTCGATCGTCCGCTCTCGGTGATCGAAGGTCCGCTGATGGACGGCATGAACGTCGTCGGCGACCTGTTCGGCTCGGGCAAGATGTTCCTGCCGCAGGTGGTGAAGTCTGCTCGCGTCATGAAGCAGGCGGTCGCCTATCTGATGCCGTTCATGGAAGAAGAGAAGGAGCGGAACAGGGCTGCAGGCCTTGCCGAAGGCCAGCGCTCATCCGCCGGCAAGATCGTGATGGCGACGGTAAAGGGCGATGTCCACGACATCGGCAAGAACATCGTCGGCATCGTGCTTCAGTGCAACAATTTCGAGGTGATCGACCTCGGCGTCATGGTGCCCGCCAACAAGATTTTGGAAACCGCAAAGAACGAAGGCGCTGACATCATCGGCCTGTCCGGGCTGATTACGCCTTCTCTGGATGAAATGGTGTTCGTCGCCTCCGAAATGGAGCGGCAGGGCTTCGACATTCCGCTGCTGATCGGTGGCGCGACCACGAGCCGCGTCCATACCGCCGTGAAGATCGACCCGCGCTATCGCAAAGGCCCGGTGGTGCATGTCAACGACGCGAGCCGCGCGGTCGGCGTCGCTTCCTCACTGCTGTCATCCGAGAAGCGCGACGAATACATCTCCGAAGTTCGCGCCGACTATACCAAGATCGCGGACGCACATTTCCGCGCCCAGCAGAACAAGAAGCGGCTGTCTCTTGAGGCGGCGCGCGCCAATGCTCTGAAGATCGACTGGTCGAAGGCCACGCCGAAGAAGCCTTCATTCCTCGGCGTGAAGAACTTCAGCAACTACTCGCTGGCGGAACTGGCCGAATACATCGACTGGACGCCGTTCTTCCAGGCCTGGGAGTTGTCGGGGCGCTTCCCTGCGATCCTGAAGGATCCCAATGTCGGCGAGGTCGCGCAGTCGCTCTACAACGACGCGCGCAAGATGCTCGACACCATCATCAAGGAGAACTGGTTCACCGCCAACGCCACCATCGGCTTCTGGCCCGCCAACTCCGATGGCGACGACGTCACGCTCTACAGCGACGAAGCCCGTACCAAGCCGCTTGCGACACTGCACACACTGCGCCAGCAACTCGAGAAGCGCGAAGGCCGCCATAACCTCGCGCTGTCGGATTTCATCGCACCGAAGCAAAGCGGCGTCGCCGACTACATCGGCGCGTTCGTCGTAACCGCCGGCATCGGCGAAGAAGCGATCACCATGCGCTTCAAAAAAGCGAACGACGATTACTCCTCGATCATCGTCAAGGCGCTCGCGGATCGTCTCGCCGAGGCGTTCGCCGAACGGATGCACCAGCGCGTCCGCATGGAGCTGTGGGGCTATGCGGCCGACGAAACGCTCTCGAACGACGATCTGATCCTCGAGAAGTATCAAGGCATTCGTCCGGCTCCAGGCTATCCTGCGCAACCCGACCACAACGAGAAGACGACGATCTTCAAGCTGCTCGATGCCGAGCGCAATGCGGGCGTGACGCTGACGGAGAGCCTCGCAATGTGGCCGGGCTCGTCGGTGTCCGGCATCTATTACAGCCACCCGCAAAGCGAGTATTTCGGCGTCGGCAAAATCGAGCGCGATCAGGTCGAGGATTACGCCGAGCGCATCGGTACGACTGTCGCGGACACCGAACGTTCGCTCGCACCAGTCTTGAACTATATTCCGGCCAGCGAACCTCAGCCGCCTGCACCCGCGGAAGACGACATCGCAAACCTGCCGCCTGCGCAGCATCCGCCCGGCTGCGGCTGCGCCATCCATATGCGACTGAACATGAAGCCGCGCACGGATGCACGACCGGGCTAAGGGCACCGTATTTTTCCGAAGATTTTCAGAAAAGGCCGAACGGAACCTCGATTCCGTTCGGCCTTTTGCCGTTCACGTCTGAGTGAGGCGATCCCTAGGTGGAACTTGCATCTGCGCCGGTTCGTTCTGCCCGCACAGCGCCGGAAATTTGACGGCGTTGCGCCACGCCGGAACCTTCTCCTCCGGCCTTCTCATAAAATTTCGCAATAGAAAAAGGAGATTCACTGTGACCAAGGCAACTCTCCTCGCAGCCACCGCCGCGATCGCGCTCATCGCAACACCTGCGCTCGCACAGGATACGGCTCAACCGCATTCGAAGATGCACATGAAGTCCATGCGCCCTCATGCCGTGCACCATGCTCGCGCCATGCGCTCGGGCGATCGCCTTGCGCGACGCGATGAGTTCCACACCCGGGGCCGCCGAAGCGGCTTCTGGCCTGCCGATACCGCAGCCGGCATTGCCGGCGGCGCAGTCGCGACCGCTGGTGCGATTGCAACAGCACCTTTCCGTGGCGGTTATGACAACGGCTACTATGGAGAGTATCGCCGACCTTATGGCGATGTCGCCTACCGCAACGATTACCGCCACGACAACACCTTTGCGTCGATGGACGAAGGTTTCGGCCCATATAACTATGACGGCACCGCCATTCCGGGCTCACCGAGCTTCGACGCCCGCAATGGCTTTACCTGCCGTCCCGGCACCATCATCAAGCTGAACGGGCAGCCTACGCTCTGCCAGTAAACAGGTCTTCGATGACAATGAGAGGGCAACGCTTCGCCGTTGCCCTCTCATTACTGCAATGAACTAGGTATCCATGTCGCTCGCGAGCAGGCCTTTTACTGCTTGGGACCAACCGCGCAGTTTCTTTGTGCGCAGGGCATCGTCCATCGTGGGCGTGAAGCGGCGGTCGAGTTGCCAGTTCGCGGCGAATGCTTCGGGCGACGGACAGACCCCTGCGGCATGGCCCGCGAGATAGGCTGCGCCAAGCGCCGTGGTCTCGGGAATCACCGGCCGATCGACCGTCGCCTTCAGGATGTCAGCGAGGCGCTGCATGGTCCAGTCCGAGATCGCCATGCCCCCATCGACGCGTAGCGTGGTGTCTTTCGAAATCAGGTCCGGCCAGTCGGCACGCATTGCCTGCCACAGATCGTGGGTCTGATAGCAGACACTTTCCAGCGCCGCCTGCGCGAGTTCGGCGGGGCCAGTGTTGCGCGTCAGCCCGAACAACGCGCCACGCACGCGCGGATTCCAGTACGGCGCACCTAACCCGACAAAAGCTGGAACCAGATAGACCGACTGCGTCTCGTCCGCTGTCGGCGCAAGATTATCGCTGTCATGCGCAGTCTTGATGAGATGAAGGCTGTCGCGCAGCCATTGCACGGCCGAGCCTGCCACAAAGATCGAGCCTTCGAGCGCGTAGGTGCGTTTGCCGTTCAACTGATAGGCGATGGTCGTGAGCAGCTTGTTGTTTGACGCCACCGCCGTCTCGCCAGTGTTGAGCACTGCAAAACAGCCGGTGCCGTAGGTGGATTTCATCATTCCGGGCGCGAAACAGGCCTGACCGATGGTTGCCGCCTGCTGGTCACCCGCGATGCCGCGAATAGCGATTGGGCCACCGAACAGATCGGGATGCGTTACGCCGAAGTCGGAAGCGCAGTCGCGAACCTCGGGCAGCATCGCGCGCGGTACACGTAACAGCTTGAGCAGATCGTCGTCCCACGCGCCGGTGTGGATGTTGAACAGCAGGGTACGCGAGGCATTGGTGGCGTCGGTCGCATGCACCGCACCGCCGGTGAGCCGCCAGAGCAGATAGCAATCGACCGTGCCGAACAGGAGATCGCCACGTTCGGCGCGCTCGCGTGCTCCGCTGACATGATCGAGAATCCACGCGATCTTGGTCGCCGAGAAATAAGGATCGGCGATCAGCCCGGTCCGCGCGGTGATCAGGGTCTCGCTGCCTTCAGCCTGTAATCGCGCGCAGACATCCGCCGTGCGACGATCCTGCCAGACGATGGCGCGATGGATCGCCTGCCCTGTCTGGCGATCCCACACCACCACCGTCTCGCGCTGGTTGGAGATACCGATGGCCGCGATGCCCGACGCTGTGACATCACCTTCGCGCATCGCGGCGCGACAGGTGGCGAGCGTGCTTGTCCAGATATCCTCAGGCTCGTGCTCGACCCAGCCCGATGCCGGAAAGTGTTGCGTATATTCCTGCTGCGCCTTCGCCGCGACGGAAAGATCGTCGCGAAACAGCATGGCGCGGGAGGATGTCGTGCCCTGGTCGATGGCAAGAAGATAAGCCATCATGGCCGCCTAGTGCACGATCTCGAACAATCCGGCCGAACCCATACCGCCGCCAACGCACATCGTTACCACGGCATATTTCGCCTTGCGCCGCCGTCCTTCGATCAGCACATGGCCTGCGAGCCGCGCGCCGGTCATACCATAAGGATGCCCTACACCGATGGCGCCGCCATTGACGTTGAGCTTTTGCGGATCGAGACCGAGTCGGTCGCGGCAATAGACCACCTGCACGGCGAATGCTTCGTTCAATTCCCACAGATCGATGTCGTCAACCGTGAGCCCGTGGCGCTTGAGGAGACGCGGCACCGCGAATACCGGGCCGATGCCCATCTCGTCGGGCTCGCATCCGACCGAAACCATGCCGCGGAAGATTCCGAGCGGCTTGAGATTCTTCTGCGCGGCCATCCTGTCGCTCATGATAACGGCCGCACTCGCGCCGTCCGACAACTGGCTCGCGTTGCCTGCAGTGATGCTGAAGCCCTCGCCCTTTACCGGCTTCAGCGCTGCCAAGCCCTCGGCCGTGGTGTCGGGGCGCGGGCCTTCATCCTGCGACAGCGTCACGTCCTTGAACGAGACCTCGCCGCTCGCTTTATCGAGCACACCCATTTTCGTCGTGATCGGCGCGATCTCATCGCTGAACCTGCCCGCCTGCTGCGCGGCGGCGATGCGGCGCTGACTTTCGAGCGCGTATTCATCCTGCCGTTCGCGCGAGATGCCGTAACGCTTCGCCACCACCTCGGCGGTGTCGAGCATCGACATGTAAATCTCGGGCTTGATCTCCATCAGCGCCGGATCGACAGCGTGAAACATATTCATTTTGTCGTTCTGAACGAGGCTGATCGATTCGCCGCCGCCGCCGACCGCAATGTCGACACCGTCGAACAGCACCGAGCGTGCGGCCGTCGCGATCGCCTGCAGGCCGGAAGCGCATTGCCGGTCGACCGTGGTCCCGGCGACGCTAACCGGCAGCCCTGCCCGGAGCAGCGCCTTGCGCGCGATATTGCCGAAGGTCGCGCCCTGCTGCAGGGCCGCCCCCATCACCACGTCCTCCACCTCGGCGGGATCGAGGTTGGCCCGCTCCACCGCCGCCCTGATGGCATGGCCCAGCAGGGTCGCGCCTTCGGTTGCATTCAGCGCGCCCCGATAGGCTTTTCCGATCGGGGTACGGGCTGTGGAAACGATAACGGCCTCGGGCATACACTTCCCCTTGTCAGGCGGGCAACGATTCAAGCGCCCAATGAGTGTTGCACGATCTACCAGCCGAAAACCATGATCGGCCACCCGACGTTAGCCACGTCGGGTTCCGATATACTCCAAAGGTTGTAATCCGCTTCAGTTTTCCTTATTCCGGCGCAGACCTTTCAGCTCCGTATCCCGGTAGCCGGGATATATTCGGCGGTGCTGAACTCACGTAAAAGGTACCTGATGACCGATCACCGTTCCCTGCTTCGCGCCATTTTTGATGCTGCCGTGGCTGCAGCCCATCCCGACAAAATGCTGCGCCGGCACTTACCCGGGCCGCCGCGGGGGAAGGTTTTTATCGTCGCCGTCGGCAAGGCTGCCGCCGCGATGGCCGCTGCGGCCGAGCGCCATTACATGGACGAAGCAGGCCTGAGCGCGGACCGGATTTCAGGTATCGCCACCACCCGCCACGGCCATGCCGTGCCAACCCGCCGGGTCGAAGTAATCGAGGCTGGCCATCCCGTGCCGGACGAGGCCAGCGTTCGCGGCGCGGAGAAAGCTCTCGCGCTGGCCGCGGAAGCCGGCCCAGACGATCTGGTGCTCGCTCTGATTTCGGGCGGCGGCTCCGCCAACTGGATCGCGCCGGTCGAAGGGGTCGCTTACACGCAAAAGCAGCAGGTCAACAAAAGCCTGTTGCGCTCGGGCGCTCCGATCTCCGAAATGAACACGGTGCGCAAGCATCTGTCGCGTATCAAGGGCGGGCGGCTCGCCCGCGCCGCCTACCCGGCCCAACTGGTGACGCTCGCGATCTCCGACGTGCCGCATGACGATCCGGCCGTCATCGCATCCGGCCCAACCGTTCCCGATCCCTCGACGCTGCAGGACGCGCGCAACATCGTCGAACGCTACAAGCTGCAGGTGGACGATGCGGTGCGCACGGCTTTGACCGATCCGCGCAACGAAAGCGTCAAGCCCAGCGACAAGGCCTTCGAACGTGCGCGCTTCGACATCGTTGCCAAACCGAGCGATTCGCTCGATGCCGCACTGCGCGTCGCAGCGCAGGCCGGATACGAAGTCATCGACCTCGGCGCCGACCTCGAAGGTGAAGCACGCGCGGTTGCCACCAAACATGCCAAACTCGCTCTGGACGCCCGTGCCAAGGGTAAGCGCGTCGCCATCGTGTCGGGCGGCGAACTCACCGTGATCGTGCGCGGAAACGGACGCGGCGGCCCAAACCAGGAATATGTGCTTGCCGCAACCGCAGCACTGGCGGACACCAAGGGCATCTCGATCCTCGCTGCCGATACCGACGGCGCCGATGGCGGCGGCGGTTCGCCAACCGACCCTGCCGGCGCAATGGCAGACGAAACGACCTTTGCGAAAATGCGGGAGATGAAGCTCGATCCGGTCGCCTATCTCGACAACAACGACGCCACGACGTTTTTCGAGAAGACCGGCGACCTCGTGCTGACCGGACCGACGTTGACGAACGTCAACGACATCCGGGTCATCTTGGTCGAGTAACCGCGCGGCAGGCGGCAGACATAAAGCCCTCGCGCGATGGCGCGCGGGCAAAGCCGTTTTAGGCGCTCAGCGACTCGGTATCATCGTCGGCCATTTCGGGGATAACCCGAAGCGGCTTGGTCGAGAGCGTGATGGCGCGGCGGCCGCTTGCAGCAGAAACAGTTTGCTCGGCGGGTGCCTCACGCGACATCGCAAACAACGTCGCGCCGACCGTGCCGCCCTGCTCTTTCAAATCCCGCTCGCTGCATGTCGCGGCGATGGCAAGGCTCATCGAATGCAAATGAGCCCGCCGATAGCAGAACAGCGCCAGCATCGCCCGTACGTCGCCCGACACTGTATCGACCAACTGGGCAAGACCGTGTTCGCTCGCGCGATACAGGCTACCGAGCAGTTCGTCCCCGACGGGACAGGAATCATTGTCCAAAGAAGTGCGGTTGGAAGACATGGCATCTCTCCTTCCGCGAAAGATGCGATGTAATTCGCTAACGGAAGGTTAACCATAGCAGGGCAACGCCCGGATGGACGCGAGACTGGCCTCAGTCTTCCTTCAGCCACTGCTCGACCGGCATGACGTCGGGCGCCTCGGCGTAGTTCTTCGGCCAGAGATCGACCACCCATTCAACGCCGCTCGCCTTGTCGACCACCACCGCGGTGTTGTGCGGAGTCTGGAGCGCAAACGGATTGCCCCGGTAGCGCGGATTGCCGACCTTATGGAATTTCAGCAGATTCCATTCCTGCAGCACCAGCAACAGGCTTGTCGTGTCGCGGGTGGTGTCGAAACAGTCGAAATTGGTGGCGTCCGATCCGGCACGGATATCGGCCTTGGCAACACGCTTGGTGGTGCCGATCATCGGCCCTACGCGGCGATCGAACCAGACCACGGCCCTCTGTAGCGCCACGCGCTCGGCGGCGGCACTTGCTTTTCCGGCGGAAAGAATTTGCGTCAGCGTCCTGCGGTCCGCGTCGGAGAAAGCCAGAATCGCGCGGCGGCGGCACACGAAACCGTAGCACACAGTCATTTCGCTCTTAGACGGCGGATTGATCGACACCGACGTGTAAAGATCGGCCTGCGGTGGCGTCAGCTCCATCGCAACAGCAGGCAAGGGCGACATCGCCGCCATTGCCAGAAATACGCCTCGAAGTGATGAACTGCGGAACATGACAAGCCTACTCAACTCAGACTGGCGCAACGAGACGAAGGCTAATCGAGCAAGAACGAACCGCCAAGGCGCGATGGCGGGCTTACGTCGACGCGAAAAAGTTTTCCCCACACTGATGCATCAAAGAACCACTGGCGGGTCCGGCAATTCGTTGCGATGCGCTCCATGCGCCGGAAAATGCGCCGCGAGTTCGGTGGTGATGCGCTCGATGCCGGCCAACACGCCCTGCTCGAAATGATTCTGCCGGAATTCGCTTTCCATCACGGCGCAAATTTCGCGCCAGCGTGCCGCACCAACCTTCGCGTCGATGCCGCGATCGGCGACGATCTCGACGTCGCGGTCCGCGAGCAGCAGATAGATCAGCACACCAGAATTATGTTCGGTATCCCAGATGCGCAGATGCGCGAACAGATCGAGCGCGCGGTCCCGCGCGGATTGCCCCGCCAACAACGGCCGCCCATCGAGCGCACCCTCTACAGCAAAACGAATCTGACCGGCATGGCGCGCTTCGCTCGCCTTGATCGCATCCTCAATGCGCTTCAACGCCTGCGGCGCGAACGTCTTGCGCACGCGCGTGCGATTGCTGAGAAGATGCTTGCCCAATCGCCTGACATTCATTGGCATCGCCAACCTCGCTACCAGCTTCCCGACGCGCCGCCGCCGCCGAAGCTACCGCCGCCTCCACTGAAGCCGCCGCCAGATCCGCCGCTCCAGCTCGATCCGCCGCGGCCGCCGCCATAACCGCCGCCACCACCGGATAAAAACATCGCATCGCCAATCAGCGTGAAAAAGAACGCAATGGCACCGGCAAAAAGCGCGACAGCCCAAATTCCCATGAACAGCCAGGCCACGACGGCGACGCCGCCTCCCGTCAATAGCGAACCCGGAAACCGGCCAAAGACCTGACGCAGAATCCCTCCGATCACGATGGTCACCACCAGAAAGACCGGAAACGCCTGGCCGACCTCGTCCCAATTACCCTGGCTGACATCATTCCGCGGCTTGGGTGCAGGCAGCGGCTCACCGTCGAGCGTCTTGATGATCCGGTCAACACCGGCATCGATGCCGCCGGCAAAGTCGCCTTGCTTGAATTTCGGCGTGATGATCTCGTTGATGATGCGGCTGGCGGTGACGTCCGGCAGCGCACCCTCGAGACCGTAGCCGACTTCGATGCGCAGGCGGCGATCATCCTTCGCGACCAGCAGCAGCACGCCGTCATCAACGCCCTTGCGGCCGAGCTTCCACTGCTCGACGACGCGGATGGAGTATTGCGCGATGTTCTCCGGCTGCGTCGTCGGCACGATCAGCACCGCGATCTGGCTACCCTTGCGAGCCTCGAAGTCCGCGAGCTTCTGATCGAGATTCGCGATGTCGGCGGCGCTGAGCGTGCCGGTCTGGTCGGTGACGCGCGCAGTGAGTTGCGGCACCGCGACATCCGCCACGGCGACCACAGCCCAGCACAGCAGGAGCGCAAGAACGAGTTGTCTGGCGATCTTCATCGACGCGCCTCGAGCATCACCCCGCTATTTGGCAGGCGCAGGAGCGGGCGCACTTGAAGGCACGTTGAAATCGACCTTCGGCGCGGTCGAGATGTCCTTCTCATTGTCGACAGTGAAGTTTGCCTTTGTCTTGTAGCCGAACGCCATCGCGGTGAGGTTGTTCGGGAAGGTGCGGATGTTGACGTTATAATCCTGCACTGCCTTGATGTAGCGGTTGCGCGCGACCGTGATGCGGTTCTCGGTGCCTTCGAGTTGCGCCATCAAATCGCGAAACAACTGGTCGGACTTGAGCTGCGGATAGTTTTCGGTGACGACGAGCAGACGCGACAGCGCACTCGACAGTTCACCCTGCGCCGCCTGGAATTTCTGCAGCGCCGCTGGGTCGTTGACGACTTCAGGACCCGCCTGCACGCTGCCGACCTTGGCGCGCGCATTGGTGACGCCGAGCAGCACATCCTTTTCCTGTTGCGCAAAACCCTTCACCGAATTGACGAGGTTGGGCACAAGATCCGCGCGGCGCTGATACTGGTTCACCACCTCCGACCAGGCCGACTTCACCTGCTCGTCGTTCTGCTGGATCGCGTTGTAGCCGCAATTGGTCAGACTGAGCGTCGCGAGCGCGGCGAGAACCGTCAGCAATCTGCGCATGAAAACCTCCTGATATCAAAAGATGCCACGCATCCGCGTGGCATGATGCATCGCACTCTATATCAATACGGTCATTGCGTCATGACCACCGGCCTTAATGCGCGGCAATCGACTGCCAAACCCGCCTGAATGAAGGCAACCATACCTTGCCGTTGCCCAACATCGCCGGACCATGTCTCTCCGCCCTCCCGCGACGGCGGTAGTTAGAGACATGACAGGCGTGACGTATGCGAAGACGGAGCCGCCGCGACGGCCTCAAGTCCACAAAACGAATGGATAGAAAACAAATATAATATTGAAATTACTATATAATTTTTAATTCTTTTCTCATTTTGCACGACCTCACTTACCTTCGCTTCGGCAGGCGCCGCGGCTGCTCGCCAAACCCGCTCATATTGAGGTTAAGCGAGGTTCTCCCCATATCACCGAGATTAGGGAGTCCTCGCCGTGCAGACCGTACAGGCGACTCTTGCCGCGGCAATTGCAGCCGCCATTTTGCTTCTCTCTCCCACCGCCGGTTCGGCGGCAGAGAAAAGCAATGTTGTGCTGACAGTCACGATTGACGACGCGATCGGACCGGCGACTGCCGATTACGTTAAAGACGCGCTGGCCAAGGCAAACGAGCAGCACGCCGAAGCCGTCATCCTGCGTCTGAACACACCGGGCGGTCTTGTCACCAGCATGCGTGGGATCATTGCAGACGTACTGGCGTCGCCCGTTCCTGTCATCGGTTATGTTGCTCCGTCCGGTGCCCACGCCGCAAGCGCCGGCACCTATATCCTTTATGCAACGCATATCGCAGCAATGGCGCCCGGCACCAATCTCGGCGCCGCGACGCCCGTGCAAATCGACAGTCCAATACCGGGTCTGCCAGGCTCCAGCCCTGACAAAGGCGGCAAAGGCAAGGACGACAGCACCCACCAGCCCGAACCAAAAGACGCGATGGCGGCGAAGGTCACGAATGACGCAGTCGCCTTCATCCGCAGCCTTGCTGAACTGCGCGGACGCAATGCCGACTGGGCCGAAAAAGCTGTTCGCGAGGCAGCCAGCCTATCCGCCAGCGCCGCGTTGCAGGCGAATGTTATTGATCTCATCGCAAGCAATCCGGCTGACCTGCTGAAACAAATCAACGGCCGTACCGTGGAAGTCGCCGGCGGCGAGACACGGCGGCTGACGACGAAGGACGCAACGATCCAAGCGCTCAATCCCGGTCGGGTATCGCAATTTCTGTCGATCATCACCAATCCCAACGTCGCCTTCATTCTGCTGCTGGTCGGCATCTACGGTCTGATCTTCGAGTTCATGTCGCCTGGTGCCGTCGCGCCCGGTGTGGTGGGCACGATCTGTCTGCTGCTCGGCCTTTATGCCCTCAACATGCTTCCCATCAACTATGCGGGCCTCGCCTTGATGCTGCTGGGAATCGCGCTTCTGGTCGTGGAAGCCTTCAATCCGACAGTGGTTCTCGGTTTCGGCGGCGTCATCGCCTTCCTGCTCGGGGCAATGATGCTGTTCAAGGTCGAAACGCCGGGATACCGGCTCTCATGGACGGTCGTTGGCATCGCGGCAGCCATGTTCATCGGCCTTATTCTCGTGGTGCTCCGCTCGCTTTGGCGTGCTCGCAAAGCCCCGGCACGAGTCGGCGCGCAAGCCATGCGTGGCCTGTCCGCCGAGGTTCTCGACTGGAACGACATTGAAGGCCACGTCTTCACGCAGGGCGAGCGCTGGCAAGCACGCGGCGCGGAAGCTTTCAGGCCCGGCGAAATGGTCGAGGTGGCCAACGTTATGGACCTGACGCTTGTGGTACGTCGCCGGCCGGCCCTGAAAGCCGGCGAAGGAGGTGTGCGATGATGATTGATTATCTGAGCTATCTTCTCCTCGCGATCGTCGTGATCGTTTTTCTGACCTCGGCCATACGCATCCTGCGAGAGTACGAACGCGGCATCGTCTTCACGCTCGGACGGTTCACCGGTGTGAAAGGCCCGGGCCTCATCATCCTGATTCCGTTCGTGCAGCAGATGGTGAAGGTCGACCTCAGGGTGATGGTGCAGGACGTGCCGCCGCAGGATGTGATTTCCCGCGACAACGTCTCAGTGAAAGTGAACGCCGTTCTCTACTTCCGTATCATCGATCCGGAGCGCGCGATCATCAAGGTCGGGAATTTCATGGCCGCGACAAGCCAGTTGGCACAGACCACGCTGCGTTCAGTTCTCGGCAAACACGAGTTGGACGAAATGCTTGCCGAGCGCGACAGGCTCAACGCCGACATTCAGGAAATCCTCGACCAGCAGACTGACGCTTGGGGCATCAAAGTCACGAACATCGAGATCAAGGATATCGACCTGAATGAGAACATGGTGCGCGCCATCGCCAAGCAGGCCGAAGCGGAGCGGTTGCGGCGCGCGAAGGTGATCAACGCGATGGGCGAGCAGCAAGCTGCCGAGAAGCTCGTCGAGGCAGGCCGGATTCTCGCTCAGGAGCCGCAGGCGATGCAGCTACGCTATTTCGCAGCATTGCACGACATCGCAGGCGACCGATCATCGACCGTCGTTTTTCCGCTGCCGATGGATCTCCTCAGCCATTTGACACCGCGGCAGGGTAGCACGTCGTGACTTGCTGTTGAGGGAAAGCGACATGCCATGGACCATCGAGAACCGTCGATGGCGCGGGCAGCGACGCGACCTTCGAAGTCCGTTTCAAGTGGGGCAATTTGGCGCGCCATTCTAGCGCGCCAGCAACCCGGCCAATCCAGAATCGGAGAGCTCGGCCCGACCTCGCTTTAGATTCGACATCCCTCGAAATTGTTTGCCAAATTGCATCGTGGGAAGTTACCTTTTAGCCAATCCGCGTGCTGGACAAAGCGCGCCATATCGAGGCGCAACGATTATGTCTTACTCGGTTCATTGACAGAGGGATGCATCCAAGCAACGCTGTCGCTCCTGGGACACCACTTGAGAAGATTTAGGAAAATTCAACTCGAGAATTAAAGCGCAATTTCTGACTCGGTGGACAGAGATGCCTTGGATTAGAACTCGGGAGATTAACGACCCGGCCGATTGCCAGGACGCGTTTGCAGATTGCAATTTCCAAGCGTTTCCTAAGGAAACGGGTCATTTTCACTTCAAGCTTACACAGATCGGCATGGAGCGGCTCTGGATGGCGCGCTACAGCCTGTCCTCGCCGCAAGTCAACGTTTTCGGCATCAAGCCTGAGCGTGCAGTGATTGCCTTTCTGACTGAGCCAGAGGCGTCAGTTCGTCATCGTGGTTTGAAAGTCCTGCCCGGTGACATCATCATCAACAAAGACGGCGAGAGACATCAACAAACCGACACGGATCTTCATGGCGGCACCATGTCTCTTGTCATCGATGATCTCAATACGGCGCTCGAGGCGATCATCGGTCATAATTTTATGGAGAAGCTCACAAAACCCATCGTTCGACCAAGCCCGGCTTTGATGTTGCGCTTGCTGGAGCTTCATAAGATGGTCGGACAGCTGGCTCTCGATACTCCCGAAATTTTCGAACTTCCAGAAATTCGCCGAGCACTTGAGCAACGATTGATTCATCTCATGGTGCGGTGCCTCGCGGAAGGTGCCGACATTGAGATCACGACCGGCGGCCGCCGGTACGATGCGATCATGACGAAGTTCGAGAAGTATCTGGCGGCTCATCCGGATCGACCGCTTTATCTCACCGATATCTGTTCGGGCATCGGCGTCGCGGAGCGAACACTTCGCGCAGCGTGCGAAGAACATTTGGGCATGGGGCCGATACGCTATCTCACCTTGCGGCGAATGCATCTCGTGCGTCAGGCGCTTCGCGATGCCGACGCCGGCAAGACGAACGTCACGCGCGTCGTCACCGACCATGGATTCTGGGAGCTTGGACGTTTCTCGGTCGCCTACCGCACACTGTTCGGAGAATCGCCGTCGAAAACATTGCGGACAACTGGCTGAGCAACGAGCGATTTACCTCGATCCTCCCTCGTAGCTCGTAGCAAATGCGGCAAGGACGGCACGGCCCCGCCGGGGCCGTTGCTGGTCATCGCGATCGGCGCTGTCCATCACTGCAACGTCGCAGCAACAGGCGATATGCACAATCCAGAAACGGCGGTCGGCTTCTCAAGCAGGAATGTCCGTTGTTGGTCCGCCTGCCTCGGGTGCAATCGCGGGTTTGCCTGCCTGTGGCCGTGACCCGGGCCGTATACGCTCTCGCACAGCCTGAAAGGTCACATAGAGTGGCGGGATAGCGAAGATGCCGATGAAGGACGCAAGGATCATCCCGCCAAACACAGGGGTACCAACGTTGCGCCGTGCGAGTTCAGAGGCACCCGTCGCAATGACCAGCGGCAAAAGTCCGAGGATGAAGGCAAAAGACGTCATCATCACCGGACGAAATCGCAGTCGTGAACCTTCGGCGGCGGCCTCAAGCAGCGGCACACCCTTCTCGCGTTGCTCCTTGGCAAATTCGACGATCAGGATGCCGTTCTTGGCGGCGAGGCCGATCAGCACGACCATACCAATCTGGGCATAGAGATCGAGAGTAAGGCCGCTCAAAACCATGGCGATGAATGACCCAAGGACGCCGATTGAAACCGACAGCAACACCGGTACAGGAATCGTCCAGCTTTCGTACAGTCCAACCAGGAACAGGTAGGCGAAGAGCACCGCAAATCCGAGGATCAATCCGGTTTTACCCTCCGCGCGTTTCTCCTGGAAAGCGGTGTCGGTCCATTCTCCGGCGTAGCCATCAGGCAACGTCTTGGCAGCCACGGATTCCATCGCATTCAGCGCCTGTCCAGACGAGACGTTGGCAGCCGGACTGCCTTGGATGGTGACGGCGCGGAGATTGTTGTAACGGATCAGCGCTGGCGGTCCGACCACGATACGCGCCTCTGCCAGGCTGCGCATGGGAATCATCTTGCCTTCAGCGTTCCTGACGTTGATGCGATAGATATCGTCGATGCTTGCCCGATCGGATGCCTCGGCCTGAACATTGACCTGCCACCGGCGACCGAACAGATTGATGTCGTTCACATAAAAACCGCCGAGCGACGTCTGCAGCGCCTGAAACACATCATTGAGCTGCACGCCGAGAATTTGCACCTTGTCGCGGTCGATATCGAGGTAAATTGACGGGTTGGTGGCCGAGAAGGTGGTGAACACGCGCCTCAATTGCGGATCCTGGTTCGCCGCCACAACCAAACCACGCACCGCCTGTGCCAACGCTCCCGGGTCGCCACCACGCAGGTCCTTCAGCACATAGGTGAACCCGCCGCCTGTACCGAGCCCGATGATTGGAGGCGGTGCCAGGGGGACCACCGTGCCATCGCTGATCTGACGAAATTCAGCGCCGAGTCGCGGAATCAGCGCCGATACGCCGAGCGTTCGATCCTTCTTGCGCTCATCGAAGGATTTGAGCGTCACCACGATGAACCCAGCGTTAGACGCAGAATAATTGTCGATGAAGTTCAAACCGACGACTGAGGTGTAGTCGGCAACCGCCGGGTCCTTTTTGAGGATCGCCTCCGCCTGCTGAATCACATTAGCGGTCCGCGAGACAGACGAACCGCCCGGCAACTGGACGACCACAAAAAGCGCGCCCTGATCATCCTCCGGCAGGAAGCCGGTGGGCGTAATTTTCGCTAGACCGAACACACCCGCACCGGCAACCGCGACCATGACGAGCCCGATGATCGACAGCCGCACGAGGCGAGCCACCGCTGCGCCGTAGAGATCCCGGACGCGGTCGATCCCACGCATCACATAGCCGATTGGGCCGCGCCGCGGCCCGTGATGCGGCCGCAACAACACAGCCGCCAACGCCGGCGATAGCGTGAGCGCATTGATGGCCGACAAGAACATCGAAACCGCGACAGTGACGGCAAACTGGCGGAACAACTCGCCGGAAATACCGGGGATAAAAGCCACCGGCACGAACACCGAGAGTAGCACCAGGGTGATGGCGACGATCGGCGCAGTAATCTCCGCCATGGCGCGCTTGGTTGCGTCGGCGGGTGAGAGCTCCGGATGTTCCTCCATCACGCGCTCGACGTTCTCAACGACAACAATAGCGTCGTCGACGACAATGCCGATGGCAAGCACGACGGCAAGCAGCGACACCGAGTTTGCCGAATAGCCGACGGCAAGCAACACGATGAAGGTGCCGATCAGACTGACCGGAACGGCGATGGTCGGAATAAGGGTCGCGCGTATACTGCCGAGGAACAGGTAGACAACGATTACAACGAGGATGAATGCCTCGAACAGCGTCTTCAGCACCTCATGAATTGTATCGGTTACGAATACCGTGGGATCGTAAGTGACTTTCCAGGCGAGATCCTCAGGGAAGCGCTTCTGCAGTTCCTCGATCTTGGCTCGCACCTCTTTTAGCGTGGTGATCGCGTTTGCGCCGGGACTCTGGTACATCGCGATGGCCGCGGCCGGTCCACCGTTAAAGCGAGTTTCGCGGTCGACATTTGCCGCGCCCAACTCGATCCGCGCCACGTCGCCGAGCCGAAGTATCGATCCGTCTGGATTAGTACGTATGACGATGTTCTCGAATTCTGTCTTCGAGGTTAGACGGCCCTTTGTCTGAATGTTGAGTTGGAGCTGCTGATCGTTCGAGATCGGCCGCGCGCCGATCCGTCCGACCGCTGCCTGGAAATTCTGGGCCTTGATTGCGTTGACGATGTCGCCGGTCGTCAGATTGAGGCCGGTCAACCGATCGGTCCGCACCCAAGCGCGCATCGAATAGTCCTGCGGCCCCCACAGACTCGCATCACCGACACCGGGCGTGCTCTTGATCGCGTCGAGCATGTTGATGGTGACGTAATTGGACAGGAACAGTGAGTCATGCGTGTGCTTCGGCGAGTAGAGCGCGATCACACCGAGCAAGGCGGACGACTTTTTCTTCACCGTGACGCCCTGGCGCTGCACGGTCTCCGGCAAGCCGGAGAGCGCGACCTGTACCCGGTTGTTCACGTTGACGGTGTTGATGTCGGGATTGGTGCCGAGTTCGAACGAGACAGTGAGCGTGTAGCTGCCATCATCGCCGCTGACACTCTTCATATATATCATCTTGTCGACGCCGACGACTTGCGCTTCGATCGGTTGGGCAACCGTCTGGTCGACTACAGCGCTGTTAGCACCGGGATAGAACGTCGTAACCGATACTTGCGGAGGCACAATGTCAGGGTATTGCGCGATGGGAATCGCATAGAGCGCCAGCGCGCCGGCGATCGTCGTAACGATAGCGATGACGATGGCTAGCCGTGGCCGGTCGACGAAAATGGCGGACAGCATGGTCTCAGCCTCTTTGGTTGAGAGCCGGCTGAATCGGGGTGGCGCGCACCGGCGCACCTGGACGCACGCCCTGGAGGCCCTGGACTATGACCTCCTCGCCGCCGTTGAGTCCGGAGTCCAGAATGACGTTGGTGCCAGCCCCCCTTAGGGGCTTAACACGCTTGACCACCGCCTTGCCGTCCTCGACCACGAACACATAGACACCCTGCTGGTCTGCGATCAGAGCGGTCTGCGGCACTTCGACTCGGTCTTTTGCATTGTTGCCTTGCAGATCAATCTGCACCTGCACGAACTGACCGTCGATGAGGCTAAAATCGGGATTGGGAAAAGTCGCGCGCGCCAGCACCGTATCGGTGGCGCGATCGACCGTCACATCGATGAAGTTGATCCGCCCCGGGTGCTCGTAGATCGTTCCGTCGGCGAAGCGGAGTTGGGCCTTGATGGCGCCGACGTCGAGTTTAGTCCCGCTCTGGCGCGCCTTCAGGAAATCACGCTGACTTACGGGGAAGGTCACATACATGGGATCTTGACTGACGATCATCGTCAGCGTGCCGGTATCCGGCCCAACGAGATTGCCTTTGGTCACGTTTGTCTTGCTGACCTTGCCCGTGATCGGCGAGGTGATATCGGTGTAGCCGAGATTGATATTGGCCGTCGCAAGGGTGGCCTCATCGGTCAGCATGGCTCCCGCAGCCTGATCGACTGCTGCCTTCTGCTGATCGCGGGCCACCACCGTGCCGACATTCCTGTCGAGCAATTCCTGGGCACGCTGGAGCTGCAAATCACTGAGCGCCTTGGCCGCCTTGCTACGCTCAAGCGCTCCTGTCGCCTGCTCGACAGCAGCCTGGAATAGCCCTTTTTCGATGCGGTAGAGGGGCGCACCCTCCTTGATCAGGTCGCCTTCCTTGAACAAGACCGCTTCCAGAAAGCCCGTTACCCGCGCCTTGATTTCGACCCGGTTGATCGCCTCGACGCGCCCCACGAAGTCGAGCGTCGTGCCCACCGACTTCAGCTCAGCCTTAACGACGCCGACCGGAACGGCTGTGGCTGCCTGTTCCGCGTAAGAGGGCAAGGTAAGTCCGCCAGCCACGAACAAGGCAAAAATCGCAACGCGCATTGCAAGCTCACCATTGCCTTCACTTGTCGACCCGAAAGTCGCTGCACCCGCGCTCTTGCGACAGCATGAGCCGACAACATTATTCCTTGATATATTTCGGCTTTGTCGCGTCGTCCGCGCTATGCACTTTCGGCAAAGTGCGATGGTGTTTGCGGTCCACGTCGGCGTTTAGCGGAGGGTGATGCCCCGGGGGACAACGCGATAGATGACGGCAAAGGCGTCCCCGAAGGAGCGGTCCTGGCCAGCCGGAAGGAGTTCATTCCGGCTTCACAAGTTTTAAATGCAAATGGCGCGCACGAGAGGATTCGAACCTCTGATCCCCCGGTTAGTAATCTCGGCCAGATCATTGAAATTATTGAAGTCTGTTACCGTAAGACGCTATTTGGACTAAGCAAATCATGCCAGCTGCGAAGACGAACCGATTAACGCCATTTCGGTCTCCAGTTTCGATCTGCGCCTTGTTGACCTGCCTTCAGGTGAGCGAAGGTCCTTGAGGACCTGAGCGGAACTGCGGCCGCCTCAGGCAGCCGCAGATTTCATTTTCTTCCGATTGACTTCAAGCCGACGGTCCACCAGCGCGACAATCTGGTCGACCACCGGATGACTCATGCCCTTCTGCTGCGCCAGCAACTGCACGAGCTTGTCAGCGCGTTCGACATTCGGCGCACCATTGGTCAGCGCCCGTGCCACCGAAGCCGGGCGTGCAAGGCTTTTGGCTGCCGCGGCATATTTGTCGAACGGCACGAGATCCTCACGTTTGGCGCCGAGCGCGATGCAAACATCGATCACGAACTCATACACCGCGCGCGACTCCGTCAGATCGGAGTGCACCGCCTCCTGCGCGGTGCGCATGCCACCCGCCGTCACGCAGCGATAGTTGCCCGCGAGCAGCATCGGCCATTTCGCCAGCGGCACGAACAGCGAATCGTGGAAGCGCAGCTTCACCGGCACTTCGGTCTTACCTTCCGGTGTCTCCATGCGGATCGCATCGATATCCTGCTCAAGCTGGCGCAGGATGGCGTTGCTGTCTTCACTATCGAAACGCGCGACCTTGAAATTGGTCGGTAACGTGACATGAAGGAAGTTGACCTTTTCCTCCGGCGGACGGATCGCCTGCGGGTCGGGGCTGCACAAGGTCAGCGCGCCGGGATCGAATGCACTCCAGACCGACGGATCGGTGTATGCGGCTTTCGCCGCGCTCGCATCAATGCCCGGCAGACGCGCGATGTAGGGCAGCGGCGGCATGTTCATGATCGACATGCAGGGTACGCGTGACTTCGCGATACGCTCAAGCAGTTCGCGCACGCCGGGCGAGCCATATTGCGGCTCCTGCATTGCAAGCCCAATCAGATCGAAATCTGCCGGATTCGCATCCGCCGCACTCACGGCGAAGACCTTGCCGGGCAATTCGCGCGAATCGATCAGCACCGGCTGCTCACGGCCACGGATGGGCATCCGCACGCGGAAGCCTTCGCTGTTGATGAGGTCAGCCTCCGCGGGCAGGCAGACCAACGTGACGGAATGGCCGCCGAACAGAAGTTTGGAGGCAAGTAGCGATCCATAGGACGCGCCGAGGATGAGGATTTTATAGTGCGGCATTGTTGTTCTCTTTGCAGACGGAGACGCTGCGACCGGCCTTGCCGGCCAGAGTCTATCTCCGTATTTCCCAAGGTGTTTTTTGCTTGAACGTTTTATGCCCAGCGTTTGCGCCTTCTAGCCAGACCAACGCATCTATCAACCGGGCGGCAGAGATGAGCCGGCCCTAAGGGGGCCGGCTCATGATTCACTACAGGTCCTCGAAAGCAGTTTCCCGCGAAACCAGTGTCGCAATCAGCGTGATGGCGCCGAGCGCGATGAGGTACCAGGAAATCGGCGTCGTGGTGCCGTAGTAAGCAAGGAGTCCCGTTGCGATCATCGGGGCGAAGCCGCCGCTGATTGCCGCCGATACCTGCACACCGAGCGAGGCACCGCTATAGCGCACCTTCGTGCCGAACAGTTCGGGAATGAACGCAGCTTGCGGACTGAACATCAGACCGTGGGTAATACTCATGATGATCGCAATCGAAATCGCGATTGTCGTCGGGTCCTTGGTCGCGACCAGCGTAAACAGCGGGAAGGCCACAATCATCGATAGGATGGTACCTGCGATGTAGAGCGGCTTGCGCCCCACATAATCCGACAACAGGCCGAACAGCGGCAGCGTGACCAGTTCCAGAATCGCTGCGTAAAGCACCGCGTCGAGAATAACCGTCTTCGACAGATGAAGATGCGATGTCGCGTAGTAGACAAGGAAGCCGATCAGCACATACACCCACGCTACTTCCGATATCTTGAGGCCGACAGCGACGACGAAGTTCTTGAAGTCCTTGGTGAGAACGTCGAGGAGCGGAGCGTTGGAGATCTCACCCTGCTCCTGGACCTTCGCGAACTTCGGCGTTTCGACGAGCCGCATGCGCACGAACAGCCCGACGGCGACGAGGATCGCACTCAGCCAGAACGGAAGACGCCAGCCCCAACTCATGAACTGCTCATCAGGCAGTTTTGAGACGAGAAGGAAGATCAGGGTCGCGCACACCATGCCGAGTGGAAAACCGACCTGCACAAGGCTGCCGAGAAAGCCGCGCCGGTTGCGATCGCCGCTTTCGATGACCATCAGGGTCGCACCACCCCACTCACCGCCGATACCGATGCCCTGCGCCATACGCAGGATCAACAGCAGGATCGGAGCAAGAATGCCGACCTGATCATAGGTGGGCAGACAACCAATCAGGAACGTGCCCGCACCCATGATGATCATGGTCAGCGTGAGCATCGCCTTGCGGCCTAGCTTGTCGCCGAAATGGCCGAAGATTGCGCCGCCGAGCGGACGCGCGACGAAGCCAACCGCATAGGAGCCGAACGCGGCAAGCGTGCCGACGAGCGGATCGAAATTCGGAAAGAACAGCTTGTTGAACACCAACGCAGCCGCGGTGCCGTAGATAAGGAAATCATACCATTCGACCGTCGTGCCGAGCACGCTCGCCGCAACGATGTGTTTAATGCTGGACCCTTCCTTGGGAACAGCGGGATTAAGGACCTCTGCCGTCGACATTTGTTTCTCCCTAGTTGACTTTTGCGGGGTTTGTTTCCCGTCTTAAGAAACTTGAGCATCGTTGCAGAATGAAAAGTTGTCAACTAAGTTTCCTTTTGCGATACTTATTTTGACGAAGTTTCTTGCTGAGGAGGATATCTGGCATGTCAAACACCACGTTCATCATCCACGCCTATGATGATGTTGAACCGATCGACATCGGCGCAACATTCGGCGTTCTTTCAATGGCCAAGCGTGTCGATCCGGGTATTGAGATGGCTTTGGTGGCCAACAAGGCCGGTATAGTCCGTCTGGCCAATGGACTTGAGATCCTCGCGCCTTACAGCGTGACGAATTGTCCTCCCGGCGATGTGTTGATGATTCTCGGCGGGGCCGCATGGCCGGAGGTCAGCAAGGACGAACAGACTCTCAGCTTCATCCGGGCGTTCTCACGCAAGGGCATCGTTGCGTCAGTTTGCACTGGGGCGCTTATCGTTGCAGGCGCTGGCCTGCTCGACGGCAAGGAGGCAACCACCCGCCGTTACGCTCCTGCCGGCGTCGAGACGCCGCTCGCTTTGATGAAAAAGCTCTACCCCGGAGTGAATGGTACAGAAGCGCGGTTCGTTGATTCCGGAACGGTCGTGACCGGCGGCGGCGTCGCTCTGGCAATCGATACGACATTGCATCTGATCGCACGACTTCGCGGCGCAGACGTCGCGAGAGAGACCGCGCGCATCATCGAATATCGATGGAGCGGCGGCGACGGCGCGTTTTCCGAGGCCGCTGCTGCACCAAAAACCGTGGCCGCATAATCGAGTTGACATCTCATGTCATTTTGTATCCTAATAGGATACTTATTTAACAAGGAGGATACCCAATGGATCCGCGTTTCGTCACCAAGGAACCCACGCCAGGCGGCTCGGTCTATGTGAAGGTCACTGATATGGGCTGGAAGCCTTCCCAGTTCGAAGGCATCCAGATCAAGGTTCTGTATGAAAATCCGGCAAGTGGCGAGCTGACCTGCCTATTGAAGTGGGAGCCGGGCACCACGCTTCCATTCCACCAGCATCCGGAACTCGAGCAGAGCTACGTGCTCGAAGGCTCGTTCTACGACCATGACGGTATTTGTCGGGCCGGCAATTTCGTCTGGCGCCACCCGGGCTCCTATCACGAGACCAAGAGCGACGAAGGCTGCATCCTGCTCGCCGTCTATCGCAAGCCGAACAAATTCGGTGAAACCGCGGGGTTCGGCGTCGAGAAGGAAGACGCTCTCGCGAGCTGATTCAAGGCCACTATCGTTCCCCCAGCCTTGATCTCGGGGCGCTGCTCGCAGCGCCCCTTTTTTAGTGCTCTATGCCGCGTCCTTTTAGGAAGACGAACTAGCTGCGATTTTTCGGCTCGTACAGTACAACCAGCGCCTTGGCCTCGCCGTACTTTCCGCGCCCGCGATGCCGTTGGCGAGGATCGAAATAAATGCAGTCGCCCGGCATCAACTCGAAGGTTTCGCTGCCGACTTCGAATTCTACAACACCGCTGAGCACGAAGATCATCTCCTCGCCGCCATGCTCGAAAAACACTTCCTTGAGGATCTGCGAGGGGAAGGTGAACAGAAACGGCGACATGTGCTTGCCGACGGCATTCTGCACCAGCGACTGATAGTCGTAGCCGAATGACGTCGCACCACGTACGACATTGCGCCGCTCATCGGCCCGCACCACCGAAACACCTTCATAACCAAGCTCAGTGCGATCAGTGGTGCCGTTTTCAACGAGTCCGGCAAGGTCAGTACCGAGAGCCTTGGCGAGTTTCGACAACGTCCCCAAAGGCGGTGTCTGGCGACCTGTCTCGACCTTGGAAAGATAGCCCTTGGTGAGCCCGACCTCCTGCGCCAGCGAATCCAGCGTGCGCTCCCGCGCTTTTCGGAGTTGCCTGATCCGGCGTCCGAGCGTGTCAGTCTCCTGCTCGCTGTTAGACCCAGTTTCCAAGATGTCGGTAGCTGTCATTTCGAATCGTCAATTGCGCCAGAAACTCTTGATTATCAATAGTCCGGCGTAGTCGGAACCGTTTTCAGCAGATAATCCCATCTATAGCAAACTGCCAGCCACCCATCATTTGATCCTCCTCAAGTTTCCTGATAAGAAACATTCGGAACTCAGGGACGGCACATGCAGCGACAGTACAAAATCGCCCGGAAGGTCAATGAAACACCGAATACGATCTCCGTATTCCTGACATCGGACGAGACACTGAGCCGTTTTCAGGCCGGACAGCACCTTGCCTTCGACATTCCGGGTGTCGGCGAGCGCCCTTATGTGCTGTCAGCCTTTTCCTCCGACCCGAAGATTTATCGTATCACGGTCATTCATACAGACGTGAAGGATGCTGCGCGGGCAGCGTTCTTCTGGACCGATCAGGCAGAAAAAGGCGGCCTCATCCACGCGACTGGGCCGCAGGGTTCATTCCATCTCACCGCTGAACTCGACCGACCTGTCGTCATCTTCAGCAAGGACATCGGCGAGGCCGCCGTTACCGCGATGGCAGAAGAACTGGCCGTGAGAGCATCACGGCATCATGTCGTGTTCCTGCACAGCACGTTCAACAGTTCGACATTCGCCCTGAAGGGCAAACTGGGGTCGCTGAAAGCTGATCTGCCGAACAGCGTCTGGAAAGTCTGGTTCAGCAATCCGCGTCAGGTCGACCGGCCAGGCAAGGAATACGATCTCGGCGGCGAGATGCATCTGGACCAAGACGTGGAATTCCTCCCCTCCGAGGAGTTCGACGCCTACATTTGCGGCCCACGAGAGTTTGTTGCAGCGACTGAGGCGGCCCTGCGCGAAAGCCGCGTCGTATGCCGTAGGATCTACAAGCAGGAGATGGGTGCAACACTCGCTCCGCCAGCCGAAATTGCGGAGGAAAAAGAGCTACCGCCGCTCCATCCGCAATCGGTGACGTTCACGACATCAGGTATCGAGGCAATCTGGACCCCTGAACAAGGCACGTTGCTGGAATTCGCCGAAAGCCTCGGAATTAAGGCGCCCTTCAACTGCCGCACCGGTATGTGCGGCATGTGCGCACGCAAGGTCGTCGTGGGCGAGTTGATGAAAATCCGAGTCACGTCGGCAAAGACACGGGAGCACTGCCAGCTGATGTGCTCAAACATTCCCATGAGCAAGGTTGAGATCGAACTGTAGCAGGCAGGCTTCGCGCCCCTCCAGAGCCTTACTGCTCCACCGGCGCTAGATGCGAATATTGCCCGAGGACCACTTCTCAGGATCGAGAGCAGGCGCGGCACGCCTCAACTCCGCGGGCGATTGACGCGATGGAAATGGGAAGAAACCGCAAAACAGGAGATGATTGAAGTCCTAAGTAGTGGCATGCCGCTCAGCAACATCGAGACCCATCTGCCAGAACTCCGCCTCAAGCCTTGACGCTTTTCCAAACAGAGCAGCAAGCTCTGCAACGCGCTGTTCGGTCATCGCCCTCGCCGCGAGATCATCCAGATGACGTCGCGCCACGACAGCAACGTCCTGATACGACTCGCCTGCGTATTCACTAATCCATTCACGGTAAGGATGATTGCCGAGGTCCTCGATGCGGTTCGGCATCAGATTACGACCGATCTCAGCGTAGCCGATAACGCATGGAGCAAGCGCAACATGCAGATCGAGCAGATCCCCGGCCGCACCGCAATCCAACACGAAACGCGTATAGGCGATAGTGGCCTGATGTTCCGGGGTCGCCTCGATCTCCTTTGGCGAAAGACCCCAACGACCGCACAGCCGTATATGAAGGTTCATCTCGTCGAGAATGGCGGAAAGCCCTGCCTGCGCTATCCGCATGTCTGCAACAGTACGACTCTTGTAGGTGGCAAGCGCATAGGCTCGGGCAAATTGAACCAGGAACAAATAGTCCTGCACAAGGTAGGCGCGAAATGCTGCCTGCGGCAACGTACCCGTTCCGAGGCGAAGGACGAAGTCATGGCCGATATAGCTTTGCCAGTCCGCAATCGCCGCCGCCTTCAGCCGATCGAAAATATCCATTTGTCAGTCCGTTTGTAATCATATCGAATTCGAACACTACGGCTCTCCAACGAGCAATAGAGAATCCCGCCAAACCAACGAAGGAGCATCGCCATTCTTCGCCGGTTACGCTTGTTGTCGGCGAAATCTACCTCTGCCGAGGCCATGTCCGCTTTGCGCCGAAAGGAGCCCTTACGATCGCGATGGCACAGCCATTGCGACAGCCGAGCCCGCGCATTGCCTTCAGTCACGGAGACCTGCCCGTCGCAAGGCATCCGCCAACGCTCCGTCTGAAGTTTTCGTATTGCGGCTCGGGTTGTTGGCAAAACTGCGCTTGGCCGAAACGCGGTCGGTTCCAGCAGAGCGCTGCGGCTGCGCACCGATTTCATCGTCAAGACGAAGCGACAGGCTGATACGCTTACGCGGCTGGTCGACTTCCAGCACTTTCACGCGCACGATATCGCCCGGCTTCACCACGCTGCGGGGATCTTTCACGAAGGTCTTCGACATTGCCGAGACATGCACAAGGCCATCCTGGTGCACACCAATATCGACGAACGCCCCAAATGCCGCGACATTCGTTACAGCCCCTTCGAGCACCATACCCGGCCGCAGGTCGCTGAGTGTTTCGACGCCGTCCTTGAATTCCGCCGTCTTGAATGCCGGCCGCGGATCGCGGCCTGGCTTCTCGAGTTCCCGCAGGATATCCGTGACAGTGGGAATACCGAATTTGTCGTCGGCGAAAGCTTGCGGTTTGAGCGCGCGCAGAACCGGCGCGTTTCCGATCAGGCCGCGAATATCACTCTTGGTGGATTCCATGATCCGGCGCACTACCGGATAGGATTCCGGATGCACCGCGGATGCGTCCAGCGGATCGTCACCGCCGGAAATACGCAGGAAGCCGGCGCATTGCTCGAATGCCTTGGGGCCAAGTCTCGGCACATCCATAAGCGCTTTGCGAGAGCGGAACGAACCGTGCGCGTCGCGATAGGATACGATGCTTTCGGCAAGGCCGGCTCCAATTCCGGAGACGCGCGCCAGCAAAGGCGGTGAAGCGGTGTTCAGATCCACACCGACACCGTTGACGCAATCTTCAACCACCGCACCGAGCGATCTCGACAGTTTGAATTCACTGAGATCGTGTTGATACTGGCCGACGCCGATTGATTTCGGATCGATTTTCACCAGTTCGGCGAGAGGGTCCTGCAGGCGTCGCGCGATAGAGACCGCACCACGCAATGTCACGTCGAGATCGGGAAGCTCTTCCGACGCGTAAGCCGAGGCCGAATAGACTGATGCGCCCGCCTCTGACACGACGACCTTGTGCAGCTTGAGATCGGAGAGTTTTTTGACCAGCTCTATTGCAAGTTTGTCAGTCTCGCGCGAGGCAGTGCCGTTGCCAATGGCAACCAACTCTACCTTGTGCTCGCGCACGAGTTTCATCAGGACGGCGAGCGCTTCGTCCCATCGCCGCTGCGGCTCGTGCGGATAGATCGTGCTCGTGGCCACGACCTTGCCCGTGGCGTCGACGACCGCGACTTTCACACCCGTCCGGTATCCAGGATCGAGCCCGAGAGTCGGTCGTGCACCTCCCGGCGCAGCGAGCAACAGATCACGGAGGTTGGAAGCAAAAACGCGCACGGCTTCCTCTTCGGCCGCGCTCCACAGACGCATCCGAAGATCGATCGACAGTGTTGTAAAAATCCTCGTGCGCCAAGCCCAGCGTGCCGTGTCCACGAGCCATTTGTCCCCGGGACGGCCCTGATCAGCGATGCCGAAGGCACCCATGATACGCAACTCATACGCACTGATGGTCGGGCGCGTCTCCCCATCATCCGGCTCAACGGTCAGAGAGAGAATCTCCTCCCCTTCGCCGCGGGACAACGCCAGAACGCGATGCGACGGCATCTTTTTCAGGGCTTCCGAAAATTCGAAATAGTCCTTGAATTTCGCGCCGGCCTCCTGCTTGCCGTCACGCACGGTCGATTTAAGGCGACCATTCGTCCACAATTCCTCACGCAGCGCGCCAATGAGGTCTGCATTTTCCGCGAAACGCTCAACGAGAATAGCGCGCGCGCCCTCAAGGGCCGCTGCGACGTCGGCGACATTCTTGTCGACTGAGACAAATTGAGCCGCACTCGCCTCGGGTTCGTTCAGAGGCTGCGTCATCAAAAGGTCTGCAAGTGGCTCCAGACCCGCCTCCCTTGCCATCTCGGCCTTGGTGCGGCGCTTCGGCTTGTAGGGAAGATAGATATCTTCAAGCCGGCTCTTGCTATCGGCCGCCATAATCGCCGCTTCAAGCGTCGCGTCGAGCTTGCCCTGTTCGCGCACGGAGTCGAGGATCACCTTGCGTCGGTCCTCTAGCTCACGCAGATACCGCAGCCGCTCCTCAAGCGTGCGGAGCTGTGCATCGTCAAGCGAGCCTGTGACTTCCTTGCGATAGCGAGCAATAAACGGCACGGTAGCACCGCTATCGAGTAACTCTACGGCAGCTTGGACTTGCTGCTCTTTGACTCCGAGTTCTGTAGAGATTCGCGTCTGAATGGAAACCACCAAAAAGCACCTTATCGAGGAACGTTAGAGTGTGTTGCTAAACTAGGCAGCGGATATGGACTGCACACTCTTGATTCTTCAAGCTGCTGTTTGCGGATCACCGACTTTGTCGCGGCAACTCTGCGTGACTCCGCGACGAGCCTCCTCAACGAATCGAATGAATTGATGCCCAGGCTGGTTGAGGAAAGCAAAGTAGTTAACTTGAACGAGAACGCTTAGCCCTCCCAGAGCTACCGTATGTCGGGTCCATGTCCGCTTTGGATCAAAAGCAGAAATTCAAGATCGACAACTCAATTACAAACTCAGAGCGCTCTGTTCTCCAACAAAGTCTGTCCCCTGATGATTCTCTCTGTGGGTCCCAAATCCTGAACAAGCTCTCGGACATCTAGGCCACGGACAATTTGACGTTCGCGAAGCCAGGGGCCGCTTATTGCGCTGGCTCGATCACCGGGGCACAGCAACGTTCTGGTGTTTGGCCCGAAATGAGAAAGCCTCGACAGAGGCACCGAGATTTCAGATCCCCTGGATCAGGACTCAAGCCATGTCTTTTTCAGGTAAGGATCGTTAGACGACGAGCCCTGATCGACATCGCCTTGGCGCTGAAATGACGCGACCAACCTCACGATAACGCTTATGGTAACACTCGGTATCAGCGAGCGGGGTGACGGCTAAGTCATTGATAAATGGCGCGCCCGAAAGGATTCGAACCTCTGACCCCCAGATTCGTAGTCTGGTGCTCTATCCAGCTGAGCTACGGGCGCGTGTCGCGGATATGGGGCGAAAACGCCCTCGCGAGGGGGCATAGCTAACGGCTCCGGTGCGGCTTGGCAAGCTCGGTTTTGACAGGATCGTATACCGGCTGAAACGCCCCATTTTCCCAAGGCAGACCGCGGCTTACGCCCTTCAGGCGCGGGAACGCTCCTGCCGGAGTTGATGCAGCGGGATGGTTCGGTCGGGAATCACGATCCGGAAGGTCGCACCGATCGTCCCCTCCACCAGATCGAGCTGCCCGCCATGGGCACGGATGAGTTCGGCGGCGATCGCGAGCCCGAGTCCGGTGCCGCCATCGCGCGAGGAGCCCTGGAAGGCCTCGAACAGATGGGCGCGCGCCTGTTCCGGGATGCCAGGGCCGGTATCTGAAATCTCCAGCACCGCGACCGCACCCTCGCGGCGGCCCGCGATCCGGATCTGCTTCGGCGCGATATCGGCATGCGGCTGGCCTTCGAGCGCCTGAAAGGCATTGCGCACGAGATTGAGCAGCACACGAAACAACTGATCGGGATCTGCATCTACGACGAGACCGCGCTCGATCGCATTGCTCCAGACGATATCGGGATCGGTAGCGATGCCCGCGGATTCGCGCACTTCGTTGATGATCGGCTCTGCTGCCACCATGCGACGCTCCGGCCGCGCTTCCTGCACCTTGCCGTAGGAGAGCGTCGATTGACAGAACGCGATAGCGCGCTCGAGCGAACGCAGCAGCTTCGGCGCAAAACGCTGCACGCGCGGATCCGGCACGCTCGCGAGCTGGTCTGACAGAAGTTGCGAAGACGCGAGAAGATTGCGCAGGTCGTGGTTAATTTTCGAGACTGCAAGCCCGAGCGCCGCAAGATGGCTTTTCTGATGCAGCATCGAGACCAGATCGTGCTGCATGTCGGCAAGTTCGCGCTCTGCCACGCCGATCTCATCGGCGCGATTCGACGGCACGATCACGCGATCAGCGCTTTCCGGGTTTTCGTGGAAAGCAATGAGGCTCGCGGTCATCCGCCGCATCGGCCGCACGAACAGAAAATGCAGGGCAAGATAAATCAATCCCGCCGTGGCGATGGCGAAGCCGAACGATAGCAACAGCACGTTCGAGGAGAAGCGATACATCGCCTGACGCAGCGGCGCTTCATCCACCACGACCTCGATGAACTGCTCGCCCTGCGGCGCAGGTCCGATGATGCGGATGACGCCGTCGCCGCGTTCCAGCATCATCGAGAATGAATCGACGATAGCTTCCCACACGTTCATGGTCCGCATGTCGACGTCGCGCACCACGGCGGGCGGCATGTCCGCGACCGCAAGCAGGCGTCGCTGCTGGCCGGTCTTGATCGCGACCGCGCGCGCACCGATGCTTTGCAGGATGCTGCGCGCCAGCGAATCCGGCACCATGCCCGCCGGCGCGGCATCAAGCACCAGCGCCGCGGTGTTGGCTGCCGCGATCCGGTCGTTCAGGCGGTTGACGCTGAAATTGGCGATCGAGGGGACGTAGATCAGCACTTCGGCGATCATCACGAGGGGGATCGTCAGCAGCAGCAGCTTGCCGGACAGGTTGAGGCGCCCGCGCGGCATGGCCGGCCTCTCCTGCGACGTCATTGGCGGCACGCTTTCAGCCACGATCCGGCCCTTGATTTTCGATCTTCCGCACCGCCACAGTCGCACCTGCGGCTGGCCTCGTCAAACGCTCGAAATGCCTGAAATATATGAATATTTCAGGGCAGACTGGCTTCCGGCGCGGCAATGGGGCAATTTGCACGCTCCGTTGACGAAAACAGCCCGCTCCCGTATAAGCCCGGCCAATTGTCCGCGATGGCCCGGTTCGACCGGGCCGGTTCATTTAAGGGCCATGGTCACTTAGGACCTTGAACCGGCTGAACCCGGACGAAACCATTGAAACTTGCTCGGCAATTCGAATTTGCTCGGCACTCACTGGGGCGATACCGCGATCGGCGGACGCCCGGCAGCGGAGAACGACCGTGAAGCGGACTTATCAACCCAGCAAACTGGTGCGCAAGCGCCGTCATGGCTTTCGTGCGCGCCTCGCGACCACTGGCGGCCGCAAGGTTCTCGCTGCCCGTCGTGCGCGTGGCCGCAAGCGTCTGAGCGCCTGAACCGGCATCACGATGCGCCGGTTGACAACATGGACCGGTTGAAAAAACGCGCGGATTTCATTGCCGCCGCCCAAGGCCCCCGCATTGCCCGGCCCGCGTTCGTGGTGCAGTCGCGCTTTCGCGACGATACCGGCCCCACCCGCATCGGCTTCACCGTCACCAAAAAAGTCGGCACTGCGACCGAGCGCAACCGCGTGCGCCGCAGGCTTCGCGAAATGGTCAGGCTGGCCGGTGTCATCGCGCCGCCATCGCCTCGCGACTATGTCATTGTCGGCCGGCGCGGCGCGCTGGAACGTGAATTCTCCGTCATGATTGAGGATTTCCGTTCCGCGCTCATGCGTCTGGCCCGTATGAAGGATCGCGACGGCGATTCTCATTCTGCCCGCCCTTCACCAAAATTCTCTCAGCCTACCCGCGAGACCTGACCGATGACCGACAATCGCAACACCATCATCGCCGTAGTTTTGTCCGGCCTCGTGCTGCTCGCCTGGCAGTATTTCTACAACATGCCGCAGATGGAGAAGCAGCGCGCAGCGCAGCAGGCGCAGATGCAGGCCGCCAACCCGGCCAACTCCTCGGCACCCGCCGCGACCACGCAGACCCCGGCCGCCGGCAGTGCTGCACCCACTCCGAATTCGCCCGGCACCGAGCAGCAGCAGGCTGCGCCGGTGAAGGACCGCGCCGAAGCGATCGCCTCCTCGCCGCGCGTCAAAATCGACACGCCGAGCCTGATCGGCAGCATCGCGCTGAAGGGCGCGCGCATCGATGACGTCGCCTTCGTAAAATATCGCGAGACGGTCGATCCGAAATCTCCGGCGGAAGTGCTGTTCTCGCCGTCGGGCACCAAAGCGCCTTACTATGCCGAGTTCGGCTTCGTACCCGCCGCGGGCGCAGCCACCAAAATGCCGGGCAGCGATACCGTCTGGACCCAGCAGGGCTCGAACGCGCTGACGCCCTCGACGCCGGTCGTCCTGAAATACGACAATGGCCAGGGCCTCGTCTTCACCCGCACCATTTCGGTGGACGACAAATACGTTTTCACCATCAAGGATGAAGTGGCCAACGCCGGCTCGACTGCCGCGACGCTTTATCCGTTCGGCCTGATCTCGCGGCATGGCCTGCCGGAGACGTCCGGCTATTATATTCTGCATGAAGGCCCGATCGGCGTTCTCGGCGACAAGGGCCTGCAGGAATTCACCTACAAGAAGATGGACGAGGCCAAGTCGGCCGAATTCAAGGTCACCAACGCCTGGCTCGGTATCACCGACAAATACTGGGCCGCGACGCTGCTGCCAGATCCCGCCGCCGCACTGACCGCGCGCTTCTCGTCGAATCTCTCCGGCAGCACCCGCGTCTACCAGACCGACTACCTGCTCGACCCGGTCACCGTGCAGGCCGGCGGCAATGCGACCACCACCACGCATCTGTTCGCGGGCGCCAAGGAAGTCTCGACCGTCGACGCCTACGACAAGCAGCTCAAGCTCAACCGTTTCGAACTGCTGATCGACTGGGGCTGGTTCTACTTCATCACCAAGCCGATGTTCTGGACGATCGATCATCTGTATCGCCTGTTCGGCAACTTCGGCATCGCCATCCTGCTCGTCACCGTCATCGTGAAGGCGATCTTCTTCCCGCTCGCCAACAAGTCCTACGCCTCGATGGCGAAGATGAAGGCCGTACAGCCGCAGCTCGCCGCGTTGAAGGAGAAATATCCCGACGACAAGATGAAGCAGCAGCAGGAAATGATGGAGATCTACAAGAAGGAGAAGATCAATCCGATCGCGGGCTGCCTGCCGATCGCGATCCAGATTCCGGTCTTCTTTGCACTCTATAAGGTGCTGTTCATCACCATCGAGATGCGTCATGCGCCGTTCTTCGGCTGGATTCACGACCTCTCCGCGCCGGACCCAACGCATGTCTTCAACCTGTTCGGCCTCCTGCCCTACGACCCTAGCGCGGTGCCGGTGATCGGCCATTACCTCGCGATCGGCGCATGGCCGCTGATTATGGGCGTGACCATGTGGTTCCAGATGAAGCTCAATCCCGCGCCGCCGGACCCGACGCAGAAGATGATCTTCGACTGGATGCCCGTGATCTTCACGTTCATGCTGGCGAGCTTCCCCGCCGGTCTCGTGATCTACTGGGCCTGGAACAACACGCTCTCCGTGCTCCAGCAGAGCGCAATCATGAAAAAGAACGGCGTGAAGATCGAGCTGTTCGACAATGTGAAATCAACCTTTGCCGGCACAAAGAAACCCGGATAGCCGCGCCAAACGTTGCAATCATCATCTCATCGCGATGCCCGGCCTTGTGCCGGGCATCCACGTTTTTGTAGTCTCGAAAGAACATGATGACCGAACCAGACGCTGAACTGATGGAAGCCGGCCGGAAGCTGTTCGCCGGCGACTGGCAGTTCTTCTGGGCTTCGCCCTCCATCGAGACACTGCCGCCGATGCAGGGCGTCGAGATCGCTTTCGCCGGTCGCTCCAATGTCGGCAAGTCGAGCCTCATCAACGCGCTGACCAACCGCAACGCGCTGGCGCGCACCTCGCATACCCCGGGTCGCACGCAGGAGCTGATCTTCTTCAAGGGACCGGGGCCGCTCGACGAACGTACGCCCGAACTGCGGCTCGTGGACATGCCGGGCTACGGTTACGCTTCCGCTCCAAAAACCCAGATCGCGTCATGGACCAAGCTGATCCATAGCTTCCTGCACGGCCGGGCCAATCTCGCGCGCGTCTACGTGCTGATCGACTCCCGGCACGGCTTCAAGGACGCCGACAACGAGGTGCTGACCACACTCGACAAGGCTGCCGTCAGCTACCAGATCGTACTGACCAAGACCGATCAGGTGAAAAAGGCCGCGCTCGACGAAACCATGGCCACGATGGCGGACAAGCTGCGCAAGCACCCGGCCGCCTTCCCAGAACTACTGGTGACATCCTCGCGCGACGGCGGAGGCATGGCTGAGATGCGCGCGGCCATCGTCAAACTGTTGAGGGAGCGGGCATGACTTCCACCCTGTCGCTGCGAATCGCGGCGGCTCTTGCAGGCTTGATGGGCGCCATCGGCGTAGCACTCGCCGCTGCTGCCGCGCATCTGGCGGACGCAAGACAACTCGGCATCGCCTCCTCGATGCTGCTGTTCCACGCCTGCGCAGTGATCGGCACGGTGCTGCTGGTTCATCAAGGGTTGGTGAGGCGACGCCTCGGGCTGACGGCAGCCTACGGCTTCGTACTCGCCGGTATCCTTTTCGGTGGCGACCTCGTCTCATTGCACTATGCCGGTCACAGCCTCTTCCCGATGGCCGCTCCGACTGGGGGTACCCTGTTCATTGTCTGCTGGCTGATGGTTGCCGCCGCCGCACTCAGCCTGAGCCGGACACCCCGCGCCTGAGGTGCTTTGCACCGTCACATCAATCGGCTAAACCCTTCCCGCCCAGCCAAACCCTTGGGCCACCCGCCACTCAAGGTTCGTTTCATGTCCGAGATAAGCCCGCAGGATCAGGCCCGCATTCTGTCCGAAGCGCTGCCGCATATGCAGCAGTACGATGAGGAAACCATCGTCATTAAGTACGGCGGTCACGCCATGGGCGAAGAAAACCTCGCCCGCGACTTCGCGCGCGACATCGTGCTGCTGGAGCAGACCGCGATCAATCCGGTGGTGGTCCATGGTGGCGGCCCGCAGATCGCCACCATGTTGTCGCGCCTCGGCATCAAGTCCGAATTCGCAGCCGGACTGCGGATCACCGACGCCTCCGCCATCGAGATCGTCGAGATGGTGCTGGCGGGATCGATCAACAAGCAGATCGTCAGCCACATCAATGCGGCGGGCGGCAAGGCCGTCGGCCTGTCCGGCAAGGACGGCAATATGGTCACCGCCGTGAAGGCGACGCGCACCATGATCGATCCGGATTCCAACATCGAGAAGGTGATCGATCTCGGCTTCGTCGGCGAGCCCGACAAGGTCGACCTCGCGCTCCTGAATCAGTTGATCGGCCACGAACTCATCCCGGTGCTTGCGCCGCTGGCGGTGTCCTCCGACGGGCAGACCTACAACGTCAACGCCGACACCTTCGCTGGCGCCGTCGCCGGTGCGCTGCGCGCGAAGCGGCTGTTGCTGCTGACCGACGTGCCCGGCGTGCTCGACAAATCCAAAAAGCTGATCCCCGAACTGTCGATCAAGGATGCGCGACGGCTGATCGCGGACGGCACCATTTCCGGCGGCATGATTCCGAAGGTCGAGACCTGCATCTACGCGCTGGAAGCGGGCGTCGAAGGCGTCGTCATTCTCGATGGAAAAACGCCACATGCCGTGCTGCTGGAGCTGTTCACCAATCAGGGCACCGGCACACTGATGTACAAGTGACGGAGCGGATGCGAACGGCTGGCGCCGCTTCCAGAATATCATGACCGACATACGCGGCTTCGACCATATCGACACCTGGGTGTTCGATCTCGACAACACCCTTTATCCGCACCACGTCAATCTGTGGCAGCAGGTAGACGGTCGCATTCGCGATTTCGTCGCCAACCAGCTTAAGGTCGAGGCTGCGGAAGCGTTCCGCATCCAGAAAGACTACTATCGTCGCTACGGCACCACGATGCGCGGCATGATGACCGAGCACGGCGTCAGCCCCGACGATTTCCTCGCTTACGTCCACGACATCGACCATTCGCCGCTCGAGCCGAACCCCGCGATGGGACAGGCGTTAGCCAAATTGCCCGGCCGCAAGCTGATCCTGACCAACGCTTCCGTCGCCCACGCCGACAAGGTGCTGGAACGGCTCGCGCTCGGCGTCGAATTCGACGGCGTGTTCGACATCATCTCGGCGGAGTTCGAGCCGAAGCCCGCGCGCCAGACCTACCGCCGCTTTCTCGATTTGCACGACGTCGACGCCTCGCGCGCGGCGATGTTCGAAGACCTCGCCCGTAACCTCGCCATCCCCCACGAGCTCGGCATGACCACGGTGCTGGTGGTGCCCGACGGCACCAAGGAGGTCGTGCGCGAGGCGTGGGAAATGGAGGGCCGCGACGCCCCACACGTCGATCACGTCACCGAAGATCTGACGGGATTTCTGGCGGCTCTCAGCAACCACTAACCCCGTCATGCCCGCACTCGTCGCGGGCATGACAACTAGCAATCTAGTTGTACCTTGCTCTCCTTAGGGTTTTCAGCCAAAGAATTACAACAAACTCGCAATTCAAGCGAGTTGGCAACAATTCTTATCGCACTGATTTTCCAAGGAAACCGATGTCTCTCTCCGCTCTCGAAACCACGCTGAACACAGCCTTCGACGCCCGCGACACCGTCAACGCCTCGACCAAGGGCGAGGTGCGCGATGCGGTGGAGCTCGCGCTCGATATGCTCGACAAGGGCGAGGCGCGGGTCGCGGAGCCGCAGGCGAACGGCGAGTGGAAGGTCAATCAGTGGCTGAAGAAGGCCGTGCTGCTGTCGTTCCGCCTCAACGACATGGCGCCGATTTCCGGCGGCCCTGGCGGTGCGCACTGGTGGGACAAGGTGCCCTCGAAGTTCGAGGACTATTCCGAGCAGGCCTTCCGCGACGCCGGTTTCCGCGCGGTTCCCGGCGCGATCGTCCGTCGCTCGGCCTTCATCGGCAAGAACGTCGTGCTGATGCCGTCCTTCGTCAATCTCGGCGCCTATGTCGATGAAGCGACCATGATCGACACGTGGTCCACCGTCGGCTCGTGCGCGCAGATCGGCAAGCACGTCCACATCTCCGGCGGCGTCGGCATCGGCGGCGTGCTCGAACCGCTGCAGGCCGGCCCGGTCATCATCGAGGATGACTGCTTCATCGGCGCGCGTTCGGAAGTCGCTGAAGGCGTCATCGTGCGCAAGGGCGCGGTGCTCTCGATGGGAGTGTTCATCGGCGCATCGACCAAGATTATCGATCGCACCACTGGTGAAACCTTCATTGGCGAAGTACCGGCCTATTCCGTCGTCGTGCCGGGCTCGCTGCCCGGCAAGCCGCTGAAGGATGGCTCGCCCGGCCCATCGCTCTACTGCGCGGTGATCGTCAAGCGCGTCGACGAGAAGACCCGTTCCAAGACCAGCATCAACGAACTGCTGCGGGACTGACAAATGACCAAGGCGCTCGACGTCGCCCGCGATCTGTTGCGCTGCCCTTCGGTGACGCCGGCAGACGCAGGCGCGCTCGGCGTGCTTGAAAAGCTGCTGAAGGGCGCCGGGTTCGAAACCCACCGTCTGACCTTCAGCGAACCGGGCGCGGACGACACCGACAACCTCTACGCCCGCATCGGCACGGCCGCGCCACACATTACCTTCGCTGGCCACACCGACGTGGTGCCGCCGGGCGACGACAAGGCGTGGTCGCACAATGCATTCGCGGGCGAGGTGGACGGCGGCGTGCTCTATGGCCGCGGCGCGGTCGACATGAAGGGCGCGATCGCCTGCTCGGTCGCCGCCGTGCTCGATTATCTGCAAGAGAACGGCGGCAAGCCCAAGGGCTCGATCTCCTTTCTTATCACCGGCGATGAAGAAGGCCCCGCCGTCAACGGCACCGTGAAGCTGCTCGACTGGATCGCGAAGCGCGGCGAGAAGTTCGATCATTGCGTGCTGGGCGAGCCGAGCAACGTCAATGCGCTCGGCGACTGCATCAAGGTCGGGCGGCGCGGATCGCTGTCCGGCACATTGATCGTCGAAGGCAAGCAGGGCCATGTCGCCTATCCCAACCGCGCGCATAATCCCCTGCCGGACATCGCAGCACTCGTCAGCGCATTGAACGCCGATCCACTGGATCAAGGGACCGATCACTTCCCGCCGTCCAATCTCGAATTCCTGTCGATCGACACCGGCAACCCGGCCTGGAACGTGATCCCTGCGCAGGCTCGCGCGCGCTTCAACATCCGCCACAACGATTGCCGCACACAGGACGCGCTGCGCGCGCTGATCGAGGGACGCGTCGAAAAGCTCTCCGGCAACCACACCACCGCACGCGTCGAATGGGAGCCGTCGAACGCCGACGCCTTCCTGACGCAACCCGGCCCCTTCACCGATCTCGTCGTCGCCGCCATCGAAGAGGTGACCAAGCGGCCGCCGAAGCTCGACACCGGCGGCGGAACATCGGACGCGCGCTTCATCACTCATTATTGTCCGGTGCTCGAATTCGGCCTCGTCGGCCAGACCATGCACCAGATCGACGAACGCACACCGGTCGCCGATCTTGAGGCGCTGACGAAAATCTATCGCGGCGTACTGGATCGCTACTTCAAGTGAGGGCGCGCGCATGAGCGGCAACATTCTCGTTCTCACCGCCATCGACGACGAACTCGACAAGGCCCGCGCCCCCGAAGGCATCGAGGTGATCTACACCGGCGTCGGCAAGGTCAACGCGGCAAGCGCCGCGACGCTCGCGCTGCTGGTGCTGCGCCCGCGTCTTGTCGTCAATTACGGCACCGCCGGCAAGATTCACAAGATGCACAGCGGCCTCGTCGAGGTCGCGCACGTCATCCAGCGCGACATGATGGCGATGCCGCTGGCGCCGCGCGGCCGCACGCCGTTCTCGCCGGAGATCGATCGCCTTTCGTCGGGACAGGACGGCGTGATCTGCGGCACCGGCGACAGCTTCGTCACCGCAACTGACCCGTGGCTGGTCGAGAATAACATCGACATCGTCGACATGGAGCTTTACGCCATCGCCCATGTCTGCCAGCGCCATTCGCTGCCATGGCGCGCATTCAAGTTCATCACCGATGAAGCCGACGACAACGCCGCCGATCACTGGCAAGACAATGTGAAGGACGGCGAGGAGCTGTTCTGGGACGCGATGAAGCCGCTGCTCGCGCAGACCGCTCAGTAATCTACTCTCACCAGATACAGACCATCCGGCGGCGCGACGGGACCGCACGCCGCGCGGTCGCGCGCATCGAGCGCTTTCCGCATGTCGGCGGCGGTCCATCGCCCGTGCCCGACCCAGACCAGCGAGCCGACCATCGAGCGCACCTGACTGTGCAGGAACGAGCGCGCCGAGGTGACGATATTGACGGCATCACCCTCGCGCACGACATCGAGTTGGTCGAGCGTCTTCTCCGCTGACTTCGCCTGACATTCCGTGTCGCGGAACGTCGTGAAATCGTGCTTGCCGATCAGCACCTGCGCGGCCTCCTGCATCGCCACCACGTCCAGCAGACGCGCCACACGCCACGCGTGCCCGACATCGAGCGCGAGGTTCGCCCGCCGGTTGCTGATGCGATAGATGTAGTGTCGCTTCATTGCCGAGAACCGCGCCTCGAACGTCTCCGGCACGATCTCCGCAGACAGCACGCCGATGGGATGCGGTCGCAGATGCGCGTTCAGCGCGTCGCGCACCCGGTCGGCGCGATAGGTTTTCTCGAGATCAATATGCGCGACCTGGCCGAGCGCATGCACGCCGGCATCGGTGCGACCTGCACCATGAACACGCACGCGGCTACCGGTCATCGCCATCACGGCATCTTCCAGCGCGCCCTGCACTGACGGGCCGTTGTCCTGATACTGCCAGCCACAAAACGGCGTGCCGTCATATTCGATGATGAGTTTGTAGCGCGGCATCAAACCACACTCAGCGGCGGCGCGAGCGGCGTGCCGCGCAGGAAATCCGGCGCGGTCATCGGCTGCTTGCCCGCGCGCTGCACCTGAAGAAGACGGATCGCGCCGCTCCCGCAGGCGATCGTCAGCCGGTCGTCAAGCAACGCGCCCGGCTTGCCCGCCCCTTGCGCGAGTTCGCAACGAAGCACCTTGATGCGGACAGGCGCGCCGTCGATGTCCACCTCGAACCACGCGCCGGGAAATGGCGACAGGCCGTGGACGTGGCGCAGCACCTCGTGCGCGGGCTTCGTCCAGTCGATCTTCGCCTCAGCCTTGCCGATCTTGGCGGCATAAGTGACGCCAGCGTCATCTTGCGGCGTGAGATCGAGACGGCCCTGCTCCAGCGCGGCAATCGCCCGCACCATGAGATCGGCGCCGCGCGGCGCCAGCGCGTCATGCAGATCCTGCGCCGTCATATCGTCAGTGATGAGCAGGCGATCCGTCATCGCGACGTCGCCGGTATCAAGACCGACATCCATCTTCATGACCATGGCACCGGATTCAGCATCGCCGGTCATGATTGCGCGCTGGATCGGCGCAGCGCCTCTCCAGCGCGGTAGCAGCGAGGCATGCAGGTTGAAGCAACCGCGCGGCACGGCGTCGAGAATGTTTGCAGGCAGGATCATGCCGTAGGCGACGACGACGGCAGCCGCGGCATTGTGGGCGCGAAACTCGGCTTCCGCTTCCGGCGTCTTCAGCGTTGAGGGCGTCAATACGGAAAGGCCGAGGTCGCGCGCCGCCTGCTCCACCGGCGTCGGCTGCAGTTTCATGCCGCGCCCGGCAGGCTTCGCCGCGCGGGTATAGACCGCCGCGATGTCATGGCCGTGCGCGTGCAATGCGCGCAGCGTCGGCACCGCGAAGTCCGGCGTGCCCATGAAGATCAGACGAAGCGGCATGGTGCTCGCTGTTACTTGGCCGCGAGCTTCGCGGCCTTGGTGAACTTCTTCATCACGCGGTCGCGCTTGAGCTTGGACAGATAGTCGATGAACAGAACGCCGTTGAGATGGTCGATCTCATGCTGGATGCAGGTGGCATAAAGCCCTTCCGCATCTTCCTCATGCACCTTGCCGTCGAGGTCCATGAAGCGCACGCGCACCGATGCTGCCCGCTCGACTTCCTCGTAATATTCAGGGATCGACAGGCAGCCTTCTTCGTAGACCGAAAGATCGTCCGATTTCGACAGAATTTCCGGGTTGATGAACACGCGCGGCTCGGTCTCACCTTCCTTCTTAGCAAGGTCCATGGTGATAAGCCGCAGCGGCACCGCCACCTGAATGGCGGCAAGGCCGATGCCCGGCGCGTCATACATGGTTTCGAACATATCTTCGGCGAGGGCGCGCACCTCGGGCGTGATTTTTGCGACGGGATCGGAAACAACGCGCAGGCGCTTGTCCGGGATGCTGATGATTTCACGAATGGCCATGCCCGCGATGTAATCGGACTGCCTGCCGGGGTCAAACGGGGATTGAGTCCTCAAAACAACTGTCTTTCCGCTGCGGAAAACCGGTGCATCAAGGAATTATTAACCATAAATGTTCCCCATTCGTTCCTATTCGACAGCGAATCGCGCTACAGTGCGGCGATGAATGAGATTTTGTTTTCCATCGGTGACGTCCCCGTCCGCACTGGTGCAGCCCTGCTTGCCTTCGGCGTGCTGGCGCTTGTGCTGCTTGCAATCATCGCCCTCATCATCTCCCGCTCGGGGAGCAAGAACGCCGCGCTCGCCATGGCACAGGCGATCCGCGCCGACGAACTGGAGGAGCGCTTGAGCGAAGTGCTGCGTACCCAGAACGAAGCCGCGGGCCGCGTGCATGAAATGGGACAGGCGCTCGTCGGGCGGCAGGCAGAGATGGCGCGTGCGGTGAACGAGCGGCTGGATTCGGTGACGCATCGCGTCGGCCAGTCGATGGAGCAGACCACCCGCAACACCATGGACAGTTTGCGCGTGCTGCACGAACGCCTCGGCATCATCGACAGCGCGCACAAGAACCTCACCGACCTCACCACGCAGGTGACGACGCTGCGCGACGTGCTCGCCAACAAGCAGGCGCGTGGCGCGTTCGGCCAGGCGCGCATGGAAGCCATCGTGCAGGACGGCCTGCCGAAGGGCTCGTTCGCGTTCCAGCATACGCTGACCAACAACAAGCGCCCGGACTGCGTAGTGTTTCTGCCCGATCAGCGGCCGCTGTGCATTGACGCCAAATTCCCGCTCGAGGCTGTGACGGCTCTGCGCGAGGCCAAAAGCGACGACGAGCGCAAGTTCGCCTCGCAGCGCCTGCGACAGGACGTGATGAAGCACGTCGCCGACATCGCCGACAAATATCTTGTCCCGGGCGAAACGCAGGACACGGCCTTGATGTTCGTGCCTTCCGAATCCGTCTATGCGGAGATTCATGACGGTTTCGATGACGTGGTGCAAAAGGCCTATCGCGCTCGCGTCGTGCTGGTGTCGCCCTCGCTCTTGATGCTCGCGATTCAAGTGATGCAGCAGATCATGAAGGACGCGCGGATGCGCGACGCGGCGGGCCAGATCCGCACCGAGGTCATGACCATGTCGGACGATCTCGCACGGCTGCGCGAGCGAGTGCTGAAACTGCAAAATCACTTTGGACAGGTGAACGAGGACGTCCGCCAGATCCTGATTTCCGCCGACAAGATCGAGAAGCGTGCAGGCCGCATCGAGGAACTGGATTTCGGCCAGAACGAAGAGGCTCCCGCCAGTTCCGAGAGCGCCCGGGGACCGGACCTGTTTCCGGCTCAACCACGGAAACTGCAGGCGGGCGAATAGCTCCGCAGCCGTCTCCCGGGGAGGCGTGCGAATCTGCTAACACCTCTCCATGACATCTCCCGAGAGCGTCGAGAAAACCTCCATTACCACCCGTGCTTCGTGGCGCGACGCGCTTGCGGTCTATCTGCAGCCGCGCGTGCTGGTCGTGCTGTTCCTCGGCTTCTCGTCCGGCCTGCCGCTGGCGCTGTCGGGCTCGACACTTCTGGTGTGGATGCGCGAAGCCGGTGTCGATCTCAAGACCATCGGGTTGTTCGCGCTGGTCGGCACACCCTACACCATCAAGTTCTTCTGGGCACCGCTGGTCGATGCGCTGCATGTGCCGATCCTGACCCGCCTGCTCGGGCGGCGGCGGGCGTGGCTGATCTTTTCCCAATTGGTGCTGATGATCGCGATCGTGCTGCTGGCCGTGAGCGATCCGACCAAACCGCTTGGCGTCGCGCTCGCAGCACTCTTCGTCGCGGCGGCCTCCGCGACGCAGGACATCGTGATCGACGCCTTCCGTGTCGAAAGCCTGCCGGAAAACGAACAGGCCGCGGGCATGGCCTCCTATGTCGCGGCCTATCGCGTCGGCATGCTGCTCTCGACAGCAGGCGCTCTGTTTCTTGTCAGCGGATTCGAAGCGTTGGGCTTCGTTCGCCATGCCGCATGGCAGTGGGGTTATGTCGCGATGGCGGCGCTCGTCGTCATCGGTATTGTCACGGCGCTCTTTGCGACAGAGCCGGAAGCCTCGCGCAAGGCCGAGGCCAGTACCGAGCGCGCATTCGGGCGCATAGTCCACGCCGCAGCAGGCGCATTCACCGAGTTCGCCCGCTACAAGGATGCGTGGGCCATTCTCGCCTTCGTGGTATTGTTCAAGTTCACCGATGCCTTTTCCGGCACCATGACGGCGCCCTTCGTCATCGATCTCGGCTTCACCCGCAACGATTACGCCGCCATCGTGAAAGGATTGGGCCTCGCCGCCACGCTGCTCGGCGGATTCGCCGGCGGCTTTCTCGCCAGCCGCTACTCGCTTGTCGCAAGCCTGTGGATCGGCGGCATGCTGCAAGCCATCGCCAATCTGTCGTTCTCATGGCTCGCCCTCGTCGGCATCAACCATTATGCCCTGGCGGTTGCCATCACCGCCGAGAATTTCACCAGCGCTGTCGGCACCGTGATCTTCGTCGCCTATCTCTCCGCGCTGTGCCGCAATCCCGCGCACACCGCGACCCAATACGCGCTGCTCACCGCGCTGGCCGCGATCGGCCGCACCTACCTGTCATCGGGTGCGGGCTATGTCGCGGCAGCCACGGGCTGGGCATGGTTCTTCGCGATCTGCATGGTGGTGGCGGTGCCGAGCTTCATGTTGCTGGCGTGGCTGCAGGCGCGCGGACACTTCGAGACGTTGACCGCACCGATGAAACCCTGAGTGTCAGAACAACGTGCGCTGGCGCATTGCCGCCGACAGCGTGCCCTCATCGAGATAGTCGAGTTCGCCGCCAACCGGCACACCATGCGCCAGCCGCGTCACCTTGACGCCGGCGTCCTGCAACAGATCGGTGACGTAATGCGCCGTGGTCTGGCCATCGACCGTGGCATTAAGGGCGAGAATGATCTCCGTCACGTCCGAAGCCTGCGCGCGCGTCACCAGCGCGTCGATGGTGAGATCCTGCGGTCCAATGCCATCGAGCGGTGACAATGTCGCGCCCAGCACATGATAACGGCCCTGCGTCGCATGCGCCCGCTCCAGCGCCCAGAGATCGGCGACATCGGCAACCACGACGATGATCGACGGATCGCGGCGCGGATCGGTGCAGATCGTGCACGGATTCTGCGTGTCGATATTGCCGCAGGTGCTGCACACCTGAATGCGCTCGATCGCGACCTGCAGCGCGCTGGTAAGGGGTGCCATCAGCGCTTCGCGCTTCTTGATGAGATGCAGCGCCGCACGCCGCGCCGAACGCGGGCCAAGGCCCGGCAGCCGCGCCAGCAACTGGATCAGCCGCTCGATCTCGGGTCCGGCAACCGTGGAGGCCATGTCAGCCGAGGCCCAACCCCGGAATGTTGAGGCCGCCGGTGATGGCTTGCATCCGCTCCTGCATCGCCTCTTCCGCCTTGCGGCGCGCGTCGTTCTGGGCTGCGACGAGAAGATCCTCCAGCACCTCGCGCTCCTCGGCCTTCATCAGCGAGGGATCGATAGACACAGACTTCAGTTCCATCTTCGCGGTCATGCGCACGGTGACCATGTTGCCCCCAGCCGAGCCCTCGACCTCGATCAGATCGAGCTGCTCCTGCATTTCCTTCATTTTCGACTGAAGCTGGGCGGCCTGCTTCATCATGCCGAGAAAATCAGCCATTCATTGTCCTTCTCACAATCTCAGAGATCATCATCGTCACCATCGGCGTCGTCCTCGATGGGCATGACCGCCGGCGGCGGCTCCGGCGCGAGACGCCGCACATCAACCACCTGGGTGCCAGGGAACGCCGCCATCACCGCCTGCACGCGCGGATCAGCCTGTACGTCCTCGGTCAGTTTATCCTTTTGCTCCCGCGCCTGCGCGCGCAGCGTCGGCTGGCCTTCCTCGTTGGAGACGATCACCGCCCAGCGGCGGCCGGTCCATTGTTCAAGCTTGCGCTGCAGATCGTTGACCACCGAGCGCGCGGCGCTGCGCTCGAGTGCAATCTCGAGCCTGCCGTCTTCCATGCGCACCAACCGCAGGTCAGCCTCCAGCGCGGCCTTGAGCGCAATATCACGTTTCTCGCTGGCGAGCGCGACGATTTCGGGGTAACTCGACAGCCGCAATGTCGGTGCCGCCTGCGTCGCTGCGACTTCCACGGGTCGCGGTTGCTGCCGAGCCATTGTCTCGTTGCCCGTGCGTGCACCAGCTAAGCCCATCACAGGCGATACAATTCCACGCGGCGCCGCGTTCCGATCAGCTAGCGCGGATGGCACAAGCGAGCGAGGCGCAGCACCCCCGCTGGAAACAGCCGACGACGCAGCCGGTGCACCTCCGCCCTCACCGATCATCTTGATCGCTTCATCCGGCGTCGGCAGGTCCGCGACATAGGCGATGCGGACCAGCACCATTTCGGCGGCGGCCTGTGGGCGCGTGGCATTCTGCACTTCAGCAATGCCCTTGAGCAGCATCTGCCACATCCGCGACAGCACGCGCATCGAGAGCTTGGTGGCGAACTCGCGGCCGCGCGTGCGTTCCGCTTCGCCGAGCGCGACGTTATCCGCCGTCGCGGGCACCACCTTCACGCGTGTGACGAAATTCACGAATTCGGCGAGATCGCTCAGCACCACGACCGGATCGGCGCCGGTGTCGTACTGTTCGCGGAATTCGGCAAAGGCGCTGGCGATGTCGCCCTTGGCAAGATGTTCGAACAGATCGATTACGCGCGTGCGATCGGCGAGGCCGAGCATCTGCCGCACATCTTCGGCACGCACGAGACCCGCCGCATGCGCGATCGCCTGATCGAGCAGCGACAGCGAATCGCGCACCGAGCCTTCGGCCGCGCGCGCGATCAGCCCCAGCGCCTCGGGCTCCGCCTCGACGCCTTCGCGCGTTACGATGTTGCCGAGATGGGACATCAGCACGTCGGCATCGACACGGCGCAGATCGAAGCGCTGGCAGCGCGACAGCACCGTCACCGGCACTTTGCGAATTTCAGTGGTCGCGAACACGAACTTGGCGTGCTCCGGCGGCTCCTCCAGCGTCTTGAGGAAGGCGTTGAACGCCTTCTCCGACAGCATGTGGACTTCGTCGATGATGTAGACCTTGTAGCGCGCGCTCGACGGCGCATAACGCACGCCGTCGGTGATCTGGCGCACGTCGTCGATGCCGGTGTGCGAAGCCGCGTCCATTTCGAGCACGTCGATGTGACGGCTCTCCATGATCGCCTGACAGTGGACGCCGGGCGTCGGCATGGCGATGGTCGGCCCCTTCACCGAGCCATCGGGCAGTTCGTAGTTCAGCGCGCGCGCCAGGATGCGCGCGGTCGTGGTCTTGCCGACGCCGCGCACCCCGGTGAGAATCCAGGCCTGCGGAATGCGTCCGGTCTCGAACGCATTCGAAACGGTGCGGACCATTGCCTCCTGGCCGATCAGATCGTTGAAATTCGAAGGACGATATTTGCGCGCCAGAACGCGGTAGCCGGATGCGCTTGCGGTCCCAGCCGCTCCCGTATCGGCGAGGCCAAGGCCCGCTTGATCGCCCGCACTCAGGCCTGGGAGGTCGGAATCGGGCATCGAACGATCCGCATTGGTTCATCGGGCGCGCCGCTCTGCCACGCGAAACGGCGGGCAGTCGACCAGCATCGCGCCGGCCCCGGCATGAAAAGAGGTAGGAGACTGACGAGCGACCCGATCCGGACCTCGTTAGGGCTGCTTCCTTCCGGACCTGACCCGGTTGGCGAGTGGCTCGTCCACCGCCAATCTCCCGACGCCTATTTGGGGCCAAACCGAAGGGAAAGCAAGCAAGGCATCGGCCGTTTTACCGCTTTACACGGACGCCAGGACACACTCAGGGAGGCACCGGATGCGCATTCCGACGGATACAGGGTTCCCCACGTCCGCGCTTCCGCCTGATAGAGTGGTCACATTGCAGAATCAATTTCGAGGCCCGCATGTCGTCATCGTGGTCGCTTCACCACCAACTCGCAAAGGACACGCTTGAAGTCGGCGACCTGCCGCTGTCTCGCCTCCTCATCATCAAGGATTCCAACTACCCGTGGCTGCTGCTGGTGCCGCGCCGTGCAGGGGCTTCCGACCTGATCGATCTCAATGAGGTCGAACAGGCGCAACTCACCACCGAGATCAATCGTGTCTCGCGTGCGCTGAAGGAGATCACCAAGCCGGACAAGCTCAATGTCGCCGCGCTCGGGAATGTCGTGCCGCAACTGCATGTCCACATCATCGCGCGCCGGACCAGCGACGCCGCGTGGCCGCGACCGGTCTGGGGCTTGGTGGCGGCCGCGCCTTACGATCCGGCGGAGGCCGTAAGATTTACGCAGGCGCTGCGCGAGAAAATCTGGATCACCTGAACCACGCGCTTTGGCGAGATGGCATTCAGCATGCTGGAACCCAGCAGGCGTTCCCGCTGTTTTCCTTGAGCCGTCTTGCCTGATTTGGGGGAACCCATATGACTGCACAGCCTCGACCGGTCGCCCCGAACATTCTCTGTGTCGGCATGCCTGTGCGCGATCTGGTGTTTCGCGTCGAGAGTATTCCCGCGCGGGGCAACAAGATGCGCGCCACGCATTTCACCGAATATAGCGGCGGCAATGCGCTGAACGCCTCCATCGCCATCGCGCGCCTGGGCGGCCGCGTCCTGATGTCGGGCCCCATGGGCCATGTCGGCGAGAAAGCCGCCGAACAGATTTTCGAGGATCTCGCGCGCGAAGGCATCGACGGCAGCGCTATGGTGCAGATGCCGGGTCTCGTGACGCCGATCTCCAACATCATGATCGACCACACCGGCGAGCGGACCATCGTCACCTATCGCGATCCGAAAATGTGGGACGTCACGCTGCCGGACACCAACGAACTGCTGAAGGATTGCGAGGCGGTCCTGACCGAGAACCGTTGTGTTTTCGTGCGCGACCTCTGCTTCGAAGCCAAGCGGCGCGGCATTCCGGTTATCCTCGACGCCGACCGCGCGATGCCGCTGGACGAGCCTCTCCTGCAAGCTTCCACACACATCGTGTTTTCCGCCGAGGCTCTGCACGCGGCCACAGGCGCCGAGGACGGCATCGCCGCGCTGCGGACAATCGCAGCACTGACACCGGCGTTCGTCGGGGTCACCAATGGCGCGGGCGGGATGACCTGGCTCGAAGACGGCAACGTTCGCCACATGGCGGCCTTCCCGATCGCAGCGGTGGATACGCTGGGTGCGGGCGACGTGTTCCACGGCGCCTTCACCATAGCGATCGCGGAAGGCCAACCCCTTGAAGCCGCGGTGCGCTTTTCCGCCGCCGCCGCAGCGCTGAAATGCACCCGGCATGGTGGGGCCTTCGGCTCGCCTCAACGCGTTGAAGTGGAAGAGTTTTTGACCAAATCAGCCATCCCGCACTTCGCCTGACGGAATATTCCGGATTCTGGACTTGTGATTTAGAATATTCTTCTATATGAAGTTTTCATATCCCACTTCATTAGAAGAATGTTTCCAATGTCAGACGCCGACCTCGCACCTGCCGCGCTCGATACACCTCGCCGGCTTGATGCCATCGACCGCAAGATCCTGACCGTGCTGCAGGACGATGCCTCTCTCTCCGTTGCCGAAATCGGCGACCGGGTCGGCCTGTCGTCTACGCCCTGCTGGAAGCGCATCCAGCGGCTCGAAGCCGAAGGCATCATCCTGCGCCGCGTGGCGCTCGTCGATCAGAACAAGATCGGCCTCGGCATCACTGTCTTTGTCTCGGTGGAGAGCGGCGACCATTCCGACGCGTGGCTGAAGAAATTCGCCGGTGCCGTGAAGGCCATGCCCGAAGTGATGGAATTCTACCGGATGGCGGGCGACGTCGATTACATGCTGCGCGTTGTCGTCGCCGACATGCAGAGCTACGACGTGTTCTACAAGAAGCTCATCAGCGCCGTGGCGTTAAAGAACGTCACCTCGCGCTTCGCGATGGAAAAGATCAAATCTGTGACGGCCCTGCCCGTCCCGGCCTTGAATCCGGCCTGATAACAAGCCCGCAATTCCTAGCGAAAACGCGCCGCCTCATCAGCGGCGCGTTTTCTTTTGCGCGCGCTCCATCATTTATTCCGAATAATCGATTTTATATGTTAAAAATACATATATAATGAGTTTGAACGATTGATCGTTACTTGCGATCAGTGGCCGTATTCAAGGAGTTCGGCCAATGTCCACCATCACCTACACCGCCGCCGACGAGGAGAAGTCACGCCCCGCCGCCCGTTTTCAAATCACCGGGATCTGGCCCGGCCTGTTCCTGACGACGCTGGTCGCCTGCGCCGCCTATGGCGTGCACCTCCTGCCCGTTGTCTCGACCTTCAGCCCGCTGATCATCGCGATCCTGCTTGGCATGATCTTCCATAACGTCGTCGGGACGCCTGTGAGCGCCAAGCCAGGCGTGACTTTTTCGCTGCGGCGGGTCCTGCGCTTCGCAATCATCATGCTCGGCCTGCAGCTCACGGCGACGCAGATTGGCGAAGTCGGCGCAACCGGCATCGGCATCATTGCGGTGACGCTGGCTGCAACTTTCCTTTTCACGGGCTGGTTCGGCCGCATGATGGGCATCGACCCCAAGCTCGCCCAGTTGATCGGCGCGGGCACCTCAGTCTGCGGCGCATCGGCCGTGATCGCGACCAACACTGTCACCGACGCGCATGACGAGGATGTCGCCTACGCCGTCGCATGCGTCACGGTGTTCGGCTCGATCGCTATGTTCGCCTATCCAACACTCGGCACCCTGCTGCATCTCGATCCGCGCGCCTACGGCCTGTGGGCAGGCTCTTCCATCCATGAGATCGCCCAGGTGGTGGCGGCAGCCTTCCAGGAAGGCCGTCAGGCCGGCGAGTTCGGCACCATCGCCAAGCTGTCGCGCGTGACACTGCTGGCACCACTGGTCATCGCGCTCGGCGTGGCCGCGGCCCGCCGCAGCAGCGGCACCTCCAGTGCGCGCCCACCGATGCCGTGGTTCGTGCTCGGCTTCATTGCGATGATTGCCCTCAACAGCATCATCACGATACCTCCGGAAGCCAAGTCCGTGATTGTATCGGTTACGACCTTCCTGCTGACCATGGCGCTCGCCGCGATGGGGCTCGAAACCGATATCGGCAAGCTGTACGCTAAGGGGCTTCGCCCGCTGGCAGTCGGCGCGGCGGCATCGATTTTCATTTCCTTGTTCAGCCTGATGCTGATCAAGCTGACGACTTAGGACCATGAATGACGCTGGAGCAGCTTCGTATCTTCGTTGCGGTCGCGGAACAGGAGCATATGACTCGTGCCGCCGGCGTTCTCAATCTCACCCAGTCGGCGACAAGTGCTGCCATCGCAGCACTTGAAGACCGTTATGCGATCAAGCTGTTCGACCGCATCGGCCGCAGCATCAAGCTGACCGATGCGGGGCGGCAATTCGTCATTGAGGCGCGCGCGGTTCTGGCGCGCGCCGCCGCCGCCGAAGCCCTGCTCGCCGATCTCACCGGCCTCACCCGTGGTTCGCTGTCGCTCGCGGCGAGCCAGACCGTCGGCAATTACTGGCTGCCGCCGTTGATCCACCGTTACCGTCAGCGCTATCCCGGTATCAACGTGACGCTGAAGATCGGCAACACCGAACAGGTCACGGCATGGGTGCATAGCGGGCTTGCCGATCTCGGCTTCATCGAAGGCGATGTCGAAGATACAGGCCTGTCTATCACCAATGTTGCGAACGATGAGCTTGCGCTGGTGGTCGCCGCCACTCACCCATGGGCAGCGATGAAGAAGCCGACCGCCGAACAACTCAAGGATGGGAAATGGGTCGTTCGCGAGCCAGGCTCAGGCACGCGCCATGTGCTTGAGACGGTTCTCGCCGGGCTCGGCATCGCCCGCAACGATATCGCCATCGGTCTCGAACTGCCGTCGAACGAATCGGTGCGCGCCGCCGTCGTCGCCGGCGCCGGCGCGACTGTCATCTCGCGCATCGTGGTCGCGAACCTGCTGAATTCAGGTGCGTTGACCGAACTGAAAATCCCGCTGCCATCGCGGCGCTTCTTCCGGCTGCGCCACAAGGAGCATCACGTCACGCAGGCCGAACGCGAGTTCGAGAAGCTGATCGTCGAGAAACCTCAGTAAGCGGCAATCAGATTTTCTGATTGTACTCGCCGACTTCGGGGTGGGTGCGCAGCACGGAATCCATCGCCTCGAACATGTCGCGCATGCGCTGCTCGGAAACCGGACTTTCAACCACGACGACAAGCTCGGGCTTGTTCGATGAAGCGCGAATGAGCCCCCAGCTTCCGTCCTCGCAGGTGACACGCACGCCGTTGACGGTGACGAGATCGCGGATCGGCTGACCGGCAACCTTGTCGCCTTTCGCCTGAGCCGCTTCGAAATGCTTCACCACATCGGCGACGATGCCGTACTTGGCTTCGTCCGCGCAATGCGGCGACATGGTCGGCGACGACCAGGTTTTCGGCAGAGCGTTCTTCAGGTCGGACATCTTCTTGTTGCCCGCACGCTCGAGCATCTCGCAGATCGCGATCGCCGAGACGAGACCGTCGTCGTAACCGCGACCGACTGGCGGGTTGAAGAAGAAGTGGCCGGACTTCTCGAAACCGGCCAGCGCGCCGAGCTCGTGCGTGCGCCGCTTCATGTAGGAATGGCCGGTCTTCCAGTAGCTCGCGTGGACACCTTGCTTCTGCAGCACGGGATCCGTCACGAACAAGCCGGTCGATTTCACATCGACGACGAACTGCGCATTCTTGTGGATCGCCGACATGTCGCGCGCGAGCATCACGCCGACCTTGTCCGCAAAAATTTCCTCGCCAGTGTCATCGACAACGCCACAGCGGTCACCGTCACCATCGAAACCCAAACCGACGTCCGCTTTGTTGGCGAGCACCGCATCGCGAATCGCGTGCAGCATCTCCATGTCTTCCGGATTCGGATTGTACTTCGGGAAGGTGTGATCGAGTTCGACATCGAGCGGGATAACATCGACGCCGAGCTTTTCCAGCACCTGCGGCGCGAACGCACCCGCGGTGCCGTTACCACAGGCGACCACCGCGCGGATGCGGCGCGAGAACGGCTTGCGGTTGGTGAGATCGGCGATATAGCGCGCCGGGAAGTTTTCATGAAATTGGTAGCCGCCCGCCGGCTTCGGCTTGAACGCGGCGTTGAGCACGATCTCCTTCAGCCGCGTCATCTCGTCGGGACCGAAGGTGAGCGGACGGTTCGCGCCCATCTTCACACCAGTCCAGCCATTGTCGTTGTGGGAGGCCGTGACCATCGCCACACAGGGCACGTCGAGATCGAACTGCGCGAAATACGCCATCGGCGTCACCGCGAGCCCGATGTCATGCACCTTGCAACCCGCCGCCAGCAAACCCGAGATCAGCGCGTATTTGATCGAGGCCGAATAGCCGCGGAAGTCGTGCCCAACCACGATCTCCTGCTTCACACCCATCTCGCCGATCATGGTCCCGAGCCCCATGCCGAGCGCCTGAATGCCCATCAGGTTGATCTCTTTGCCGAACAGCCAGCGCGCGTCGTATTCGCGGAAGCCGGTGGCCTTCACCATCGGCTCGGACTCGTAGGCATAGGTGTTGGGCTTCAGCTCAGCTTTCGGCTTCGGAAACATGAAAAGGCCTCGTGGAAAGAACGGTGGCAAGCCATAGCGAGTGCGACGGCCTGAGAAAAGGCGGGACGTAGCTTTTAGGAATGAATTGCGGCAGTTTGACAGCCATACTCCGAACAGATGTCTAACGCATTTTTCTCCTATGACCAGCCATCGACTGCAATACCCCGCCACCCAGCGCAACCGAGACGCCATCCTTGAGGTGCTGCGCAGCGTGTTGCCGCCTTCGGGACTGGTGCTGGAAATCGCGAGCGGCTCGGGCGAGCATGTCGTGCATTTTGCGAGCGCCCTGCCCGGCCTGACGTTCCAGCCCTCCGATCCGGAAGACGCTGCGCGTCTCAGCATTGCCGCATGGACGGCGGAGATGAAGCTTTCCAATATCCGCCCGCCGCTCGCAATCGACGTGCTGCACGAACCATGGCCGATTGCACAGGCCGACGCGATCCTGTGCATCAACATGATCCACATCTCGCCGTGGGAAGCGACGCAGGCGCTGATGCGCAATGCCGGACGCATTTTGCCGCACGGCGCGGCGATCTATCTCTATGGGCCTTACCGGCAGAAGGATGTCGTCACCGCCGAGAGCAACGAGGCGTTCGATGCCGATCTGAAATCACGCAACCCGCAATGGGGACTTCGCCATCTGGACGAGGTCGCAGCACTCGCGCGCGAGGCAGGATTTTCAGGGCCGGAGGTGATGCCGATGCCGGCAAACAATCTTAGCGTGGTGTTTCGACGAACATAAACCGTCGCGCGGTTACTGCTCCAGCACGAGGCTGCCGCTGCTGTATTCGAACCGCTTGAGCTTCGACAGATAAGTCATGCCGAGCAGGTTCTGCTGCAGTGCGCCTTCCGGCATCACCAGCGCATCGACGTCGCGCACCACCACCCCACCGATATCGATGCGACCGATGCGGGTACGAGCGGCCTTTGCCGGACCATTCGCCGTATTCACGTTGGTGGTGTATTCGCTGAGAAACGGACGGATGCCGATCCGCTCGGCATCCTTCTGCGTCAGCGCAATCACGGTTGCGCCGGTATCGACGAGAAAATCGAGATCACGGCCATCGACCCGCGCTTCGGTGCGGAAATGCCCGCTGCGGTCGGAGCGCAGCGACACCCGGCGCACGCCCGCCTGCGCATCAGGCATCGCGGCATAGGCGTTCATCGTCTGGGACTGGGCGTCGGCTTTCGCGGGCAGCGGAAAATCCAGCCGCTCGGCGACCTTGGCCAGGTAACTGCCGGAAGCGGCCATGATGACCGCAACGATCAGGACGGTACGCATTCGCCAACGCCTTTCAACGACATTGCCCGCCAAATCCGCTTCACGCCGATTCGGGCCGGCCGACTCCCTGCCAGAAGGGGTTAACGAAAGCGTCCCCTCGCGGCAGGCTCCCGTCTTGTTTCAACGAATAGGGTAAGCAAAGTCTTAATTTTCGAAGCCGGTACCGCGCTGTTCAGGTTCCACGCGGCTTCACCCGGCGCGTCGGTTCCGCCACAGCCGGGTCCTCCGGCCAGGGATGGCGTGGATAGCGCCCGCGCAGATCGGCACGCACGGCCGCGTAGGAGCCGCGCCAGAAACCTGGCAGGTCGCGCGTCACTTGTACCGGCCGATGCGCGGGCGACAACAACTCCACCACCAGCGGCAGCCTTCCATTCGCGATCGCAGGGTGGACATTCAAGCCGAACAATTCCTGCAGCCGGACGGCAATGGTGGGGCCCTGCTCCGCTTCATAGTCGATCGGCAGCGACGTGCCGGTCGGCGCGGTGAAATGGGTCGGGGCCTCGCGCTCGAGCTGCGCGCGCTTGTCCCACGGCAGCAGCGCCATCACCGCGTCCGACAGATCGCCCGCGGAGAAATCGGACAGCGAGGTCTTGTCCATCAATGCAGGCACGAGCCATTCGGCGCGGCTTGCCGCGAGCGCGGCATCGGACAGATCGGGCCACGCATCGGGCGCGGTCGCGCGCAGGAACATGACGCGGTCGCGCCATTGCTTCAGCGGCTTCGACCATGGCAGGCGGTCGAGACCTGCTGCGGCGAGACCATCGGCAAGGACTTGCGCGGTCTGCGCCGATGGCATCACGGGCAAATTCTGCTCCGACAGCGTGATCGCGTGCAACCGCTTGCGCCGGCGTGCGCGCAGCGCCATCGCGGATTTGTCGAAGCTCGTTTCGTCTTCGACAATAATATGATCCGCAAAGCGCGACTCGATCTCGCCTTGCGTGATTGGCGCGGCGAGCAGGATGCGCCCGCTGGCGGCGGTGCCTGTCAATTCCGCGACCGCAATATAGGACGCCTTCGCCAGCGCCGAGGCGGGATCAACCGACGCACCGCGTCCGTTCGCCAGCGTGAAACTTGCCTTGCCGCGATTGCGCGCGACGCGATCGGGGAAGGCAAGCGCAAGGATCGCGCCGGTCGAGAGCCCGTTATCCGCAGCACCGTCGATTTTCGCGGCGCGCTCTTTCACCTGCGCGACCCATCGCTGCGCGAGTTGCCGCGCGCTTTGTCCACGCGGCGAGCGGTCACGGGCAAAATTTTCCAGCCGCACATCAAGATCGACGCTGTCGCCACCAAGCCCGCGCTCGGTGAGGATCGCGGCGATCTGCGCGGCCTCTTCGGCCGCACCCATTCGACTGGCATCGACGATCATGCGCGCAAGCCGCGGCGGCAGTGCCAACGCACGTAGCGCCTTGCCTTCCGCTGTAATGCGCCCATCGGCATCGAGCGCATCGAGTTCGCGCAACAATGCGGCCGCCTCCTTAAGCGCGACCGGCGGCGGGGGATCGAGAAACGCCAACGTCGCCGGATCGCTTACGCCCCAATGCGCGAGATCGAGCACCAGCGGCGACAGATCGGCGGACAAAATTTCCGGCCGCGTGAACGCCTCGAACGACGCCGTCTGCGGCTCATCCCATAGCCGGTAACAGACACCCGGCTCGGTGCGTCCGGCACGGCCGCGGCGCTGATCGACTGCGGCACGCGAGGCACGCACGGTCTCCAGCCGCGTCAGGGCGATGTCCGGCTCGTAGCGCGGCACACGCGCGAGGCCGGAATCGACCACGATCCGCACGCCTTCGATGGTGAGCGAGGTTTCCGCAATGGATGTCGCGAGCACCACCTTGCGCATGCCCTTGGGCGCAGGCGCGATGGCGCGATCTTGCACGGCCGCGTCGAGCGCGCCGAACAGCGGCACAATCTCGATATTCGGATCGCTGACGCGCTCGGCCAGAAAAGTCTGCGTGCGGCGGATTTCAGCAGCGCCCGGCAGAAACGCCAGCACCGAACCGGAATCCGCGCGCAATGCGGATGCAATCGCATCCGCCATCTGCCGCTCGACAGGCGCATCGACCTTGCGGCCGAGATAACGCGTTTCGACCGGAAAAGCACGTCCCTCGCTTTCCACCACCGGTGCATCGCCAAGCAGATTCGCCACCCGCGCGCCGTCGAGCGTCGCCGACATCACCAGAATGCGCAGATCCTCGCGCAGGCCACTCTGCGCATCGCGCGCAAGCGCAAGGCCGAGATCGGCATCGAGCGAGCGCTCGTGGAATTCGTCGAACAGGACGGCCGCGACGCCTTTCAGTTCAGGATCGTCGAGAATCTGGCGGGTGAAGATGCCTTCGGTCACCACTTCGATCTTGGTCCTGCGCGAAATCTTCGAGCCGAAGCGAACCCGATAGCCGACGCGCTCGCCGACCTTTTCGCCCAGCGTGTGCGCCATCCGCTCAGCGGCGGCGCGCGCTGCGATCCGGCGCGGCTCCAGCACGATGATCTTGCCCTCGCCGATCCACGGCGCATCGAGCAGCGCCAAAGGCACGCGCGTGGTCTTGCCTGCACCGGGCGGCGCGACCAGCACGGCGGTGTTGTCGCGCGCGAGCGTCGCCGCGAGGTCCGCGAGAACAGCATCGATGGGAAGAGGCGTGGTGAAGATCATATCGACTACAATACATAGCCGTCATTGCGAGCGAAGCGAAGCAATCCGGAACAGCAAGATAGGTTGGATTGCTTCATCGCAAGGGGTCCTCGCAATGCCCCGAAGCGAATTACGGCCCCCGCCCCACGCTCTCATAGATGAAGCCGAGCTCTTTCATCTCGTCGCGACGGTAGATGTTGCGCAGGTCGACGATCACCGGCCGCGCCATCTCCTGCTTCAAGCGCACCAGATCGAGCGCGCGGAATTGCACCCATTCGGTGACGATCACCAGTGCGTCGGCGCCCTTGGCGCAATCGTAAGGATCCGTGGCGTAGCCGATGTCCGGCAGTTCGTGCTTCGCGAGCTCCATGCCGATCGGATCATAGGCGCGGACGCGCGCGCCGAGATCAAGCAGGCCCGTCACCAGCGGGATCGACGGCGCCTCGCGCATGTCGTCGGTCTCCGGCTTGAAGGTGAGGCCGAGTACCGCCACGGTCTTGCCACGCAGGCTGCCGCCCACTGCGGCGGCGACCTTGCGCGCCATCGCGCGCTTGCGGTTGTCGTTCACCGCGAGCACGGCCTCGACGATACGCAGCGGCACGTCATGATCGAGCGCGGTCTTCACCAGCGCGCGGGTGTCCTTCGGGAAACAGGAGCCACCGAAGCCCGGCCCGGCGTTGAGAAACTTCGAGCCGATGCGGTTGTCGAGACCGATACCGCGCGCGACTTCCTGCACGTCGGCACCAACCTTCTCCGATAGGTCCGCGATCTCATTGATGAAGGTGATCTTGGTCGCGAGAAACGCATTTGCCGCGTACTTGATGAGCTCGGCCGTGCGCCGCGCCGTGTACATGATCGGCGCCTGGTTGAGGTAGAGCGGCCGGTAGACCTCACCCATCGCCTTGCGCGCACGTTCGTCTTCCGCGCCGACCACAATGCGGTCGGGATGCTTGAAGTCGCGGATCGCCGCGCCTTCGCGCAGAAATTCCGGGTTCGAGGCAACCGCTACGTCCGCGTTCGGATTGGTTTCGCGGATAATGCGCTCGACCTCGTCGCCGGTGCCCACAGGCACCGTCGACTTGGTGACAACAACAGTGAAACCCTTCAACGCGCCCGCGATCTCGCGCGCCGCCGCGTAGACGTAGCTGAGATCGGCGTGCCCGTCGCCGCGCCGCGAGGGCGTCCCGACCGCGATGAAGACTGCATCCGCCTCGCCGACGGGGCCTGCAAGATCGGTCTGGAAATCGAGGCGGCCCGCTTTCACGGAAGCTTCGACAAGTTGATCGAGGCCGGGTTCGAAGATCGGCATCTCGCCGCGATGAAGTGCCGCGATCTTGGCGGCGTCAGTGTCAACGCAGGTCACGCGATGGCCGAAATCTGCGAAACAGGCCCCGGAAACAAGTCCGACATAGCCAGTCCCGATCATCGTTATCCGCATTGCTCAACCCGCCTCATGGTTAACGGCCGCCTGCCAAATTCCTTCGCCTCTTAGCGGTTTTGGCAAGGAGAGAAAACCCATGCCGCAAACCTAAAGAGCAATCCGGCATGACATTTGAATGAATACACCGGAATGAAAGCTGGGGCCCGCGAATGTGCCGCCAGCATAGCGGATATGGGACGATGGTGGCTAAAAACGAGACAGCCGCGACACCTCGTTTGAGCGCAGAGCGCGTCGACTGGGTCGATTACGCCAAGGGCATCTGCATCGTCATGGTGGTGATGATGCACTCGACGCTCGGCGTAGAGGCCGCGGCGGGCGAGACCGGTTTCATGCATCTGGTCGTAGCTTTCGCGAAACCCTTTCGCATGCCGGATTTCTTCCTGATCTCGGGCCTGTTCCTTCCGCTCGTCATCAATCGCGACTGGCGCACCTACCTCGACCGCAAGGTGGTGCACTTCTTCTATTTCTATCTGCTCTGGACCGCGATCCAGTTCGGCTTCAAGGCGCCGCATTTCGCAGCCGAAGGCGGAGGCTGGTCGCATGTCGGCCTGATGTATCTGGAGACGTTCATCGATCCGTTCGGCACGCTGTGGTTCATCTATCTGCTGCCGGTGTTCTTCATCGTCACCAAGGCGACGCTGCGCGTCCCGGCGTGGGCGATCTGGATCACCGCCGCATTGCTGGAATCCTCGCACCTCAATACCGGCTGGACCACGATCGATGAATTCGCATCGCGCTTCGTCTATTTCTATTCGGGCTATTTGTTCTCGAAACACGTGTTCACACTGGCGGAAACCGTGCGGCGCAATCCGGGATTCGCGCTCGCGGGCCTCGGCGCATGGGCGTTGATGAACGCCACGCTGGTCTATGTCGGCATGAGCGAATGGCCGGCGATCTCGCTGGCGCTCGGCATCGCGGGCGCATGCGCCGTCATCACCATCGCCACGCTGCTCGCCCGCATGAAATGGATCGACGCAATCCGCTACTGCGGCGAGCATTCGATCGTGATCTACCTAGCTTTCTTCCTGCCGATGGCCTCGACCCGTACGCTGCTGCTGAAAACCCATCTCGTCACCGACACAGGATGGATCTCGCTGATCGTCACCACTGTCGGGGTAATCGGCTCGCTGCTGATCTGGTGGGCGCTGCGCGATACCCGCCTCGGCTTCCTGTTCAAGCGGCCGGCGATGTTCTGGATCGCGCCGCCGAAACAGCGAGCTGCGCTCCAGCCAGCGGAATAGTCCGCTCTATCGCAACATCTCAGGCGTCACGCCATTTTTCATGTCAGCGACCCGCTCGCGATAGGCATTGGCGTCGCCGAAATCGGCAAACCCGACATAATGCGGATGCGGGCCGAGCACGCGACGGGCATGTTTGATCGGGCACCAGTAAACCTCGGTGCGTGAAGCGACCTCACGCACGAATGCGACTGTCTGGTTGAAATATGAGCAGTAAGCGCAGTTTATTTTCTCGATAATATTCAGATACGCGAGATGGTGACGGTCGAACACCAGATAGTCGCGGCGGCGCACCTTCGGAATTCCGTAGATCGGAAAACAGATCGCCTGATAAACCATCACGAAAATATCGAGAATGATCATCGGGACAATGAGCGAGTAGATCACCGGCGCGGTCAGCATCACCAGCAGATTGGCCTCGAACAGATAGCGCAACGCGTGGGTCTTCATGGCGCGGTGAAGACGGCGAACCTCCTGCTCGAAGACAATGCGGCGATTGTGCAGGTCGTAACGCAAGGCTTCTCGCCGCCGCGTCAACTCGGCCTCGATGTTGGCCTCGGCCACCCGCAGCTTCTCGAACAACTCTGACAACTGCGCATCCATCATAGCCTCCTTCGTAACCGGGACCACGAAATGCCGACCTTGGAAAACGCTTATCAAGCCTCTTTCCATGGCATTTCCGGGTAGCTTCCCTCCGGTTCAGGGTGATATTGCCTAGGTTCTCTCCTATATGAGCACCATGGCAAAGTCCTCCGCAAAATCCGCCGCTCCGCAGGCTCGCACGCCCGCTGGCGTGAAACCTCCCGGCAAGGGCGACCATGTCTTTTTGGTCGACGGCTCGGGCTACATCTTTCGCGCCTATCACGCGCTGCCGCCGCTGAACCGCAAGTCGGACGGCCTGCAGGTCAACGCCGTGCTCGGCTTCTGCAACATGCTGTGGAAGCTGATGCGCGATATGCCGCCGGACAACCGGCCGACGCACCTCGCCATCGTGTTCGACAGGTCCGAGGTCACATTCCGCAACAAGATCTATCCCGAATACAAGGCGCACCGCCCGCCTGCGCCTGACGATCTCATTCCGCAATTCGCGCTGATCCGCGAAGCCGTCCGCGCTTTCGACCTGCCTTGCCTCGAACAGATCGGCTTCGAGGCCGACGACCTGATCGCGACCTATGTGCGGCAGGCCTGCGAGCGCGGCGCCACTGCCACCATCGTCTCTTCCGACAAGGATCTGATGCAGCTCGTGACCGATTGCGTCACGATGTACGACACCATGAAGGATCGCCGCCTTGGCATCCCCGAGGTGATCGAGAAATTCGGTGTGCCGCCGGAGAAGGTCGTTGAGGTTCAGGCGCTGGCCGGCGATTCCGTCGACAACGTGCCGGGCGTGCCGGGCATCGGCATCAAGACCGCCGCACAGCTCATCACCGAATATGGCGATCTCGAAACACTCCTGCAGCGTGCAGGCGAAATCAAGCAGCCGAAACGGCGCGAGTCGCTGATCGAACACGCCGAGAAGGCACGCATCTCCCGAGAACTCGTGCTGCTCGACAACAACGTGAAGCTCGACGTGCCGCTCGACGAGCTTGCGGTGCATGAGCCGGATTCGCGCAAGCTGGTCGCTTTCCTCAAGGCGATGGAGTTTTCGACGCTGACGCGGCGCGTCGCCGAATACGCGCAAATCGATCCCGCCGATATCTTGCCGGACGAGCATCTAAAAAGTCCGCTTGCGGCAGCCGCCCACCAAGATTCGCCGCAGACGCCGTCGCTCGGCGGCGAGCCGGATGCGCGGGCGAAAGGCACGGCGGCAATGTCCGGCGGCGCCACCACCGCGGCGGCCTCCGCCCATTCACCGCAGGCCCTGGCTGAAACACGCACCGCGCAGGCCGCCACCACCAAAATCGACCGCAGCAAATATCAGACCATCCGCACGCTCGACGAGCTCAACCGCTGGATTACTCGCGCTCACGATCTCGGCCATGTCGCGATCGACATCAAGGCGACCTCGATCGATCCGATGCAGGCCGACATCTGCGGCATCGCCCTGGCGCTGACGCCGAACGAGGCCTGCTACATTCCGCTCGGCCACAAAAAGTCCGGCGGCGGCGAGGATCTTTTCGCCAGTGGACTTGCCGAAGGACAGATCGAGGCAGCGGAAGCGTTCGAGGCGCTTCGTAAGCTCATGGAATCCGAAGCCGTGCTGAAATCCGGCTTCGACATCAAGTTTACTTCTGTGATGCTGGCGCAGCACAAGATCACATTGCGCACGGTCGACGACGTGCAACTGATGTCCTACGCGCTCGATGCCGGGCGTGGCTCGCACGACATCGAGAATCTCGCGGAGCGCTGGCTTGGCCACGCAGCCATCAAGCATGGCGATGTGATCGGCAGCGGCCGCAACAAGCTGTCGCTCGATCAGGTGACCATCGAGCGGGCTACTGAGTACGGCGCGGAAACGGCCGACATCACCATCCGGCTGTGGCTTCTCATGAAGGCGCGGCTGATTTCCGAGCGCATGAACAACGTCTATGAATCGCTGGAGCGGCCGCTGGTCGGCGTGCTGGCGCGGATGGAACGGCGCGGCATCATGATCGACCGTCAGGTGCTGTCGCGCCTGTCCGGCGATTTCGCTCAAACCGCATCGCGGCTGGAAAGCGAAATCCGCGAGATCGCGGGCGAGGACATCAACCCCGGCAGTCCGAAGCAGCTTGGCGACGTAATCTTCGGCAAGATGGGCCTGCCCGGCGGGCAAAAAACCAAGACCGGCGCATGGTCAACCTCCGCCTCGATCCTCGAAGACCTCGCGGAGGAAGGCCATGTCTTTCCGCGTAAGATCCTCGACTGGCGGCAGGTGTCGAAGCTGAAATCGACCTACACCGATGCGCTGCCGAATTATCTCAATCCGCAGACGCAACGTGTTCACACCACCTATGCGCTCGCGGCGACCACGACGGGGCGGCTGTCGTCGAACGAGCCGAATCTGCAGAACATTCCGGTGCGCACCGAGGATGGCCGAAAGATCCGTCGCGCCTTCATTGCCGAGAAGGGCCACAAGCTCGTCTCGGCTGACTATTCGCAGATCGAACTGCGGCTGCTCGCGGAGATCGCTGACATTCCAGTGCTGAAGAAGGCCTTCACCGACGGACTCGACATTCACGCGATGACCGCGTCCGAGATGTTCGGCGTGCCGGTGAAGGACATGCCCGCCGAAGTGCGCCGCCGCGCCAAGGCGATCAATTTCGGCATCATCTACGGCATCTCGGCCTTCGGCCTCGCCAACCAGCTCGGCATTCCGCGAGAAGAGGCAGGCGCCTATATCAAAAAATACTTTGAGCGCTTTCCGGGCATCCGCGCCTATATGGATGCGACGCGCGATTTCTGCCGCGAGCACGGCTATGTCGAAACGCTGTTCGGGCGCAAGTGCCACTACCCGGACATCAAGGCCTCGAACGCCTCGATTCGCGCCTTCAACGAACGCGCCGCGATCAACGCGCGCCTGCAGGGCACCGCCGCCGATATCATTCGCCGCGCCATGATCCGGATGGAGGATGCACTGGCGGAGCAAAAGCTCGCCGCGCGCATGCTGCTTCAGGTGCACGACGAACTGGTGTTCGAGGTCCCGGACGGCGAGGTGGACAAAACCCTTCCCGTCATCCGCGAGGTGATGGAGAACGCAGCATTCCCGGCCGCCAGGCTGTCGGTACCGCTGCATGTCGATGCCCGCGCCGCCCATAACTGGGACGAGGCGCACTAGATCATCATGGCCTGATCGGATGAGCGAGATGCTTTCCAGTTCGCTCGCTGCGTTTGCCCTGACCGCGCTCGTCGTCGAGATGACGCCGGGGCCGAACATGGCCTATCTCGCAGCGCTATCGCTGTCGCAAGGTATTCGCGCAGGACTTGCTGCCGTGATTGGTGTCGCGCTCGGCTTGTCGGTCTATGGCGTCGCGGCGGCACTCGGCCTCAGCGCCATCATCGACAGGTCGCCGCTGCTCTACGAGGTGCTGCGCTGGGGCGGTGTCGCCTATCTGTTGTGGCTGGCCTGGGAAGCGTGGGCGAGCGAGGCCGAGACTTCGCCCCAACACGCGGACGATCCCAATGCCCGGCCGTGGATCGCCTTCCGCCGCGGCCTCATCACCAATCTGCTCAACCCCAAGGCTGCGGTGTTCTATGTCGCGGTGCTGCCGGACTTCGTCCGGATCGACGCGGGATCAGTCGCGTCTCAGACCCTGATGCTGTCGGCAATCTATGTTGGCATCGCCACGGCCATTCATCTCGTGATCGTGTGTCTCGCCGGACGCCTGCAGGGTGTGATCGCAACGCCGGACAAACGCAGGACCATTCGTCGCATCCTCGCGCTGCTGCTGGCGGCCATTGCAATCTGGTTTGCCTTCAGCACAGCCCGTTCATAATTCCGCATTGAACTGTTGATCGGCTCGCGCGATAGTGGTTCACCTTTCCGATCGCCGCTAGATTGCGGCTTTCCATGAACTTTCGAGCAAGCTTGTGTCCACCTCTTCCCGCGCCCGCCTGGCCGACATCATCCGCACCCGCTCATTCGGGCGCGGCGAAATCACCCTCGCCTCCGGGCGCAAGAGCGATTTCTACTTCAACCTCAAGCCGACCATGCTCGATCCGGAAGGCGCGGCGTTGCTGGCGGAGTTGTCCTACGAGGCCCTCAAGGACGAGAAGATCGATTACATCGGCGGACTCGAGATGGGAGCGGTACCGCTCGCGGGCGCCATCGCCCAGCTCTCATGGATGAAGGGCAATCCCATCGCGGCCTTCTTCGTCCGCAAGAAGCCGAAGGAACACGGCGCACGGCTCGCGGTCGAAGGGCTCGCCAGGAATGAAAGCCTCAAGGGCAAGCGCATCGTCATCGTCGAGGATGTCACCACCACCGGCGGCTCGGCGATCAAGGCCATCGAAGCGGTGAAGGATGCCGGCGGCGATGTCGTGATGGTGCTCACCATGGTCGACCGAAATGAAGGCGCCGAAGACAATTTCCGTGAAGCCGGTCTCACGCTGCGCACGCTGTTCAAGGCCGACGAATTCCTGAAAGGTTGAAAACGACATGACGGTGACTGACACGCGTCTCTATAAGCGCGGACTCCTCTCTGCCGTCATGATTGGTTTTCTTGCCGCCATCCCGGCGCCAGCCTTCGCCGCCGAAGGTCTTAATGGCGCGCATCTGCCGCTATGGCAGGCACTGCCGTTTGTCGGCATCCTGCTGTCCATCGCTACCGGACCGGTGCTCTATCCCCATCTCTGGGAACATCATTACGGCAAATTCGCCGCGGTCTGGTCGGCGCTGATTATCATCGCGATGCTGACCAGCGCTGACATGGCGGCGGTCGGCGGTGCGCTCGCGCACACGGCGTTCCTCGAATACATGCCGTTCATTCTGCTGCTGCTGGCGCTGTTCACGGTCGCGGGCGGCATCTATCTCGAAGGTAATCTGCACGACAGCGTTTTCACCAACACCGTACTGCTCGGCGTAGGCGCCGCTCTCGCTAGCGTCGTCGGCACCACGGGTGCCGCGATGATCCTGATCCGCCCGCTCATCCGTGCCAACGACGACCGCCGCTACAACGCCCACGTCGTGGTGTTCTTTATTTTCCTCGTCGCCAATATCGGCGGCGCGCTGTCGCCGCTCGGTGATCCACCGCTGTTCATCGGCTTCCTCAAGGGCGTCGATTTCTTCTGGACCACCCAACATCTGTGGCTGGAAACGCTGACCACGGCCGGCATCGTGCTCACGATCTTCTGCGTGCTCGATCTTTATTTCCACCACCGTGATGGGCGCTTCTCGCGCATCAAGGACCCGACGCCGGACGCCCCGCTCAAGCTCCACGGCAAAGCCAATCTTCTGCTTCTCGCCATCATCATCGCCGCGATCCTGATGAGCGCACAGTGGAAGCCGGGCATCGCCTTCCATGTCGCCGGCGTCGATCTGCAATTGCAGGACCTGCTGCGCGACCTGGTCTTCCTGCTCGTCGCGATCGTCTCCGTCCGTATCACGGCGAAGAGCGTCCGTGCCGCCAACGGGTTCTCGTGGGGGCCCATCAAGGAAGTCGCGATCCTGTTCGCAGGCATCTTCATTTGCATCATTCCGGTGATGGCGATGCTGCAGGCGGGTGCTAATGGCCCGTTCGCGAATTTGCTCAAGCTGGTGAGCCACCCCGACGGCTCCGGCAATCCGGCGGCCTATTTCTGGCTGACAGGCGCGCTGTCGTCCTTCCTCGACAATGCACCGACCTATCTGGTGTTCTTCCAGCTCGCAGGCGGCGATCCGCAAGTTCTGATGACAACGCAAGCGGCGCTGCTTGCGGCGATTTCCTCCGGCGCGGTCTTTATGGGCGCCAACACCTATATCGGGAACGCGCCGAACTTCATGGTCTACGCTATTGCGCGCGAGAACGGTGTGAAGATGCCGAGCTTCTTCGGCTACATGGCCTGGTCGTCGCTGGTGCTGCTGCCGACGTTCCTGCTTGTCACATGGATCTTCTTCTAGAAGCGCGCGTACACTCCGCGAGAACGATCTAAACTCTCCATTTACCATCCCGCGATAATGTTTCGACGCTGGCGCCGCAGGTTGCCGGCTGACATTCCCGTCGCGTCGTGGAGTAAGCGTTGCGTTTGCGTTTCGCATTCATGCCCGGTCACGTCGCGCTGCTGGCTGTGTCCCTGCTGGCGCTGACGCCGCGCCCGGCTTCCGCTGGCTTCTTCGATTTTCTGTTCGGCGGCGACCGCGCACCCCGCGCGACCCAGTCTCCCACGCAAACCCAGCAGACGGATTTCTTCGGCAACCCGATCGATCCGGGTCCGACAAGCGTCGCGCCCGTGAGCAGCGGCCGCTCCGCGTCCTATTGCGTGCGCACCTGCGACGGAAAGTATTTCCCGCTGTCCGCGCGCGCCGGCATGACGCCCGCCCAGATGTGTCAGTCATTCTGCCCGGCGAGCACCACAAAGATTTACTTCGGAAGCAACATCGACAGTGCGCTCGGCCCGAACGGCGAGCGCTATGCCGACTTGCCTCACGCCTTCGCCTATCGCAAGGCGCTGAAGGCGGACTGCACTTGTAACGGCCGGGATCCCGCAGGGCTTGCGCCGATCGATCTGTCGCTCGACACCACGCTGCGGCCCGGCGACATCGTTGCCACCACCGACGGTTTGGTTGCCTACAAGGGCGTGTCGCCGATCAACGGACAGACCGCGGAGTTCACACCCGTCGCGAATTATCCGGGCCTGACGCCCGAACTGCGCGCCAAGCTCGGCGAGATGAAGGTCGCGCCGGTGCGGGCAGACATCAGTCAGGCTGAGCCGAATTCGAACGTGGAGATCACCGGCGCGCTGCCGATTGCCAAATCTGCGCATGCGAGCGGCGCCGCGCCGAAAAACGCGATGCCGACAACCCGCGCCTCGCTTTATTGAGGCGACACGGCTGCTAGCGGCTGACGATCACGCCGATTACGTTCGGGACCGAGCGGAAACGATCTTCCCACTCGAGCCGCGCAGCGGCACGGTTTTCCGGCGTTAGCAGGCCGCGCTTCTCGGCCAAAATCATCCAGCAATAACCCCACCAGTCGGTGAGGATGCCCTCGTCTCCGAGAAGATCGTAGCCGTGCTCGGCCGCGAACAGGCGCGCGCGATACTCATCAAGCGTATCGAGAAACTCGTGATCCTCCACTGAGAGCATGTCGTCGGAAATATCCTCGATGGTGTAGCCCCACACCGACAGGCATACCGCATTGAAGGCGCGGTCGATCTGGTCGTCGTCGATCATCTGGCGGCGCGCGGCGGCGTGCAGGCGCGTCAGCGTCCGCGCGAAATCGGCGATCCGGGTCATGGCGACGGCGTTCAGCGCAGTATGGGACATGGCACCCTCGAAACAAAAGAGCGCCTCCAGCGGCGCCCGGCGAATCACCATGCTACAGCAATCGTTAAAAATGTTCTATATTTGTTCTCATCGCAAAAACCACCCGCCGCGGCGTTTGGCCCCGGCGGACAGATAAGGGACGCGTTACTCGGCCGCCTGTTTCACCTCGGGCGCGGCCGCCAGCACGTCGGCATCAACGAGCTTCTCGAACTTGGCGAAGTTCTTCTGGAACATGCCGACCAGCGCCTGTGCCGTCTTCGCGAACTCGGCCTTGTCCTTCCAGGTATTGACCGGATCGAGAATCTCACTCGGCACGCCGGGTAGCGCGGTCGGCACCGCGAACCCGAAATAAGGATCGGTGCGGAATTTGGTATCGCGCAGCGAGCCGTCGAGCGCCGCGGTGAGCAGCGCCCGCGTCACCTTGATCGGCATCCGGCTGCCCGTACCGAACTTGCCGGCGGTCCAGCCGGTGTTCACCAGCCAGCAGTCAACGTTATGTTTGGCGATCAGCTCCCGCAGCATCTTGCCGTACACGGTCGGATCACGCGGCAGGAACGGCGCGCCGAAGCAGGCGGAGAATTCCGGCTGCGGCTCATTGCCGAGACCCCGCTCCGTGCCCGCGACCTTGGCAGTATAGCCCGACAGGAAGTGATACATCGCCTGCGACGGTGTCAGCTTGGCGATCGGCGGCAGCACGCCGAAGGCGTCGGCCGCGAGCATCACGATATTCTTCGGCTGTCCGGCGCGGCCGGTCGGCGACGCGTTCGGAATCGCATCGAGCGGATAGGCCGAGCGTGTGTTCTCGGTCTTGGAGCCGTCGTCGAAATCGACTTCGCGAGTCGAAGGATCGACCGCGACATTCTCCAGGATCGCGCCGAAGCGCAGGCTGGCATCGTAGATCGCAGGCTCCGCCTCGCGCGACAGGCGAATGGTCTTGGCGTAGCAGCCGCCTTCGAAGTTGAACACACCGTCCGGTCCCCAGCCGTGCTCGTCGTCGCCGAGCAGCGTGCGACCGGGATCGGCGGAGAGCGTGGTCTTGCCGGTGCCGGACAGCCCGAAGAACACTGCCGTGTCGCCTTTCGGCCCGACATTGGCGGAGCAATGCATCGGCAACACGCCCTGTTCGGGCAAATAGAAGTTCAGCGTGGTGAACACCGACTTCTTCATCTCGCCGGCGTACTGGCTGCCGCCGATCAGCACGATCTTGCGGGTGAAATCGATCGCGACGACGTTTTCCGATTTGCAGCCGTGGCGTTTCGGATCGGCGCGGAAGCTCGGCAAATCGATGATGGTGAGTTCCGGCACGAAGCCTGCCAGCTCGGCCGTCTCGGGCCTGCGCAGCAGCGTGCGGATGAACAGCGAGTGCCACGCGAACTCGGTGTAGACACGCACCTTAATCTGGAATTTCGGATCGGCGCCGCCATGGAGATCCTGCGCGAACAGCGTCATCCCCTCGGCATGCTTGATGAAGTCCGCATGCAGCGTCGCGAACTGTTCCGACGTGATCGACTGATTGGTGCTCCACGACATCGTCTTGTCGGTGAGCGCATCGCGCACCGTGAACTTGTCCTTCGGGCTGCGGCCGGTGAACTCGCCGGTCTCCGCGCACAGCGCGCCCTCCCGCGTCAGCTCCGCCTCGTAGCTTTGCAATGCATGTTCGTAGAGGGCGGCCGTGCCGAGATTCCAGTGCACGGCCTTGAGTTTCTTGAGACCGAACTTGTCGACGCCGAATGCGCCGTTATGTACGCCACTCTGCTCCACTGAACGTCTCCCATTATGCTACGCGTTCTGCGCAGTCGTTGATTTAATGAGGTGAGCTTATCTCCTCGAAAACGGACTGACGAGTCGCACCGAAAGCGCCGGTTAACCCGCCTTCGCGCGCGCCTGCGCGGCCAATTCCTTCAGGAGCATCCGCAAAACCTCCGGACTGGTCACGTGCCGCGGGAACGTCAAACGCAGATACCGGCCCTCCGCGGCAAGATCGAGACCATCCGGATCGCAGGCCACACAGGACCAGTCGGCCGCTGGTGCACCTGCGAGATGGACGGCATATAGATTCATCGTATCGCGGTGATCGGCATTGAGATGCGCGACGATCCCCTCCTCCGCCGCGAGCAGGCTCTCCGCGTCATCGACCGCGGTGAGAAAGCGCGCGGGCGGCAGATCGACGATGCGGCCGAACCCCGCAACGAGATGCACGCCCGTCGGGAAAATCTTCAAAAAGGAGAAATCGGCGAAACCGGCGAAATCCGCGGCCGAGGGGTGAAAAGCGAGGTACCGCCGCCTGATACGCGGCAGGTCATCCGGCGCTGTCGGCCGCGCCTCGCCCGCCAGCATGATCCGGGCGCCCTCAAGCGGATCGCCTGCCCGGCGCTCGTCCAGCATCAAAGAGACGCGGGCATCCGACGCGATGTTCTTGGTGTGAAGAGCCAGGGCCGAAACCAGCAGTAACGGCGCCCCATCGGCATCCGGCGCCACATTGACCAGCGAGCAATAGGGTGCGCCGCTTTCCACCATCAGCGTCGCCAGCGCCCCCTGACGGCTGGAACGGAGCAATTCGCGGACCATTCCGGCGGAATCGGACGACGGCGACGGTTTCATGGCCCAGAATCTTTCTTGAAATTAAAGGACTTTTTCCAAGCGAAAGGTGGTTCTTTTCGTGGTTTGGCGCATTATATGAGCAAAATCAGGTTGATTTGTCTGGGTCGGGGAACCCGGTCACATTTCAGCCCAGCTTGCATTGCTCGTGGATTATCCCGATTGCCTTATTTTGCTCGGCATCAGGGTCTCAACCAGACGCATCAAAAACGCTCGGAAACCAGACCATGCCAACAATCGCTCTCGTTGACGACGATCGCAACATCCTCACTTCTGTCTCGATCGCGCTGGAAGCCGAAGGCTACCGGATTATGACTTATACTGACGGCGCCTCCGCGCTGGACGGCTTCAAGACCAGCCCTCCCGACATGGCGATCCTCGATATCAAGATGCCTCGCATGGACGGCATGGAGACGCTGCGTCGCCTGCGCCAGAAATCCGACCTGCCGGTGATCTTCCTCACGTCCAAGGACGAGGAGATCGATGAACTGTTCGGCCTCAAGATGGGCGCCGACGATTTCATCCGCAAACCGTTCTCCCAGCGGCTGCTGGTGGAGCGCGTCAAGGCCGTGCTGCGCCGCGCGGTGCCGAAGGACCCCACCGTCACGCAGAAGGAAATGGACGCCAAGGCATTGGAGCGCGGCATGCTGCGCATGGACCCCGAGCGCCATACCTGCACCTGGAAGAACGAGCCGGTGACACTGACGGTCACCGAATTCCTGATCCTGCAGGCGCTCGCTCAGCGCCCCGGCGTCGTGAAAAGCCGCAACGCGCTGATGGACGCCGCTTATGACGATCAGGTCTATGTCGACGACCGCACCATCGACAGCCACATCAAGCGCCTGCGCAAGAAGTTCAAGGTCGTTGACGACGACTTTGAGATGATCGAAACGCTTTACGGCGTAGGCTATCGTTTCAAGGAAGCCGCCTGAGCGGCTTTCCAATTTTGGAATCGAGATTGGCGGCGGGCTTCCTGAGGTCAAGGCGCCCGCCGCTCTGACAAGCGAATGGGTTTACGATTGCTCGACCGCCCGCAATCAGATCAATCCAAGACCACCGGCGGTGCCGCACCGGCCGATCTTGCGCCTGACGAGGCCTCGATCGATGATGTCGCACCCATCGAGACCCGCGCCAAACACCTCAGCGTCTTCCAGCGCGCGAGCCGCTATTTCCTTGCCCTGACATTCTCCAGCCTGACGCGGCGCATTGTCTCGCTCAATCTCGCGGGATTGATCGTGCTGGTGGTCGGCATCCTCTATCTGTCGCAATTCCGCGCCGGACTGATCGACGCCCGCGCGCAGAGCTTGCTGGTGCAAGCCGAAATCATCTCAGGCGCGATCGCCGCCTCCGCCACGGTCGAGACCAACGCCATTACCGTCGACCCGGACCGCCTCGGCGATCTCAAGCCCGGTGAAAGCTACGGGCCGAACGACGAAACGCTCTCCGGCATGGACTTTCCGATCAATCCGGAGCGCGTCGCCCCGGTGCTGCGCCGCCTGATCTCGCCGACAAAGACGCGCGCGCGCATCTATGACCGCGACGGTGTGCTGCTGCTCGACAGCCGCAGCCTTTACGGCCGCGGCGATGTGATGCGGTTCGAACTGCCCGCGCCTTCCGACAGCAAGCCCGGCCTGTGGGAACGCACGGTCATTGCGATCCGCACATGGCTCAACCGCGGCGACCTCCCGCTCTATCGCGAGTTGGGCCCCGAGAACGGCAACGGCTATCAGGAAGTGCAGCAGGCACTCGATGGACAGAGCGCCAGCAGGGTACGGATCAACGACCGCGGCGAGGTGATCGTCTCCGTCGCGGTGCCGGTGCAGCGATTCCGCGCAGTGCGCGGTGCACTGATGCTTTCCACGCAGGGCGACGACATCGACGAAATGGTCACGGCCGAGCGCCTCGCGATTCTGAAAGTGTTCGGCATCGCCGCCGTGGTGATGATCGCACTGTCGCTCCTGCTCGCGAGCACCATCGCAGGTCCGGTACGTCGCCTCGCCGCCAGCGCCGAGCGCGTGCGCCGGCGTATCAAGACCCGCGTCGAGATTCCCGATTTCTCCTCGCGCAGCGATGAGATCGGCCACCTCTCGCAGGCGCTGCGCGACATGACGGACGCGCTCTACAACCGCATCGACGACATCGAGCGTTTCGCCGCCGACGTCGCGCATGAATTGAAAAATCCGCTGACCTCAATGCGCTCCGCCGTCGAGACGCTGCCGCTCGCAAGATCTGACGACAGCCGCGGCAGGTTGCTCGCCGTGATCGAACACGACGTGCGCCGTCTCGACCGCCTGATCTCCGACATCTCGGACGCAAGCCGCCTCGACGCCGAATTGCAGCGTCAGGATGCCGAGCCGGTCGATATCCGCCGCCTGCTGGAGACGCTGACCTCCGTCGCCAACGAGACGCAGCAGGGCCACGAGGTGAAGGTGGAAACGCGCTTCGAGGGTACGGCGTTCGACGCCTTCTCGGTGCCCGGCCACGATTCACGTCTCGGCCAGGTAATCGCCAATCTGCTCGCCAATGCCCAGTCCTTCTCGAAACCAGGCAGCAAGGTCCGCGTCACCTGCCGCCGCCGTCGCGATCAGGTCGAGATCGTGATCGACGATGACGGTCCCGGCATCCGCCCCGGCGCATTGGAGAAAATCTTCGAGCGCTTCTACACCGACCGGCCGCATCAGGGCTTCGGCCAGAATTCCGGATTGGGGCTTTCGATCTCGAAGCAGATCATCGAAGCGCATGGCGGAAAGATCTGGGCCGAGAACCGTGCTGGTCCGACGGATGCCGAAGGCGATGCGCGGGTCGCCGGCGCGCGTTTCGTGGTGCGGTTGCCCGCGACATGACGCCGCCATCCGCCAGCGTTCACGCCTCTGCCGTCTGCGTCGGCGATCGGGCGATCCTCATTCGTGGTGCCTCCGGCACCGGCAAATCGCGTCTCGCGCTCGATCTCATTCTCGCAGGCCGCACCGGTGCGATCACAGAGACGCGGCTGATCGGCGATGATCGCGTGCGTCTCGATACCCGGGACGGCAATCTTATCGTGCGTGTTGTTCCCGAGCTTGAAGGCATGATCGAAATTCGCGGTCTCGGCATCCGCCGCTGCGCATTTGTTCCCGAAGCGCAGGTTGCGCTGGTGGTCGATCTCGCCGCTTCCGATGCCGAGCGGATGCCACCGCCGGAGCGGCTCAAAACCTTGATTTCAGGGATCGAATTGCCCCGGATTCCGGTCGGGCCGGAATACGATCCGCTGCCGCTGGTGCTCGGGTTCCTCTCCACGAATTAACCTTGCCGTTATGTCGCGGTAGGCTGCCGCCGATTGCCGGAAGGGATTTGGTAACCATATAAATCCCACTATAACCTCCAGTTTAGCCGGCACGGCTTCCTGCGGTTTCAGCGGGGGCAATGCCATTGACCCTCTTGCGCCCACGCGCGGGATGGTCAACATGTGGCCCTTTCGTGCGGTGCACCAAACGCACCCGCGAGGAGTCTTTGATGATAGGTCTGGTTCTGGTGACCCACGGGCGTCTTGCCGACGAGTTCAAGGCAGCGCTTGAACACGTCATGGGTCCGCAAAAGCAAATCGAAACGATCACGATCGGCGCGGAAGACGATGCCGATTTGTGCCGCAGCGATATAATCGAGGCCGTCAAGCGCGCAGACAGCGGGCAAGGCGTTGCCATTCTCACCGACATGTTCGGCGGCACGCCTTCGAACCTCGCGATCTCCTGCATGAGCCGCCCGAAGGTGGAAGTGCTTGCAGGCATCAACCTGCCGATGCTGGTGAAGCTCGCCAAGGTGCGCGAGGAGAAATCGCTGCCTGACGCGATCGCCGCAGCTCAGGAGGCGGGGCGCAAATATGTCACCATCGCCAGCCGGGTTCTGGCGGGGAAATGACCATGGCGGACGAGCAAACGTCACAGGCCGATGCCATCGTCCGGGAGATTCCCATCACCAACAAGCGCGGCCTGCATGCGCGGGCGTCCGCCAAGTTCGTGCAGACGGCCGAGAAGTTCGACGCTGAGATCACCGTCACACGCAACGGCGAGAGCGTCGGCGGCACCTCGATCATGGGCCTGATGATGCTGTCCGCCGGGATCGGAACATCGATCACCGTCACCGCGACCGGCCGTGAAGCGCGGGAAGCGGTCGAGGCCATCACCACGCTGGTAACGAACAAGTTCGACGAAGAGTAACACCGTTCCCGCCCGGTCCGGCCGGCCTCCGCAAAACCCGTTATTTTATGCCCCAAAGCAGCATTCGGCCTTTGCCGGAAAATGCTGCAAATGGTATCCCCGCGCGCATGACAACCACCCCGATATCGAACATCCGCAACTTCTCCATCGTCGCCCATATCGACCATGGCAAATCGACGCTGGCCGACCGCCTGATCCAGACGACGGGCGGCCTTGCCGAGCGCGAGATGAAGGAACAGGTGCTCGATTCGATGGATATCGAGCGCGAGCGCGGCATCACCATCAAGGCGCAGACCGTCCGCCTCCATTACAAGGCGAAGGACGGCAAGGACTACATCTTCAACCTGATGGACACGCCCGGCCACGTCGACTTCGCCTACGAGGTCAGCCGCTGCCTCGCCGCCTGCGAGGGTGCCCTGCTCGTGGTCGACGCCTCGCAGGGCGTGGAAGCGCAAACGCTCGCCAACGTCTATCAGGCCATCGACAACAACCTCGAGATCGTACCGGTCCTCAACAAGGTCGATCTGCCCGCTGCCGAACCCGAGCAGGTGAAGCAGCAGATCGAGGACGTTATCGGTATCGACGCCTCCGACGCCATCATGGTGTCTGCCAAGACCGGCCTCGGCATTCCCGACGCGCTGGAAGCGATCGTCACGCGCCTGCCGCCGCCGAAGGGCGATCGCGACGCGACGCTGAAGGCCCTGCTCGTTGACAGCTGGTACGACGTCTATCTCGGCGTCGTCGTTCTCGTCCGCGTCGTCGACGGCGTGCTGAAGAAGGGTGATCGCATCCGCATGATGGGCACGGGTGCTGCCTATGACGTCGAACGCGTCGGCGTGTTCACGCCGAAGATGGTCAATGTCGACGAACTGGGGCCGGGCGAAGTCGGCTTCATCACCGCCGCGATCAAGGAAGTCGCCGATACCCGCGTCGGCGACACGATCACCGACGACCGCAAGCCGATCACCGAAATGCTGCCGGGCTTCAAGCCGGCGATCCCAGTGGTGTTCTGCGGCCTGTTCCCGGTCGATGCCGACGACTTCGAGACGCTGCGCGCGGCGATGGGCAAGCTGCGCCTGAACGACGCGAGTTTCTCCTTCGAGATGGAAACCAGCGCGGCATTGGGTTTCGGCTTCCGCTGCGGCTTCCTCGGCCTGCTGCATCTAGAGATCATCCAGGAACGCCTGTCGCGCGAGTTCAACCTCAACCTCATCGCGACCGCGCCGTCCGTCATTTACAAAATGCACCTCAACGACGGGCAGGAGATCGAGATTCACAATCCGATCGACATGCCGGACGTAGTGAAGATCGCCGAGATCGAGGAGCCGTGGATCGAGGCAACGATTCTCACACCCGACGAATATCTCGGCTCCGTTCTGAAGTTGTGCCAGGAGCGGCGCGGCACGCAGAAAGAACTCACCTATGTCGGCGCGCGCGCGATGGTGAAATACGAGCTGCCGCTCAACGAGGTGGTATTCGATTTCTACGACCGGCTGAAATCGGTCTCGAAGGGCTATGCCTCGTTCGACTATCACCTCACCGACTACAAGGCGGCTGATCTCGTCAAGATGCAGATCCTCGTCAACAGCGAGCCGGTCGATGCGCTCTCAATGCTCGTGCACCGCTCGCGCGCCGAAGGCCGCGGCCGCGCCATGGTCGAGAAGATGAAGGAACTGATCCCGCCGCACATGTTCGTCATTCCGATCCAGGCTGCGATCGGCGGCAAGGTGATTGCGCGCGAGACCGTGCGCGCACTGCGCAAGGACGTCACCGCGAAATGTTACGGCGGCGACATCACGCGCAAACGCAAACTTCTGGAGAAGCAGAAGGAAGGCAAGAAGAAGATGCGGCAGTTCGGCAAGGTCGACATTCCGCAGGAAGCCTTCATCGCCGCGCTCAAGGTCGATAGTTGACCGCACATCGCGGTCCTGCGAGGCGGAAACACTGATCTCGGGCCCCTGTCGGGCTTGACTCGCTAAGGGACCCGCTCAAGCATTCTCCCGGCCGGGGCAATGAAGCCCTGCGCTTTTCCTTTGCGAATTTCGGGAGGCATGATGGCTTACAAATTCGAGATTTATAAAGACAAGGCGGGAGAATTCCGGTTCCGGTTTCGAGCCCCGAACGGCGAGGAAATGTTCGGCTCGCAGGGTTACAAGCAGAAATCGTCCGCGACCAGCGCCATTGATTCCATCAAGGCCCATGCTCCCGGAGCCGAGATCGAAGATCAGACCAAGTAAGATTTGATGTCGATTTCCGGGCCTTCAGATCGAGAAGGCTCGGGAATCGGAAACTTCACTTGCCGGCTTTCGGCAGCGTGCGGCAATTCTTTGCGGCTCGCTGGCTCCTGAAGCGCGCATCGATCCAGGCCAGCGCATCGGCGCCGCCTTTCTGCATCGAGCCGTTGTGGTCCGCACCCGCGACCACTCTGTAGTCGACATCGTTGCCGCGGATGCAGAGTTGTTTGGCGACATCGTCAGTGTCGCCGGGTAACACGGTCACGTCGGCTGTGCCTTGCACGACAAGCGTGGGCGCGAAGATGCGCAGCAGCCCCGGCTCGTTCCTGCGCGCCATCTTGAGGAAGGCTCGCACATCCGGCTTGGCGACGAACTGATCCTTGGCGATGGCGGTCGACCAGTAGCCGGTCGACAGCGCATGCGTCATGCAGCCCTCCAACAGATCCGGCATATGCGACAGCGCCTGCGGCGTCAGGATGCGCGCGAGATCGATGTTCTTATTGGTCTTGGCATAAGAGCCGAGTGTGTAGAGCACATAAGGCAACGCCAGCTCGGTCGTCGGCGACGTCATCACCGCATCGAGCCGCCCTGCGATATGCGAGCCGGGCGCGAAGGCGACATTACCCACGAGCCTAAATTCAGAAGCGTAGCGCGGGCCCTGTGCCGCAGCGAACAGATCGACCTGTCCGCCCTGCGAATGGCCCATTACCGCGTATCGCTTGCCGATCCGCGGTTCGATGGCCTTTGCGGCGCGTAGCATGTCGAGCGCATTGCGCCCGGTCGTTACGCCTTGCAGGAACGGATGGTCGCCCGGCGTGCCGAGCCCGGCATAGTCACTCGCGACGACGACGTAGCCCTTCTTCACGAAGCTATCGAGCAGCGTGCGGATGATCGCGATGTAGTCGTGTTCGGGGCCGTTGTCGGTATCGCGCGACGGCGCGCATGACGGCGCAAGGCCGGTGGTGCCGTGAGTCCATGTGATGACCGGCCAGCCGCCGCGCGGCGGGGTGCCTTGCGGAATTGAAACCGTGCCGGACACCGCGACGCTCTCACCGGCACCGCCCACCGAGCGATACAGCACGAGGATATTCTTCGCCGCGCCCGGTAGCGCCATCGTGCCATCCAGCGGGCGCATCCAGATCACCGAGCCGCGTGGCCCCTTCGGCAGCGGCGACGGCGGCGCATAGAAGGCATCGCCCGCAGGCCCGGCCGGAATGGGAGCCGCGCGCGCCGGAAGCGAGGCCAGGCAGGCGATGGCGACCCAGATAAACGCGGCGATATGACGGACAACGGACATGCAAATGCTTCCTGTGCGAGACGACCCGATCATCATCAACCTCTGAAAGATGGATGAATGCAACCATGTGCGATGGACCTCTTCAAGGAACTCGCGCGCGGCGATTCTCCTCAAGCCCCTCTTACGCTATGCTCGCACGCGATGACCTCGCGCCTGATTCTCACGCCCGGCCTTTTGTCCGCTGCCGTCGTCGCAGCCATCATCGCTATGGCGTCTCCCGCGCTCGCGCAAGACAGAGGCACGCTGAATCCAAAGCCGTTGCCACCGCTCGCCGATCCGAACGATCCGCATCTCGCGGCAAAACAGTTGTTCGGGCGGGAGCCTTCGCCTGCACGGCTCGCGCCGCGTTCGATCGGATTTTATGCCAAAGGCTGCCTCGCCGGCGCAGAGGCGCTGCCGATCGACGGGCCGTACTGGCAGGTGATGCGTCTGTCGCGCAACCGCAACTGGGGCAACCCCACGCTCGTCGCGTTCCTGGAACATCTCGCAGCGAAAGCTCACAAGCTCGGCTGGCCGGGCCTGCTCGTCGGCGACATGTCGCAGCCGCGCGGCGGGCCGATGTTCACCGGCCACGCCAGCCACCAGATCGGGCTGGATGCCGACATCTGGCTGACGCCGATGCCAAACCGCACGCTCACCCGCGCCGAGCGCGAAAACATGTCGGCCGTGCAGATGGTGCGGAAAGACCGCCTCGACATCGATCCGCGCGTCTGGACGCCTGAACATCTCAAGGTCATCCGCGCAGCCGCCGAGGCGCCGCAGGTCGAACGCATCTTCGTCAACGCAGCGATCAAGAAGGCACTGTGCCGCGAGGCGACCGGGAATCGTCAGTGGCTCTCAAAAGTCCGGCCGATGTACGGGCACGATTATCACTTCCACATCCGCATCAAATGCCCGGCAGGCAGCGCCGGATGCGAACCGCAGACGCCGCCGGATGATCACGAGCATTGCAAGCCTGCGGATCTCGCCTACTGGTTCAGCGACGCGGTGCTGCATCCGAGGCCACCGAAGGTGCCGCCGAAACCGAAGCCGCCTTTAACGCTTGCTGACCTGCCCGCAGCCTGCCGCACGGTGCTCACCGCGCCCTAGCGGAAGACCTGTGCGCTATTGCAGGAAAAGCTAATTTAGAATAATCTAAATTATTGAGCCTCCCCGGAACGTGTCCCGAGGATCGGCATGCAGCGAGGTGCGCCCTCGCCTGTCAGCTGTCCTGTCCGGCTCGCAACATCATCACTCATTCTTTCGGGAGACGTTCATGAAACGATTCTTGTTCGGAGCGCTGGCGCTTCTGCTGACGGTGTCGGCATCTCACGCACTCGACGCCGCTTCGGTGCCGAAGCAGAAGCAGACCCGGCTCGGCAAATATCTGTCCGCGCAGGAAGCGTCGGACTTCGTCGCCAAGCATCCGAAGGACAGCCTGTTCCTCGACGTGCGCACGCCCTCCGAAGTCGTCTTTCTCGGCATGCCGAGCGAAACGGATGCGAACGTGCCCTATATGCTCGAGCCCGCCATTCCCGTGTTCGATCAGCAAAAGCACACGCTCAAACTCGAACCCAATCCCGACTTCATTCCCGAAGTACGCAAGCGTCTGAGTGCGAAGGGACTCACCAGCGACAGCCCGATCGTACTGATTTGCCGCTCCGGTGATCGTAGCGCGGCGTCAGCAAACCTGTTGAGCGAAGCCGGCTTCAAGAATGTCTACACCGTCGTCGAAGGCTTTGAAGGCGACCTTGCGTCAGACGGACCGCACGCAGGCCAACGCGCCGTCAACGGCTGGAAGAACTCCGGCATGGCGTGGTCCTACAAGCTCGACAAAGCCAAAATGTACCGCGTCGATAACTGACGCTGTCACAATGCTTTTCCGCCGCGTTTGAACCGCCCGTCCTGACTTGCTAGCTTGTCCTTATGCTTGCACCCTGCGGCGTTTCAGGATTCATAATCTTGCCATTTCTGGCTCGTTACCTTCAGCGTGATGGCCGCCAAACAATGAGGAGATCGACATGCGTATCAGCGCCCGTAACCAGATCAAGGGAAAGGTCGTGGAAGTCACCAAGGGTGCGACCACCTCGCACGTGCGCGTCGACATCGGCGGCGGCCAGATCGTGACCTCGGCGATCACCAATGAAGCCGTCGACGAACTCGGCCTAAAAAAGGGCGACAACGTCATCGCCGTCATCAAGGCCTCCGATGTGATGATCGCGGTGAACTGATGCGCAAGCGCCTCGCCGTCGCTGTCCTGATGCTGGGCCTCGCGCCCGCTTATGCAGCCGAGCCTGTCGGCTGCGAGCATTTCAAATGGCCGGTGACGCGCGAGCGCGCGCTTCTGACCACACCCGACTTGCCGAATCTGAAGTCGGGCGTGGACGTCTCGACACTGCCGCCCTTCGCGGCAACATTGTCTCTTCACCCTCCGACGGAGGCGGGGTTGCCCAAGCCCTCCGAGCGGACGCAAAAGCCCGGTACCTTCGCCGGATATTTGCGTCTCGGCCAAATTCCCGGCGGCTTCTACGCCGTCAGCGTTTCGGATGGTGCCTGGATCGACTTGATCCAGGATGGCAACTACCTCAAGCCGACGGAATTCAGCGGCGCGACTGGCTGCTCGGGAATCCGCAAGACCATGCGCTTCAATATTGCCGGTGGGCCGGTCACCATGCAGATCAGCAGCGTCGCGACCAAAACGATCCGGGTTGCTGTCACGCCATCGTCGAACTGAACCGTATTCCTGCACCATTCCATAGCCAAGCCGCAGCTAGGCCGTTGGTACATCTAGGCAAACCACGTGAGTGCGGCAGCACCGACCCTTTACGCACGCCTCATGCCTGATATGGTGCGCCTCGCACGATGCTTTGGCTCGCCGTAAGCCTGCCGAAGCCTTTGGAACGGCGCTTCCAATTTTCGTCCCTTCCCATTTGACACTTGGACTCCGCCCGGATTTTGCGGCGGAGGGATATGGAGCGCGTTATGCAATTGTTTCCCCGTATTTTCCTCGCCGCTGCGCTGGTCAGCGCACCGCTTGCGACCTCGGCGTTTGCGCAGGATGCGAAGCCTGCCGCCGCAACGTCGGCCAAGACATTCATCAACTTCGCCGCCGCCTCGATGAAGAACGCGCTCGACGAAGTCGATGCCGCCTATGCCGCGAAGTCCGGAAACAAGGTCACCGCAAGCTATGCGGCCTCGTCCGCGCTTGCCAAGCAGCTCGAACAGGGCGCGCCCGCCGACGTCTTCATCTCGGCCGATACCGCCTGGATGGACTACGCCATCAAGAACAAGAGCGTGAATCCTGCCACCCGCATCGATCTGCTCGGCAACAGCATCGTCCTGATCGCGCCGAAGGATTCCAAAATCACCCACGTGGACATCAAGCAGGGCTTCGATCTCGCCAAGCTCGTCGGCGACGGCAAGATCACCACGGGCGACGTCAAGGCCGTGCCGGTCGGCAAATACGCCAAGGCCGCGCTGGAGAAACTCGGCGCATGGCAGGCTGTCGAGCCGAAAATGGCGATGGCTGAAAACGTGCGCGCAGCACTGGCACTGGTGTCGCGCGGCGAAGCCGCTCTCGGCATCGTCTATTCCACCGATGCCAAGGTCGATCCCGGCGTGAAGATCGTCGGCACCTTCCCGGCGGATTCGCATCCTCCGATCATCTATCCGGTGGCAGCGACCGCCACCGCGAAGGACGGCACTGCGGACTATCTATCGTTTCTGAAGAGCTCGGCGGCAAAAGCCACGTTCGAGAAGTACGGCTTCAGCTACCTGATCAAGCCCACGACGTAAGCGACATCGCGCACGACTGTGTTCGACATCACTCCTGAAGAATGGACGGCGATCGAGCTTTCGCTTCGTGTCGCCGTCGTCGCCACGCTGGTATCCACGCCAATCGGCATCGCCGTGGCGTGGCTGCTGGCGCGTCGCGATTTCTGGGGCAAAGCGCTCCTTGACGCGGTGATCCATCTGCCGCTGGTGCTGCCGCCCGTCGTCACCGGTTATCTTCTGCTGCTGAGCTTCGGCCGAAAAGGCCCGATCGGCGGCTTCCTCGACCATTACCTTGGCATCGTATTCTCGTTCCGCTGGACCGGCGCCGCGCTGGCTTGCGGCGTGATGTCCTTTCCGCTGCTGGTGCGGCCGATGCGGCTGTCGATCGAGGCGATCGACCGCAGGCTGGAGCAGGCTGCGGGCACACTCGGCGCCACGCCTTGGCAGGTGTTTCTCACCGTGACGCTACCACTTGCTTTGCCCGGCATCGTCGCTGGAATGATCATGGGTTTCGCCAAGGCGCTAGGCGAATTCGGCGCAACCATTACCTTCGTCTCGAACATCCCGGGCGAAACACAAACCATCTCATCGGCGATCTATTCGCTGATCCAGACGCCGGAAGGCGACATGCCGGCGTTGCGGCTCGTCATCATCTCTGCCGTCATGGCCATCGGGGCACTGATTGCTTCGGAATTCTTCGCACGGCGCGCACTGCGCCGCATTCACGGGCTGTGACATGCTGAGCATCGACGTCACCAAGCAGCTCGGCGAATTGAAGCTCGAAGCCGCATTCCAGAGCGACAGCCCCGTCACAGGCCTGTTCGGGCCGTCCGGCGCTGGCAAGAGCTCGATCATCAACATGATTGCCGGCCTGTCGAAACCGGATCGCGGCATTATCGCCATCGGTGACGAGACGGTGGACGATACCACCAAAGGCCTGCACGTGCCGCCCTATCGCCGGCGCATCGGCTACGTGTTTCAGGATGCGCGGCTGTTTCCCCACCGCAGCGTCGCGCAGAATCTCGATTACGGCCGGCGCATGAACAAGCTCGCACCGGATGCCGCGCATTTGCAGCACATCCTCGCCCTTCTGGATATCGGCCATCTCCTGATGCGGCGGCCGGGGCAATTGTCCGGCGGCGAACGCCAGCGTGTCGCGCTCGGCCGCGCGTTGCTCTCGAAACCGCGCCTTCTTCTTCTCGATGAACCGCTCGGATCGCTCGATCAGGACCGCAAGGCTGAAATCCTGCCCTATCTCGAGCGGCTGCGTGACGAGGAGAATATCCCGATGGTCTATGTCAGCCACGACCCGGACGAGACGCGCCGTCTTGCCGGGCATGTGGTGATGCTCAAGCGCGGCCGCATCGTCGCGCAGGGCGGGCCGGAGATTCTTCCACCTTAAAACGCCCTAACGCAGTTTCTTCAACGCATCCTTCAGAACACCGAGGCCTTCGAGCAGCGCAGGGCCGCCACACAGCGTGTAACGCGACGGCAGATTGATGCGCTTCGTCTCGTTGTAGCGCGCACGCAGCGCGGGATGCGTGAGAAACAATGCGCCCTGATCGCTCGCGTGGCTCGCCGTCTCCTGCAGCACCAGAATATCCGGACCTGCCGTGAGCAGCGTTTCCATATCCATGAAGCCGCCGATGCCGCCGCGCGCATTCGGCGGCGGCTTCAATCCAGCCGCAGCCAGCATCGACGCGACAAGGCTCTCTGTGCCTTCCGTGTAGCCTTCCCGCTGCAGGACGATGGCGGTGCGCGGCGGATTCAAAGCGACCGCTTTCAGGTCCGATTCCGCCCGACGCAGTTTTTCGGCGAGGATCTCACCGCGCTCGGGATGGCCGAGAAGCGTGGCAATCTCACGCACTTGCGCGCGCGCCTCGGCAAGATTGCGCACCAGCGCGACCTGCACCACGCGAAGCCCCGTCGCGGCAAGAATGGCCTGCGTCGGCCGATCACTGAAGCCGGACAGAACAAGATCCGGAGCCAAATTGACCACTGACTCAGAGTTCCAGTCGATTTTCGGAAAAGCCTCTGCCTGCTTCGCCGTGACCGACAGCGTGGCATCGGTCGCATAGGGTGACAGCGCTGCGATCTGCGCAGGATCAGCCAGCGTCAGCAGCAACTGATCTGCACATAGATTGAAGGATACCACGCGCTTCGGCGGCTCCGCAGCCCTGCAGACCATATTCGCCAGCAGCAAGATCAACGCTGCGCAAACTGATGTTTTCCGGGCCGGCATGTCCCTGTTCGCCATTTTCTTGATCGCGGGGCCCTGTTATGCCACGCCCATCCTATCGCGCCAGCCGCTGGCGCCCTGAATCGTACCCGGATCGCATGGCCTTCGACCGACAGGGAAGTCTACTCAGCCTCCTGCTTGCCGCCCTCGTTGCGGTGCTGTTCGCGTCGTCGTTGATGACGGGACCGGCGCATTTCGGCGCAGAGACCGTAGCAAAGGCTTTATTCTCCGATCAGGGCGTCGCCTCGATCATCGTCCGCGACGTGCGCCTGCCGCGTACACTGCTCGCGACCCTGATCGGCGCGACGTTCGGGATTGCGGGCGCGTCGCTGCAGGGACTGCTGCGCAACCCGCTCGCCGAACCGTCGCTGTTCGGCGCGCCGCAGGCCGCCGCCGCCACCGCCGCGGGCCTGATGGCCTTCGGACTTGTGAGCCCTATTTCGCTCGCCGTGCCGCTCGGCGGCATCCTTGGCGCGCTGCTCTCGGTCGGCGCGCTGGTTGCTATCGCCGGGCGACGCGCCTCGCTGACCATGACGCTGCTCGCGGGCCTCGCGCTCGCAAGCCTCGCAGGGGCTGCCATCGCACTCGTCCTCAATCTCGCGCCCAATCCCTACATCGCACTGGAAATCGCATTCTGGCTGCTCGGCTCGCTGCGAGACCGCAGCATGATCCATGTCTGGATCGCGGCACCATTCATGATTGCAAGCTGGATCGTGCTCGCGGCAAACGCCCGCGCCTTCCGCGCGCTGACGCTCGGCGAGGATGCGGCGACCTCGCTCGGCGTCAATGTCGGACGCGTGCGGATCTGGGTCGTGATCGGCGTGGCGCTCGGTGTCGGCGCGGCGGTGTCTGTGGCGGGCGCGATCTCCTTCGTCGGCCTTGTCGCACCGCATCTGGTGCGGCGGTTCTACGGCTCCGATCCGGCCCGCACACTGCTTCCCTCCGCGCTGGCGGGCGCCGCGCTGCTGCTTGCCGCCGATATCATCGTGCGGCTCGTGCCCGGACCGCTGGAGATCAAGATCGGCGTCATCACCGCGCTGATCGGCGTGCCGTTCTTCATCGTGATGATCTTCCGCGAACGTCAGGTGCTGGAGGAATCGGCATGAAGCCCGACACCGCACCGCGCCTGCACGCGGACAACCTCACCATCCGCCGCGGGGCGCGCACCATCGTGACCGATGCAAGCCTCGTGCTGAACGCAGGCGAACTGACAGTGCTCGCCGGGCCGAACGGTGCCGGAAAAACCACGCTGGCCCGCGCCATGGCGGGGCTTATTCCGTCGCAGGGCAATATCAGCCTCGACGGCACGGCGCTGGCCGCCATGAGTACGCGCGAACGCGCCCGCGCGCTGGCCTATCTGCCGCAAGGCCATGAATTCCACTGGCCGATGAGCGTCGAGCATATCGTCGCGCTCGGGCGCGAGCCGCATGCCGATCCGTTTTCGCAAGTCACGCCCGAGGATCGCGCCGCCATCCTGAGCGCGATGGAAGCGACCACGACCGACACGCTCGCCACCCGCATCGTCACCACGCTGTCCGGCGGCGAACGCGCCCGTGTCGCGCTCGCACGCGCGCTCGCGACGCAGGCCTCGGTGCTGATCGCCGACGAGCCGATCGCCGCGCTCGACGAACGTCACCAGCTCATCGTCATGGAATTGCTGCGCGGCATCGCCCATCGGGGCGCGGCGGTGCTGGCGATCATTCACGATCTCACGCTGGCGGCGCGTTTCGCCGACCGCGTGGTTCTGATGGATGAAGGCCGTATCATCGCCAACGATACGCCGGGGGCGGCGCTGACGCCGGAACGCATCGCGCAGATTTTCAACATCTCCGTGCACCGGATCGAGACGCCGGACGGGCCGTTGCTGATCCCGTCCCGCGCGCTCTGAAACACGAGCGCTAGGTGCCCGATAACCTCTTCCAGGCCCGCAAGACCTTGCGCTGGATCGCTGGGATACGCCGGGGCACGCGGATGGGCTTTTCATCCTGCGACAGGCGCAGGCCGATGACATTGACGCGGTTACCACCGAGACCACGGGCCACCAGGGCGATGGACCCAAGGGGTAGCGCCGCGCCGACACGGGGCGCACCGTCCAGATGAATGTCGAAATAATCCGCCAGCGTCAGTGATCGCAAATTCGCAGGCACATCGATGCCATAGACTTCGGCCACCGCATCCAGCGTTACGTCGCCCGCGAGCATGAAGTCACCGAGCAGGTTCGGATCGGGAGCCGCCACCGGCGCCATATCGACGAAGAAACGGTCGAGCGCGTCAGCCTTCTCCGGCGGCGCAAGCAGGTAGAGATAGTCGCCCTTCTGAACCGGCGCGGCTTCCGCGGCGGACAAGATCTTCTCCTCGCGGATAACCAGCGTCGGCTTCGACCACGACGGGATCAGTCCTCGCTTCAGGAACAGACTGTTGGGTCGCACGGCATAGCCGACCAATTGCTGTTCGAGCTGCCCCGGCAGATCCAGTTCGATGCGTCGCGGGCCGCGATCAGTACGCGGCAGAGCGACGTGCAGCCGCCGCGCCGCGAACCCGAGCGTCCACCCCTGTAACAGAAGGGAGACGATAACGACGATGAACGCGACATTGAAGTAGATCTGAGCCTTCGGCAGATCGAGAAGCAGCGGAATCGACGCGAGGAAGATCGCGACGGCACCGCGCAAGCCGACCCAGGAGATGAATATCTTTTCGCGCAGTTGAAAGGGGAAAGGCGTCAGGCAGAGAAACACCGCCACCGGCCGCGCGAAGAACATCAGCCCAAGTGCAACCGCCAGCGCCGGCAGAGCCACCACCGCCAGCTTGTCGGGCGACGCGAGAAGGCCGAGCAGCACGAACATCACGATCTGCGCAAGCCAGGTCGCGGCATCAAGGAACGTCAGCACGGAATTGTGAGCGCGCGTGGGGCGGTTTCCGATCACGATCCCGGCGAGATAGACCGCAAGAAAACCGGACGCATGATCGATCTGCGCGAAGCCGAAAATCACCAGCGCCGCCGTGGTAACGAACGGCGCATGCAGGCCCTGCGGCAGGGATATCTTGTTGAGCGCAAACACGACAAGCCGGCCACCCAAAAATCCGATGACCATGCCGAGCACCGCTTCCTGCGCGAACTGCCAGAAGATGTGCGAGGCCGAGCCTTTTCCGAGCGACAGGAACTCTACCAGTACCATCGTCAGAAACACGGCAAACGGATCGTTGGTGCCGGATTCGACCTCCAGCGTCGCACCGATGCGCGGACGAAGGCGCAGGCCCTGCGCATGGACCAGCAGAAACACCGCTGCGGCATCCGTCGATGCGACCACCGCCCCAAGCAGGAAGGACTCGATCCAGCTCAGATCGAGTACATACTTGGCGATAGGGGTTGTCAGCAGCGCCGTTATCAGAACGCCCACGGTCGCGAGCACTGCCGAGGGCGCGATAACGGCGCGGATGCTCTGAAAGCGCGTCTTCAGTCCGCCGTCGAACAGAATCAGCGCCAGCGCTGTGGAGCCGACCAGATAGGCGAGCCTGACATCGTCAAATTTGAGCTTGCCGACCCCGCCATCGCCCGCGAGCAGACCGAGGCCAAGGAAGACCAGCAACAACGGTGCGCCGAACCGAAGCGCCAGCAAGCTCGATAATATGCCAGCCATGATCAGCACGGAGCCGAGCAGGATCGAGAGACTGACGGAATCGAGAATGGCCATGGGCGGCGGGGACTTTCGACTTGCGCTTCCACCTTGCTTATAGTGGCCACGGCAGATCGCCAAATAAAATCGGCATCACAAATGTGCCGGATTTCCGGCGCCAAACGCATCGCGTCGCGACCTGCACGACCCATATGCAGCCCTTACCGATATTGACGCCCGCGTCGCAAGGCCGCATGAAAAGATGCCCCCTGCCTCCATCTGACGGGATCTACCAATGGATTGGGACGACCTGCGAGACGCCCTGAACCGCACGATGCAATCCATCGGCGGGGAAATCACCTCGCCGTGGTTCTATCTGCAGTTCGGCATCATCCTGGTCGCAGCCGGTATCTCGCTCGCGCTCGGTAGCGGCCTGCGGACCAGATTTGACATTACTTCGCTGACGATGGGCTGGCCGGCACCACTGAGGCTGCTCGCCCGGACAGTGATGCAACGTGCCGGCACGATCATTTTTGCCCTGTTGGCCGAAATATCGCGGTTGATCATGGTCCAGACGGGGTTGCTCTATCGCGGCTACGTCCTGTCGACAGCGGTCAATCTCGCGACCGCCTGGCTTATCATCCGCGTTGCCACCAGCGTTATCCGCAACGAGTTCGTAGTCCGCGTGGTCTCCATCGCAGCATGGGCCGTGGCGGCGCTGAGCATCATCGGCCGACTGGACGACGTCGCTAATGCGCTCGATTCGATCTCGATCACCTTGGGCGCGCTGCGGCTGACCCCGCTCCTGCTCATCAAGGCGGCCGTCCTGCTTTCGATCGCGATGTGGCTCGTCGGCGCGGCCGGCAACTTCATCGAAGCCCGGATCGTCCGCTCGCACGATCTCACCCCGTCGGTTCAAGTCCTGCTGATCAAGCTCGTGCGGGTCGCGCTCGTGGTCGTCGCCATCGCCATGGTGATGTCGGCGGTCGGCATCGACCTATCAGCCTTCGCGCTGTTCTCGGGAGCGATCGGCGTCGGCCTCGGCTTCGGCCTGCAGAAGATCATCGCCAATTTCATCAGCGGCGTGATCCTGCTCGCGGACAAATCGGTGAAGCCGGGCGACCTCGTGACCATCGGCGACAGTACCGGGAAAATCAGCTCGATGAACACCCGCTACATCTCGGTCGCGCCCGGCGACGGGCGCTCGATTCTGATTCCGAACGAGGATCTCGTCACCCAGCGTGTCATCAACTGGACCTACACTGACAAAAGCATGCTGGTGAAAGTCACTTTTGCCACCAATTACGAAGCAGACCCGAACCGGGTCTGCGAGCTTGCTGTCGACATCGCCCGCAACACGCAGAATGTCGCGACCTTCAAGGCTCCGAATTGCCTGCTGACCGAATTCGCCGAAACGGGAATGAAATTCGCGCTGACCTTCTGGGTCGCCGACCTCGACGTCGGAATGGACAATGTCAAAAGCGCGGTCATGCAGGCGCTCTGGACCGCCTTCAAGAAGGAAAACATCCGTGTGCCCTATCCGGTGCGCGAACTGCGGGTTCGCAGCGGGGCGCTACCGGTGGAAACCATCGTCGAAGTTCCAACCGACAACATCCCGGGCGCGGCCGCCAAGCCCGTCTAATTTCGAAGCTCCGGCCTGCGCGCAAAGGTTGCGAATTACCCGTAAGGCATTAGATTAGCGTGATCCGGCCGGTGTGCCCGCAACCCCTTCGAAGCCAGACTTTTCATGAACTACGTTGATGCTACCCAAGCTGCCGCGCGCAAGACCGGCCAGATCAAGCTGTACGGCCCGGCCGCCTTCGCCGGAATGCGTAAAGCCGGCGCGCTGACCGCCAAATGCCTCGACGAACTGGTGCCGATCGTACGGCCGGGCGTTCTGACTTCGGAGATCGACGAGTTCGTCCAGACATTCGCGATTGCGCACGATGCCATTCCCGCGACCCTGATGTATCGCGGCTACCGTCACTCCACCTGCACCTCGATCAACCATGTCGTCTGCCACGGCATTCCCGGCGATCGGCAGTTGAAGGAAGGTGATATCGTCAACATTGACGTCACCCTGATCGTCGATGGCTGGTACGGCGATTCCAGCCGCATGTACACCGCGGGCGCGATCTCGCGCCGTTCCGAGCGGCTGATCGACGTGACCTACGAGGCGATGATGCGTGGCATTGCCGCTGTGAAGCCGGGCGCGACTACTGGCGACATCGGTCATGCGATCCAGAGCTTTGTCGAGCCGCAGCAGATGAGCGTGGTCCGCGATTTCTGCGGTCATGGCCTCGGCCGGCTGTTTCACGACGAGCCGAACATCATCCATATCGGCAAGCCGGGAGACGGCGTCATGCTGCGCCCCGGCATGATCTTTACCATCGAGCCGATGATCAACCTCGGCAAGCCGCATGTGAAGATTCTCTCCGATGGCTGGACTGCGGTGACGCGGGACCGGTCGCTGTCAGCGCAATTCGAACATTCCGTTGGCGTGACACAGGACGGGGTCGAGATTTTCACGCTCTCCCCCGGCAAGCTGGACAAGCCTCCCTACAACGCCGCCTGATTTCGTAGCGGACGCGCCGCAATTGCCGCCTTGCAAAAGATGGCAGGCTCGGCATGGTGGTCGTGTAAGTTCGCGACGTGCCAGCCCATGCCTGAAAACGCTGACGATCAGTCAGACAAGTCTGGTTTCTCCGAAGCGCCGCATTATCACGGCCATCGGGAACGATTGCGGGATCGCTTTCGCGATGCGGGCCCCGACGCGCTCAGCGATTACGAATTGCTGGAAATGGTGCTGTTTCGCGCGCTGCCACGGCGCGACGTCAAGCCGCTGGCGAAAACCCTGATCGCCAAATTCGGCTCCTTCGCCGAGGTGGTCCATGCACCCGAGGCGCGACTGCGCGAAATCAGCGGGCTGGGCGATGCCGCCGTGACCGAAATGAAGCTGATCGCCGCGACCGCGAGCCGCGTCGCCAAGGGTCAGGTCAAGCAGCGCACCGTACTGTCGTCATGGTCGAGCGTGATCGACTATTGCCGCGCCGCGATGGCCTTTGCCGACAAAGAGCAATTCCGCATCCTGTTTCTCGACAAGCGCAATCAGCTGATCGCCGACGAATTGCAGCAGGTCGGCACCGTCGATCATACGCCGGTCTACCCCCGCGAAGTGGTGAAGCGCGCGTTGGAATTGTCGGCAACCGCCATCGTTCTCGTCCACAACCATCCATCAGGCGACCCGACACCGTCGCAGGCCGACATCCAGATGACGAAATCCATCGTCGCGATCGCGGCCCCGCTCGGCATCTCCGTGCACGACCACATCATCGTCGGAAAGAATGGCCATTCGAGCCTCAAGGGCATGAAGCTGATGTAGCCGTGCGCGTTGCGCGCTTTACTGGCGCACCATGATGAACGGATCGGCGCTGTCGGGGATCCGCCGCCATTGCGCATGATCGTCGGCGCCGAACCGCCAGACCTCGCCGCTCGCCGAGATCAGCAGCATTTCGCCGCGCTCGATCCGCCACATCACCGGCGCGAAGCGGCTCACAGCAGGATCGCATTTCGGCTTGAGGAAAACCTGAAAGTTTTCCGGCGTACCCGCCTCGTTGTTGGTGAGAGTCAGGCCACAGATCGGGCTCCCGTTGCCGCGCACCATCGCCCAGTCGCCGATCATCTGGTCGGTCGACTTCGACAGCGCACGCGCGGCTGCGAGACCCTGCAGGATGTAGACGCCCTCGCCGCTGCGGACGCCTTCAAGGATGCCGTTCTCGACTTCGGAGACATCCAGCACGGACTCGCCCTTCGCATCCTGAAAGCGAACGATATCGAGGCCCTTCACCGTCCACGATGCAATCGATCCCGTGAACGGCAGGGCTTCTTCGCAGCCTTTTTCGAGATCGAGTTTCATGCCGAGCGGCACCTCATCGTTCTTCAACGTCACCACGCAGGTCCGGTCGCGCCCTGCCGTCGCAAGCTCCCATTGTCCCACCATCTCCTTGGTGAGCGAGCGTGCGTCCTGCGCGAACGCCGGCACCGCAGACCCAAAGCCTGCGGCGACACATACAGCAAGCGCAGCGGTGCGAAATGTCATGCACGCTTTCCGAAAGGCGTCTCCGGCACCGGGGTCAACGCCGGCTTGCCGGAGAACCAGTTCAACAGATTGTCGACCACAAGCTGATCCATCGCATCGCGTGTCGCCACCGACGCCGAAGCGATGTGCGGCAGCAACACGACGTTATCCATCGCAAAGAAAGCTTCCGGCACGTTCGGTTCATGTGCGAAGACATCAAGCCCGGCCGCCATAATCGTTCCATCCTGGAGGGCTGCGATCAGCGCATCCTCGTCGACCACCGAGCCGCGCGCAACGTTGATGAGGACGCCGCGGGGTCCCAGTGCCTTCAGCACGTCGGCATTGATCATCTTCGCGGTCGAAGCGCCGCCCGGGGTAATCGCGATCAGGGTATCGACCTCCGTCGCCATCTCGATCAGGTTCGGATAATGCTTGAAGGTGACGCCAGCAGCCGGATTGCGCGAATGATAGACGATCGGCACGTCGCAGGCCGCCACGCGTCTGGCAATCGCCTGCCCGATCCGGCCCATGCCGACGATGCCGACGGTGCGGTCGCGCAGCGAGCCCGGGCTGAGACGATAATTCTGCTTGGGCCAGCGGCCTTCACGCACATAGCGGTCGGCATTGATGAATTCCCGCAGCGTCGCGATCAGAAGCCCGATGGCGGTGTCGGCAACTTCGTCGGTCAGCACGTCCGGCGTGTGGGTGACGACGATGTTGTGCTCTGCCGCATAGCGGAAATCGACATGATCGTAGCCCACGCCAAAGGAAGCGATCATCTCGAGTTTCGGGAAGCGCGCCAGCATCGTGCTATCGGCCTTGACCAGATTTGTGATCGCCATGCCGCGGATGTTTTGCGCCTGCGCTGGCGAGAGTTTGGCGAGATCATCCGGGTGGTGGAAGATGTGCACGTTGAACCGCTCGGCCAGACCGCGCTCGATCAAGGGCTTCTTCGGGCCAAAAATCAGGATGTCGGGTTTCGCCGTTTCATTCGCCATCGTCATCAGTCCCCTTCAATTGCGCTCTCATGCCAGCGTCGTAGCACGAGGCGCGACACCGCTGAGAGACCGGCATAAATCACAATCCCGGCAGCCGACAAGAGCGCCAACGCGGCAAACATGCGCGGAATATTCAGGCGATATCCGGCCTCCGCGATCCGGAAGGCAAGACCGGAGCCGGAGCCTGCGGAGCCCGCCGCGATTTCCGCCACCACGGCACCGATCAGCGACAGGCCGCCTGCGATCCGCAGGCCGCCCATGATGTAAGGCAGCGCCGAGGGCAGACGAAGCCGCCACAGTTTCTGAGCCGGGGAGGCGTCGTACAAGGTGAACAGTCCAACGAGATTACGGTCAACCGATTTCAGTCCGAGCAACGTGTTCGACAGCACTGGAAAGAACGCGACGATCCAGGCGCAGGCCACCACGGCCAGATGCTGCGGCAGATAGACCAGCAGCAGCGGCGCGACGGCGATGACGGGCGTGACCTGCAGGATCACCGCATAGGGCAAGAACGCATCCTCCACCCATTTTGAGCGGTTGAACAGCAGCGCAAGACCAATGCCGCCGACTACCGCTGCCAGAAACCCCTCCAACGTCGCGCGCAGCGTCGCGAGCAGAGAGGCAAACAGAAGGCTCCAATCCTTCACCAGCGTCTGCAGGATCAGGCTCGGCGCAGGCAGGATGTAAGGAGGGATATCACGCAGGCGGACCGTCGTTTCCCAGATCCCCATCAGGACAGCAAAGACGATAACAGGCAGCAGAACGCGCAGCGCCTTCGGCAGCGAGCGATCCTGCGTGAACATCGATCTGGTTTGCTCTCTATCCCGGCCCATCAGGCAACCCGCCCGCTTTCCCCTGCGCTCGCCTGCCCCAGCAGAGCGGAGACCTCGCGGCAGAAACCGGCATATGACGCCGAGGTGCGGAAGTTCTCGTCGCGCGGTTCAGGCGCATCGATCCGGCGCTCGGTGAAAATCCGACCGGGCCGCGCGGTCAGCACGATCACGCGTTGCGACAGAAAGACAGATTCAAACACCGAATGGGTGACGAAAACCACCGTCTTGCGCAGGTCGCGCCACAACGCCAAAAGATCATTATTGAGACGAAAGCGGGTAATTTCATCGAGCGCAGCAAAGGGCTCGTCCAGCAGCAGGATATCCGGGTCTGTCACCAGCGCACGGGCAAGCGATGCGCGCATTTTCATGCCGCCGGACAGTTCGCGCGGATAGGCGCCGGCGAATTCCCGCAGGCCGACGCGCACCAGCAGATCGTCGACCCGTGCAAGACTTGCCGCGCTCGTGTCTCCTTTGAGCCGCAGCGGCAGGCAGACATTGTCGCGGACACTCGCCCACGGCATCAGCGTCGGCTCCTGAAACACGAAACCAATGCTGCGGGATGACCGCGCACGGGTGTTGACCGTGACGCTCCCCGCGCTCGGCGCATCGAGCCCGGCGATGATCCGCAGCAAGGTCGACTTGCCGCAGCCCGAGGGGCCGAGCAGCGAGACGAATTCGCCTTCGCGGATTTTCAAATCGACAGGGCCGAGCGCATCTACGCCATTGGCGTAGCGCCGCGTGACATCCTTGCAGACAATCGCCGTCATTGCGCGGGGCGCAGGTCGAGCCCGACGCCTTTGTTGACGAAGCGCAGCGTATAGGCCTTGCGGAAATCGATATCGCGCTTCACCACCCCGGCATGCACCATGGTCGAGAAGAAATCCGCCATGCGCTCGTCGCTCATCGCGCCGATCCCGTTCTTCAGCGTGTCGCCGGAATCGACGATGCCGTATTCCTTCATTTTCGCGACCGAGTAATCCAGGATCGCGTCGGTCATGTCCGGATTCATTTTCTTGATGAGCGCGTTGCCCGCTTTGTTGTCACCATACAGATAATGGTACCAGCCGACGATCGAGGCATCGACGAAACGCTGCACCAGATCGGGTTTGTTCTCGACCAGATCGGTTCTTGTTTCGATGAAGGTCGAATAGGCGTTGAAACCGTAATCGGCGAGCAGAATTACCGTCGGCTTGAACTTGGCTTTCTGCTCGATGGCGAAAGGCTCGGAGGTCACATAACCCTGCATCGCGCTGTTGCGGTTCGCCAGAAACGGTTGCGCGTTGGAAGTGTAGGGTTTGACACGATCCTCGCTGAAGCCGTGTTCGGTTTTCAGCCACTGAAAATAGGTCGGCATCCCCTCTTTCGAGACGAACAGCGTCAGCGGCTTGAGATCGTCGAGCGATTTAACCTTGGATTCCGGGTGCGCGATGAAAACCTGCGGGTCTTTCTGGAACATCGCCGCGACCGCCACCACCGGCACTTTGTTCGCAACCGCATCCAGCGATTGCAGGTTGTTGGCGGCGATGTCGAAATCCAGTTTCTTCGACAGCAGCAGGATGCGGTTATTGACGTTGGGGCCACCCGGCACGATCGTCACGTCAAGGCCGTATTTCTTGTAGGTGCCGTCGGCAAGCGCCTGGAAGAAGCCGCCCTGCTCGCCTTCCGCCAGCCAGTTGGTGCCGAAGGTGACCTTGTCGAGCTTCTGTGGAGTTTGCGCCTGTGCGGGCATCAGAAGCGAGATCAGCAGGCCGGCCGCCGTTAACGCTCGCAACGAAAGGGCAGGCTGCATGATTGGACTCCGCTGGTCGTTCTGGCCCATGATAGAAGCCGAAGGCTCCGGTTCCTGAAAGAGCCCATCGCCTTCTAATCGATCCGCGCCATCTCATCCAAAGATATCTTCATTCATGAGTGTCACACCACCCCGCGACTGGACCGCCATCAAATGGCCGGATGTCGATCCTGCAGCCGCAGGGCAATGGATCGCGGTACTGCCGCTGGCGGCGACGGAGCAGCATGGCCCGCATCTGCCGGTCGGCACCGATACGCTGATCGCGCAGGCCTACCTCGCGCGCGTGCAGGCGCTGCTTCCCGCGCAGATTCCGGCGTCATTCCTGCCGACCCAGAGCATCGGCTTCTCGATCGAGCACATCGATTATCCGGGTACAGTAACGCTGCCCTATCACGTCGCCATCCGTCACTGGATGTCGCTCGGCGAAAGCGTCGCGCGCAGCGGCGTAAAGAAGATCGTTATGGTGACGAGCCACGGCGGCAACAGCGCGCCGATGGCGATTGTCGCGCAGGAGCTGCGCTCCCGCCTCGGCATGCTCGCGGTGACGACGAACTGGCACCGTTTCGGCACGCCTGACGGACTTTTCCCGGACGAGGAAATCGCTCACGGCATCCATGGTGGCGCAATCGAGACTTCGATCATGCTGGCGGCGCAGCCGGAGATGGTGCGTCAGGACAAGATCGCCAACTTCGAGCCTGCGAGCATCGCGATGGCGCGCGAATTCCGCTGGCTGTCGCCGCACCGGCCCGCGCCCTTCGCGTGGGCGGCGCAGGACCTGCACCCCAGCGGCGTCGCAGGCGACGCCACGCTGGCAAGTGCGGACAAGGGCCGGCAGTTGATCGAGCATGGCGCCGGGGCGTTCTGCGAACTGCTCGCCGACGTTCATGCCTTCGACATCGCGCGTCTCGCGAACCGCCCCACCGCCTGAGAATTTCCCACTTAGACCGCTCTCAACGGCTCAGCCGCCCTTGACCGGGCGGGAGGGCGGCTGCACGAACCGATCCGCCAAACTGCTCTGATCGGACGCGCCACTTAACGGGCTATCGGGGAAGTCGTTCTCCTGTCTAGTTGCGAATTGCTCGCAATACTGTTGACAATCATTCGCATATAGCGTTGGTTGCCGCCATGAAGAACGCTCGCCTTTTGCACCGGTCCTGTGACGGCCTGACGACAGTGCACACACCACAACGACCTGTGGCGCACCCGCTGGCGCCATGGCACCTGTGGCCTATGACCGCGATTCGCCGCCCGCGTTTTTTCTCAATCGGCACACCCGCCACATGCGCGCTGGCGGCGGCAATGGCGGCTGCGTTGCCGTCCCCGGCTGTGTTCGCGGCAGACCCAGTGTTCAAGGCCGCGCCTGCATTCGACTGGAGCGGCGCCTATGTGGGCGCACATTTCGGTTATGGCTTCGGCTCTTCGCGCGCGAACGTGTTTGATGGCGCCGCCTACAATACGCATGACCATTTCGGTACCGCCGCCGCTGGCGTGCAGGCTGGCTACAATGTCGTACTGCCGTCACGTGTCTTGCTTGGCGTCGAAGGCGACCTGACCTTTCCAGACTATCTGGATTCCGGCGGGGTTATCACTACGACCGCAACGGCGAACGGTATTCTGACTGAACGACTGGACTACGCCGGATCACTGCGCGCGCGGCTCGGTTACGCAGCACCGCGCTGGCTGCTCTATGTCACCGGCGGCCTCGCATTCGCAGGCGAACGCTTCGAGTACACATCTCCGGCTTTCGACGAGAAGAAGTTGTCGCTGCGAACGGGATGGATTGCGGGCGTCGGCGCCGAATACGCGATCGGGCCGAAATGGAGCGCGAGGGTCGAATACCTCTACAGCGATTATGGTCGCACGAATGTGCAGTTGGGTTCAGGCCTGCAATCGGCAGGCTCGTTCGATTTCCAGACCGTCCGCTTCGGGCTTAACCGGAAGCTCGACTTCGTCGGCGGCAACGACAGCAACTTTGGCGACGGCGGCCCGTCGAACTGGGAAGTCTCCGGCCAGTCTACCTATCTCATGCAGGCCTATCCTTCGTTTCGCGCCCCCTATTCCGGCCTGAACAGCCTTGCACCGAACGGGCAGGCCAAAGCGACATGGAGCAACAGCCTCTTCATCAACGCGCGGCTCTGGGATGGCGGCGAGTTATATTTCAATCCCGATCTTGTGCAGGGATTCGGCCTCAGCGACACGGTCGGCCTGGCCGGATTCTCCAGCGGCGAGGCGCAGAAATCGAGCTTTCCCTATCCGCGTTTCAATCCCTCGCGTCTCTTCGTGCGCCAGACCTTCGGCTTCGGCGGCGAACAGGAGACGCTTGAAAGCGGACCGACCCAACTCAGCGGCAAGGCCGATGTCTCCCGCCTCACGGTGCAGGTCGGCAAGTTTGCCGTGGTCGATGTCTTCGATGGCAACGCCTATGCGAAAGATCCCCGCAAGGATTTCATGAACTGGGCGATCTGGGCACCGGGCGCGTTCGACTATGCGGCCGACAAGGTCGGGCTCACCTATGGCGCGACCGCAGAACTCAACCAGAAAAACTGGGCATTGCGTTTCGGCTATTTCCTGATGGACTCCGAATCCAATTCCAACAATTTCGACATGCATCTTTTCCGGCGCGGTGAGTACGTCGCCGAATTCGAGCAGCGCTACACGCTGTTCGGCCAGCCGGGAAAACTGCGCACGATCGGATGGCTCAACAGCGCGTTCGCCGGCAGCTACCGCGCGACGCTCGACAACCCCGCGCTCAATCTCGACATCGCCGCGACGCGCGAAGGGCGCATCAAATACGGCTACGTCGTCAATCTCGAACAGGCGCTGAGCGACACCGTGGGCCTGTTCGGCCGCTGGAGCTGGAATAACGGCAAGACCGAGATCATGGCTTTCACCGATATCGACGCCAGCCTGTCGGGCGGCCTGTCGATCAAAGGCAAGTCATGGGGCCGCCCCGACGACACCATCGGCATTGGCGGCGCGATCAATGCCCTGTCGCGCGACCATCGCGATTTCATCGCGGCGGGCGGCATGGGCGTGCTGATCGGCGACGGTCGCCTGAACTATCGGCAGGAGCGGCTGATGGAGGCCTATTACGCCTATGCCATCACCCCGAAGCTGACCGCGACCGCCGACTACCAGTTCGTCGTCAATCCGGCCTACAACGCCGACCGCGGCCCGGTATCGATCTTCTCCGGCCGCCTGCACGGCGAGTTCTGAACCTCACACCTTCGGCGCGAAGGTCTCGGCCTGTGCCAGCCCCCACGCCCTACCAAACCGCTTGTCTTCGGTGACCGACAGCAATTCGCCGGGCTCCAGCTGCGGATAAAGCTGCGCGAACGACACCACATCGTTGCCTGAGATGCGCTGGGAAAAATGGATCGGTCGGATCTCGCTCGGATGCTCAAGCCCGGCGGCTGCGATCAGCTCCGAGAGCGCACGCACCATCGCGCTGTGGTAGTTCGCAACGCGAACCCGTTTATCTTCGACGACGAGCGCGCGCCCGCGCACCGGGTCTTGTGTCGCAACACCGGTCGGACAGCGATCGGTGTGACAGCTCAGCGACTGGATACATCCCAAAGAGAACATGAAGCCGCGCGCGGAATTACACCAGTCCGCGCCGAGCGCCATCGCCCGCGCCATGTCGAAGGCGGTCGCGATCTTGCCCGATGCACCGATACGGATGCGATGGCGCGCGCCGATGCCAACCAGCGCATTGTGGACGAAGTTGACGCCGTCGCGCATCGGCATGCCGATGTGATCGGCGAACTCGATCGGCGCGGCGCCGGTGCCGCCCTCCTTGCCGTCGACCACGATGAAGTCGGGATAGATGCCGGTCTGCAGCATCGCCTTGCAGATCGCGAGAAACTCCCAACGATGACCGATGCATAGCTTGAAGCCCGCGGGCTTGCCACCCGACAGCCGCCGCATCTCGCCGATAAACTGCATCAATCCCACCGGCGTCGAGAAAGCGCGATGATAGGCCGGCGAGATACAATCCTCGCCCATCGCAACGCCACGGATCAATGAAATCTCCTCGGATACTTTCGCCGCCGGCAATACGCCACCATGGCCTGGCTTCGCGCCCTGGCTGATCTTGAGCTCAACCATCTTGATCTGGTCGTCAGATGCGACGCGCGCGAATGCCTCGGGATCGAACTGCCCGTCGCGGGTACGGCAGCCGAAATAACCGGAGCCGATCTCCCAGATGATGTCGCCACCATTCTCGCGGTGATACGAGCTGACGCCACCCTCGCCGGTGTCGTGCGCGAAATTGCCCTGACGCGCGCCGGCGTTCAGCGCGCGGATCGCATTCGCGCTCAACGCGCCGAAGCTCATCGCCGAAATGTTGAAGACGGAGGCCGAGTATGGCTTGGCACATTCCGTGCCACCGATGACGATGCGCAGATCCGATTCCGTTGGTGGCTTCGGCGTGATCGAATGGTGCATCCATTCGTAACCATCGACATAGACGTCCTTCTGAGTGCCGAAAGGGCGTTTGTCGAGCGCCATCTTGGCGCGCTGATAGACGACAGCGCGAGTATCGCGGCTGAACGGCCTGCCGTCCTTCTCGCTCTCGAAAAAGTATTGCCGCATCTCCGGGCGAATTGTTTCGAGCAGGAAGCGGAAATGCGCCGTGATCGGATAGTTGCGCAGCACCGAATGGCGCCGCTGCACCAGATCGTTGATGCCGATGCAGGTAAGGCCGCCGAATATCGCAACCGCCACCCAAAGGACCGCAGGCAGTCCGCCATTCGCGAGTCCCGCAACGAACAGCACCAGCGTGGCTATCGTGCAAAGGGTGAGAACGATGAATCGCGAGGTGAAGGGCAGAAGTAGCATCCGCATAAGCGCCTCGAAGAAAATTGCAGTCCCAGCAGAATAACAGGACCACTTTTACCCTCTTACGCATCACGGCGTCACGACAAAGAACGCTTACCCTGCCGAAATGAACGTTTGAATCGACAAATATGCGTGCTGATCACCTGCGAAGCGACGTCGATTCCAGATTTCTACCTACTATTGAATCAGATCATGCCTGCCGTCGACAGGCATGATCTGTCGCCAAGTGGCTTATTTGAGTTCTGCAGCTTCCCCGCCAACCGTTTTAGTCCCGCTTCCGCTGCATCCAATCTCGCCATAACGCAGAAATTTCTGGATGCGCTTTCCCGTGTCAACCTCGGCTGTGTAGATGTTGCCTTTGCTGTCGAGGCTCACCTGATGCAGCCAGTGGAAGTCACCGCTCGCACGTCCACCTCGGCCGAAGCGTCCGAGTTCTTCGAGGTAGCTGCGGTTGAGAATATAGATGGTCTGGTTGGTGTTATCGCCGACGAAGAGGCAACTTTGATCCTTGTCGACCGAGAAGTTCAGCGACACGGCCGTGCCCGGCATGACCGGCTGGGTGTAGGTGTTGGCGGAGACCCAGCGCTCATCGACGAAGCCGCACTTCCCGGCCTCGCCGTTTGGATTGCTGCATTCCTTGCCGAGTGAAGGATCGTTGCTGTCGAATACCTGGATGCGATCGTTGCCGCGGTCGCAAACATAAAGCCTGCCGTCATCCGCAATCTTCACGCAGTGCACCGGATTGCGGAAGAACGCCGGCTTCTTCACGCCCTTTGCAACACCTTCCGGCCACGCACCCTGCGCGGCCGCAGCCGCATCATCGACAGGATTGTTTCCGTAGGCTCCAAAGTGCCCGATATATTTTCCGGTATCGGCATCGACGATCAGGATACGGCGATTGCCATAACCGTCCGCGATGTAAAGCCGATTGGTTTTCGGATCGACCACCATATCGGCCGGGCGATACAGCAACGGCGTGCCGTTCAGTCCACCATCCTTGTTGTTGCTGTCGGCTGCCTTCGGCGTTCCGCCGATCCGCATCTTGAAGTTGCCGTTCATGTCGAACTTGAGAACGAAGCCGTCGCCGCCCTCCTTGTTCGTCATCCATGGCATGCCGACCTTGCCGCCTGTTTCGTTGCCGGCGAGCCAGATGTTGTCCCTCTGATCGACGTAGATGCCGTGCTCGCTGTTCGGCCAGATGCAACCGTCCTCGGCCTTGCATTTGGTTTTGAGGAAATCTGGATCGGACGGACCGCCCCAGCTGCGCAACAATTTTCCGTCGACATCGAATTCGAGCACCGACGGCGCGGCACGGCAGCAATCGGCGCCAAACCCGTTCACGCGAGCAAAGCCGAGACCGTTAACCGGCTCGCCTTTTGCGTTGGTGGCGCCCGGCAGAGGCCCTTCAAGACCCACCTCGTCATTGGTCATGGTCCGGGGGCGATTGTAGACCCAGACGTGATCGTGGCTGTCGACATAAAGGCCACCGATCTGACCAAGCAGCCAGTTGTGCGGCAATGGCTGAGGCCATGTCGGATCGGCGACGAAGTCCGGCATCTTGCCGGTCTTGGATTTGTTGTAGACCCCGGTCTGGGCGATCAGACGATCAAGGACCCCGTTCTTTGCGAGATCGATTTTTTCGGCGGCAAACACCGGCATCATTGATGCAAACGTGCCGGCAAGCAGCAGCGCTGCGAACTCCCGTTTGTTTCTCATCCCGTGAACTCTTTTTCTTATGAGTGGGACAAGAAGGTTCTGAAGATTTCGGCGCGCCGTCAATTGGTGTCGGTTCGGAGGACAGGGCCGACTTGCGCGGTTTCGCAATGCAGCCGATCACAATGCAGCGATTGACGTCAGGTCTGGTGGAGAGATGGCGATCCCGGGAAGACTCGAACTTCCGACCTACGGTTTAGGAAACCGTCGCTCTATCCGGCTGAGCTACGGGACCGGCGGCCCGTTAATAGCAGAGGAGACGCTATGAGGCTAGAACCGACATATCAGGTAGCCATCGCCGCCAATTTACCCCGCAACGGTAGCTTCAAAGCGATTCCATTCCGCCGCATGACGACTACACAATGCCGAGCAGACCAGCCCTGTAGAAACCAAAAACCGGATACTGGTTTGCCAGATTAACTCCCACTTCCACTGACTGTATCATTACGCAGGCGAGTAGAACTGCGATGAGGTCTAGAGCGACCCGTTCATTAACTCTCAGATTGTCGGTCATCATGGCTGCATCCCGTACCCTGCGGTCCGAACTAATCGCTACCGGGTACTGAGCAGTCTGGATAGGCAATATATTGCCGATCCAGTAAGATAGTCTGGTACGCGCGTTGCGCTGAACAGCGCACGCACGAAGTCGCTGGCATCTTATCGAGAGCGGGATTTGACCGTTCATCGCGAGCGCACGGCCTCCAACAGGTTAGCGCTCGCGCAGGGTAACACGCTGGCGGCGGCGTAACCGCCGCCAGCAAAGAATGACGAAGTAGCGATCAGGCGGCCCGCACTTCGTTCAGGAAAGCCTGGACCTGCTGCTTCAGCGTCTCGCCGTTCTCCGACAGCGCCGCCGCGGCATCGACCACGCGGCCCGCGGTGACGCCGGTCTCACGCGCGGCGTCGCGGACGCCAGCGATGTTGCTCGAGACTTCGCTGGTGCCTTCGGCCGCCTGCGAGACGTTGTTGGCGATCTCGCGCGTCGCCGCACCCTGCTCTTCGACCGCCGAGGCGATCGCGCTGGCGATCTCGTTGACGCGACCGATCGTCTGCGTGATCTCGTCGATCGCATCGACGGACGTACGCGTCGCGGACTGGATCGCCGCGACCTGCGCAGCAATCTCGTCGGTCGCCTTGGAGGTCTGGGTCGCAAGCTCCTTCACCTCGGAGGCAACGACCGCGAACCCACGGCCGGCTTCGCCCGCCCGCGCCGCCTCGATGGTGGCGTTGAGCGCCAGCAGATTGGTCTGCGCGGCGATCTCGCTGATCAGCTTCACAACGTCGCCGATCCGCTGCGCAGCCTGCGCCAGATCACGAACGCCCGCGTTGGTTTCATTGGCCTGCGCCACCGCGTCGCCCGTCACCTTGGTCGATTCGTTGACCTGCTGGGCGATCTCATTGATCGAGGCATTCATTTCCTCGATCGCCGCCGCAACCGCCTGCGAACTGCGGGATACGTCTTCCGAGACGCGCGCCACCAGATCGGTCTGGTTGGTTGCTTCCTCGGCTGTGCTGGCCATCGATTCCGCCGTGCCGCGCAGATCGTCCGCCGACGTGCTGACGGAGGAGACGATCTGTCCGACGCCTTCCTCGAATCGCATCGCCAAGGCATGCAGCGTCTCTCGACGCTCCGCCTCGGACATCGCGCGCTGCTGCTCCTGCGCGTTTCGCAAACGTGTCGTTTCCGCGAGGCTGTCCTTGAATACCTCGACCGCAGCCGCCATCGAACCGATTTCATCGGCTCGCTGAGCACCCGGCACCACCAGTTCGTGATCGCCGGCGGTGATGGCGCGCATCGCACCTTCGAGCGCGCGGATCGGCTCGGCAAGCCCGCGCCCGATCCACACCGAAATCAGACCGGCCAGAATCACCGCAGCAAGGGTCATCAGCCCGAGCCACATCGTCGAACTCTGCCTCAGAGCGGCATAGGCCGATGCATCACGAACAATTTCGAACACCGCGACAGGCTTGCCGGAATAGCTCTTGATCGGACCGAAAGCAGTCGCAACGGGGCGGCCTGCATGCTCGCTTTGATGCGTGAAGATTTCACCGCTCAAGGCGCGCTTGACGTCGTCGACGCTCGTCACGGAATCCGTGAGCGTGGTCGCGAGCGTCTTCATCTTGCCGTCGTTCATCTGGTGGATCGCGACGTCGACGCCGAACCGCGCTTTCATGTTCTTTACGAAGGCTTCGCCGAAGGGCTCGCCGATGTCGACATTGCCGATCACCGTGCCATTATCGATCATCGGAGACGAACCGAACACGTTCAGGATTTCGCGGCCGACTTCAACACCGCCAATCGCCCTCTTCTCGGCCATCGCCTCGACCACCATCTTGCGGCGGGGACCGACGTCATCGCCAAAAGCCTTCGGTGCATGGGCGCGCATGAAAGAAATCGAGGGTGGCGTCTGGATCGTGATCAGCTCAAGTCCCAATGGCTTGATCTTTTCCAGCACCTTCGTCGTCAGCGCGATCGTGCCATCGCGATCACCGGCATGAACGAGCGCCTTGAGTTCGGGAATGACTGCAAGCGAGTTCGCCACGGCAAGCGTCGTGCGCGTATCCGCATCGAGTGCCGCCGTCAGATTGGCATAATCAGCGCGCGATTCTCGCTCCAGCGCCGTGTCGATGGTCGCCTGCTGGCGCCACAGACCGAGGCCTCCCAAAACCGCGCATGAACCTGCGGCGACGAGAGAAATCGCCACCATGATACGAACTGAAATAGACTTGAATTTCACCGATACCCCCAACTGACCGATACAGTGCCCGGCGGTACCGTAATGACGGGGACTCAATAACGAATTAACGCCGTCATTCTTTGGCGAACTCAATTTAACGACCGATTCCATTTTCTAGAATTTAGGCGGCGATTAGCACCTCGCAGGCACCGGCTAGGCGACAGAACGACGGTCGCACGGTTGCCACCGACCCCAGCCTGCCGCAAAATCCAGTGACATCCCAAGCAGCCGCAATATGGAGATCACATGACAGTCGCCGTCGATGCACTCGACCATCTCGTCGTCAATGTCGCGGACGCGGAGGCCTCCGCCCGATGGTATGAGCGCGTGCTCGGCATGACCCGCGTCGTCTTCGACCCCGGCCAAGGTAAGGCGCCCCGTATTTCCATGAAATTCGGGCAGCAGAAGATCAACCTGCGTCCGGTCCAAACCAACAAGGGGGAATGGTTCACCGCCGACCATGAGGCTGCGGGCAGCGACGATCTGTGCTTTCTCACCGCCGCCGGGCCAGAGGCGGTGATCGCCCATCTGGGGGCCTGCGGCGTCGCGATCGAGGAAGGACCGGTGAAAAAGCAGGGCGCGCGCGGCACCCTCACCTCGGTCTATTGCCGTGACCCGGACGGAAGCCTGATCGAGATTTCGTCCTACGACAAATAGGTATCGGTGAGCGGCCGATGTCACACAGATGCTTTGAACCTTTCCCTGGCTCGTCCGACTTATAGACATGGAGACGATCCGGGAGCCGGGTTCCAACCCCTTGGCGCTGCCGGGTCGGTTCCTATATCCTTCGGGCTAGCAATCTATGGTGCTGCCTCACTTTCGTCGTGGCCTGAGGCGAGTCATGTCCGCTCGCAGATCGGGACCACAACAGACATGCTCACTGCAGGAACACGCCACATGATCCGTTTTTCCAGAACTTTGCCGGGCGCTGCCGTCGCCGCCGCACTGGGCGCTGCGATGCTGTTGCCGTCTTCGGCCGGTTATGCCGCCGACGGCGCCTTCTCCGACTATGCTGGCCACTGGTCGGGCAGCGGTACGATCTCCATCGCCAATAACAACGGCGTCAGCAATGAACGGATTCGCTGCCGCGGGCAGTACACGACCAGCAACGGCAACAACGTGGTGGGCATCAACCTGCGTTGCGCGAGCGACAGCTATCGCTTCGATCTTGCAAGCGAGGTTCGCTCGAGCGGTGGCCAGCTCAGCGGTTCATGGACGGAATCGAGCCGCGGCGTGAACGGCACCGTCGAGGGGCGCGTGCGGGATGGAGAGGTCACCGCACTGGTGCAGACCAACGGCTATGCCGCGACCTTCAATATTTCGACCCACGGCAAAAGGCAGTCGATCGCCATCGCTTCGAAGGGCGAACTGCGCGCGGTCAACATCTCACTGACCAAATAAGCTCCTCAACTGATCGCCAAATAAAAATCTCCGGGCTTTCGGCCCGGAGATTTTTTAATGCCGATGTCAGCCTCAGAGCCGGCTCATTCCGCCGGCTTCGGATCAGTGCGGCGCGTCCCGCGCAGGCGGTGCGACAGGCTGATGAGGAACATCGCTGTCGGGCGCAGGATGAACAGGTCCGCAACCAGCGCCGCGACCATCGAGAAGGCGCTGAGCCAGCCGAACAGCCGTAGCGACGGCAAATCCGAGAATACCGTTACGACCAGACCACAGGCCAGCACCACCGTCGTCAGGATCAGTGCCGGTCCCACCAGAACGGTTGCCCGCTCCACCGCGAGCCCCTCATCCACGCCGGGCTGCTCCTCCAGCCGCAGACGGTTGAGGAAGTGGATCGTGGCGCTGAGGCCAAGCCCGAACGAAACGGTCAGCGCCACCACGCTGGCAAATTGCAACCCCTCTCCTAACAGCCACAACACAGTACCGGAGAGAACCACCGGGAATATGCCGGGAAGGATGCTCACGAACATCACTGTTAGTGAGCGGAACGCCAGTCCGATGAAGGCTGCCACCAGAATGAACTCGATCGTGAGACCGTGATTGAGCTTGTCGATCATGCTGGCGCTGTTACGCGCCGCGATCGCGGACAGCCCGGTGACGGCGATCTGATAGCCGGGATGAGCCTTGCGGACCGCCGCCATCGCCGAGTCGAGCTTGTTTACGGTCGGCAGAATCTGACTGGAATCGAGGTCCGGCACACGGCCCGAGACCACCACCGCATCGTGGTCGGGCGAGATAAAGCGGCCAACCAGATGCTTGGGCAGCATGTCCACGTATTCCTTGAGCGTGGCGACGTCCGAACGGCCCGCCTTCTCCGCGAGCCAGCGGCGCAGCGTCTCCAGCGACCAGACATTGCCGACGCCCGCCTGCTTCTCGACGATCCCGTGAACGTCGGCGATCACCTGCAACGTCTGCGGCGAATACAGATTTTCCCCCTTGGGGAATTCAATCAGCACGTCGATCGGATTGGCGCCCGTCAGCTTGGCATCGAGCCGTCCGCTGGCTTCAACCGCCTGCTTCTTGTCAGGCACCTGATCGGCAAGGCGATAGCGCGGCTGCAGATTGGCATAGATCGTGCCGAGCCCCAACACCACGAGCAGCGCGATCAGGCTGAAAAATCCCGGATGGCCGACCATGCGCACGGCGATCCAGCGGCAGAATGCCCGCAGCGCCTCGACGCCGGCATCGGCGCCCTTGATCTTGGTGGCGAACACATTCTCCTTGCGCACCAGCAGCACGCCGAACACCGGCACCAGCGACAGCACCGCGACCAGCGCGATGACCGTCGCCAATAATCCCGCTTCGCCGAACTTCCGGATCAGGTCGGAGTCGGAGAACTGCAGCGCGATGAACGACAGCGCGGCAGTACCGTGTGTGAGCACGCAGGCCGGGCCAACGACCAGCACGGCATTGCGAAACGCCGTACGCTTGTCCTCGCCCGCGATCAGCCGGTCACGCGCGGCAAAGGTGAGCTGCATCGAGTCGGAAAAACTGATGACCATGATGAGCGGCGTCATCACGTTCAGAAACATATTGAGGCTGAAACCAAGCCAACCGAGTGTGCCGAGCGACAGCAGGATCGCCAGCAGCGGTGGGAACGCCGCTGCAACCATGAAAGAAACCCGCCGGAAGAAAATGATCGCGATCAGGCAGCCTGCGAGAACCCCCGCGATATTGTAGGTCATGCCGTCCCGCTCGACCGCATTGCGGATTTCGAGCTGCATCACCGGCACTCCGGATAACTGGCTTGTCAGTCCTGTCCCGGCGAGGTCTTCACCCATCAGCTTGCGAATCTCGCCGATGGTCGTGCTGAGCCCCTTGCTGCTGACGACCTGCGGATCGAGTGCAAGCACGATTAGCGCCAGCGTGCCATCTTCAGACAACAGCTTGCCGCGAATGATCTCGTTGCTTCTGACCTTGGCGACCAGATCCTGATACGCCTGTCCCTGCGGCAGTGTCTCTGGAAAAAGGGCCGCCGGCAGGTTGCCGTTCTCGGGCGGCTGGCGCGCGGAGAACAGCGAGATGATGCCGCGGGTGCCGTCCACCAGTTGAAGATCGGTAACGAGGTCGCGCAATTTCTCCAGCGAGTTGCGCTCAAGCAGCGCCTTGCCTTCGACCACCACCAGCACGTCGAATTCGCTGGAGGGGAAGCGCTTCGTCACCTCCTCATATTGTTTGTATTCAGGGGTATCCGAACGAAAGAGCTGACTGAGTGAATCGTCGATCTTGATGTGCTGAAGACCGAAGAAGGCTCCGACGCATAAGGCCGCCAGGACAATCAGGGTCACGACCGGCGCGCGCACCGCGATCAGGCCGATCCGCTCAAGCCCGAAGGCGATCGAGAAGTTGCGGCGGGGATCAGCCGAAACGGAAGAGGTGTTGGGCGGAGGAACGGTCATGAGTCATCCGGGTGACGATTGAGAACGGACTTCGAACGCGATCGGTCAACAACTGACAGCACAACTGCGAAGCATTTTCGATCTTCGCGAAGCGCCGGACGTTGATACCAGAGCGGTTCCACTCTCGCCAGCGGCCATCCCCTCCGGACCATTGTCCCCTGGGGTCATAGTACCGCGACTTGACGGCGAAATCTGGAAATCGGGAACCAGGCGGGCGCCTGCGGCTTTTACTTCAACCAATAGGAGCACGACATGGCGAGGAAATACTCCAAAGGCTCGGCCCGCAAGGTTGAGCGCGCGATGAAAAAGCGCAAGGCCGGCACGCTCAAAAGCGGCCGCAGCGGGAAGAAAGTGAAGAGCCGCAAACAGGCCATCGCCATCGGGCTTTCCGAGGCGCGCAAGGCAGGCAAGAAAGTCCCGAAGAAAAAGACCGCGCGTAAGGCCGCTAAAAAGAGCACCCGGAAAACCGTGAAGAAGGTCACCAGAAAGACAGCGCGTAAAACCTCCAAGCGCAAAACTTCCAAGCGCACGGCGAAAAAACGCACGGCAGCCCGCAAACGCTGACCCCGGAGCGAAATCCCGCTCGCGACCTCCTTTCGGCTGACGGTATCAATGTCTTGAAGGCGTCACACTGCCGTGGCGGCATTGTGCAAATTCTATCCCGCCGTTCCCTTGTAGGGGATTTCGGCGCCCCCTATTCTTGAATGGAACTAAATGCCGAAGGAGGTTGCCATGGGTTTGTTTGATGTTCTGAACGGGATGCAAAACGGTCCTCGTGCCCCGAAAGATCCCAACGCCTCGAGCGGGATGTCGCCGATGACCATGGCAGTCCTCGCGCTGCTCGCCTACAAGGCCGTCAAGCACGTCACCGGTTCGACCGGGACGGCGACCGCGCCGACCGGCGGCAATTCGACCGCACCGGGAAGCACACCCGCACCCAGTGGCGGCATGGCGACCGGAGGTCTGAGCGGCGGCCTCGGCGGACTTCTGCAGGGTAATCTTGGTGGCGTTCTCGGCGGACTTCTCGCCGGTGGCGCAGCCGGCAGCGTACTGAGCGGCGGCCTCAATGACCTGCTCAAGCAATTCCAGGACGCCGGACACGGCGACGCCGCCAATTCGTGGGTCGGCCCCGGCGCCAACAAACAAATTTCATCGAACGATCTGGCGAGCGCGCTCGGCGCCGATCAGATCAACACTCTGACCACCCAGACCGGCCTGTCGCGCGACGAACTGCTTGAAGGTCTGGCACAACAGCTCCCGAACATCATCCATCAGCTCACGCCCGATGGCCGACTGCCGAACGAGCAGGAAATCTCCCGCTGGCTGTAAGCCAGTGGCATCCTTCCATCTTTCGCAAAAAGGAATTTCGCGATGCTCTACATCCTTCTGGTTGGGTTCGTCGCCGGCATCATCGCGCGGCTGCTGTCGCCCGGCCCCAACAATCCATCGGGCTTCATCCTGACCACAGTGCTCGGCATCGTGGGCGCTTTCGTCGCGACATGGATCGGTCAGGCGATCGGCCACTACGGTCCCAATCAGGGCGCGGGATTCATCACGGCGACGCTCGGCGCGCTGCTGGTGTTGTTCATCTGGAACAGGCTGGTCGCGAGCGGCGCGATCTCCGATCCGGGCAGGCGCTGACATCATGCACGCCGGCGGATCATCGAGCCGCCGGCACATTCTTTCTTTTCTCGTCGCAGCATGGACCGCGCTTGCGGGCACACAAGCACACGCGATCTGCGACGCCCCCCTGCAAGGGGACGGACAGGTGTCCGCCATCCTTGATGCCCGAACGCTACGGCTTGACGATGGCCGCGAGGTCCGCCTGAGCGGAATCGAAATTCCAAAATCAGCCGAGACAGCCGGCACTGCATGGCTTCGCGAACATGCCCTCAAGCAGAGAGTCATGTTGCGCGGCAGCGACGACGCGCCCGACCGCTACGGCCGACAGCATGCCTTCGTGTTCGCCGAGAGCAGTAATGTGATGCTGCAGGGCGCGCTTGGCGGCAACGGCCACGCTATCGTCTCGGCCAGCGCCGGCGACAAGGCCTGTATGGCTGACCTGAAAGAGGCAGAACTTCGCGCCGAAAGTTCCCGGCTCGGCATCTGGTCGCAGCCACAATTCATCCATGACGCCGCCGCGACAGACGAGATATTGAAATATATCGGCAGTTTCGGCCTCGTTGAGGGCACAATATTATCCGCGCGGCAGGCCGGAGCCACGCTGTATCTGAATTTTAGCCGGCGGCGGATTCAGGGCTTTGCCGTGACCATTTCCCGTCGCATGATGCCGACCTTCGCCGCTGCGGGCATGACGGCCGCGACGCTGGCGGGTCAACGGGTTCGGGTCCGGGGGTGGATCGCGCAGCATGGCGGGCCGCGCATTGAAGCGAGGCTTCCCGGCCAGATCGAATTCGTCAGCAACACAAGGACGGCTGCGGCCGGAGGCAAATAAACGCGTGGGACGACAGGCGCTGACGCACCAGTATGGACCGGGCCGCTTCGCCGCGGCGGTAGCGCTGTGCCTAACGCTCGGACTGGGCGCCTGCACCGACATGGGGCGCTTTCAGGTTTCGGGCAACGAGAAGCCCCCGCCGACGATCAAGCCGACCCGTCCATCGCCGGAAACGAGCGCAACAGACCGCGAGCATCAGCGCATTCTCGCCACCTATGGCGGCGCCTATAACGACCCCAAGCTGCAGGCACTCATCACCAAGGCGGTGGATCGTCTCGTCGCGGCATCCGACCGGCCGGACTTCACCTACCGGGTGACCATCCTCAATTCAGGCGCGGTGAACGCATTCGCACTGCCCACGGGCCAGCTCTACGTCACCCGCGGGCTGCTCGCGCTGGCGAGCGACACGTCCGAATTGTCGAGCGTGCTGTCGCACGAAATGGCACATGTGCTCGCCAAACATGCTTCGATCCGCGAGGAGCAGGCCAAGCGCGCCGCGCTGGTCACTCATGTGGTCAGCGAAATGGGTGGTAACGACCCCAACATGCAGGCGCTGGCGCTTGCGAAAACCAAGCTGACGATGGCGAACTTCTCGCGCGCGCAGGAATTCGAGGCCGATGCGATCGGCGTCGCGCTTGCGGCCAAGGCGAATTTCGATCCGTACGGTGCTGCGCGCTTCCTCTCCGCGATGGAGCGCAATGCCGCGCTGAAGACATCGCACACCGCCGATCCGCGCTCGCAAGACTTCCTGTCATCGCATCCGGCGACGCCCGAGCGCGTGGAGAACGCGGAAACCAGCGCGAGGCAATACGCCGCGTCAGGCAGCCATGAACGCGAACGCAGCGCCTATCTCAGCGCGATCGACAATCTGGTCTATGGCGAAGATCCGAGCGAAGGCTTCGTACGCGGACGACGCTTCCTGCACCCCAAGCTCGGCTTCACCTTCATGGCTCCCGAGGCCTACACGCTCGACAACACCGCACAGGCCGTGGTCGGCGTGCGCGATGGCGGCGCGCAGGCGCTGCGGTTCGACGTGGTGCGCGTGCCGCAGGATCTGTCGCTGGCAACCTATCTCAATTCCGGCTGGATGGAGAACGTCGACAAGGCGTCCGTCGAGGAAAGTATTATCGGCGGCTATCCCGCAGCGACCGCGACCGCCAGCAGCGATCAGTGGCAGTTCCGAATCTATGCGCTGCGCATCGGCGGCGACGTCTATCGTTTCATTTTCGCGGCCAAGGACAAGACGGCTGAGACGGAAAGGACGTTCCGCGAGACAGTCAATTCGTTCCGCCGCCTGACGCTTGCCGAAATCCAGGCGGCGCGGCCGCTGCGGGTGAGGGTCGTCTCGGTGAAGCCCGGCGACACCGTGGAATCGATGTCGCGGCGGATGCAAGGGGTCGACCGCCCGCTGGAGCGCTTTCGTATTCTCAACGGCCTCGATCAGCATGCCTCGCTGAGGCCGAACGACCGCGTTAAGATCGTGGTAGATTGAGACCTTCTCAACGCGTCCTGCATTTTCAGCGCGATAATAAAAAAACCCGGCCGCGAGGCCGGGTTTTTCAAGATCGATCGGATGGCAGCGCTCAGGCCGCTTCGTCCTCGCTCAGCGAATCGTCGTCGCCATCATCATCAGAGGCGTCGCTCGCGGCATCCGCGCCGGCTTCCGCCTTGGCAGCACCGCGGCGCGGGCTCTTGGCGAGGTTGGCCTCAACTTCCTTGACCGCTTCGGTCTCGGTGATGTGCTGCACCACCGCGATCTCGCGCGACAGGCGGTCGAGCGCCGCTTCGTAAAGCTGACGTTCGCTGTAAGACTGTTCGGGCTGCGATTCCGAGCGATAGAGATCGCGCACGACTTCGGCGATGGCGACGATATCGCCCGAATTGATCTTCGCCTCGTACTCCTGCGCGCGGCGCGACCACATCGTGCGCTTGATGCGCGCGCGGCCTTTCAAGGTTTCCAGCGCACGCTTGACGAGCGCGGGGTCCGACAACTTGCGCATGCCGACATTGATGACCTTCGCGGTAGGCACGCGCAGCGTCATTTTGTCCTTGATGAAGCTGATGACGAATAGTTCGAGCGTCGCGCCAGCGATCTCCTGCTCCTCGATCGCGAGGATCTGGCCGACGCCGTGCGCCGGATAGACCACGAATTCATTGGTCTTGAAGCCCTGGCGCTGCGTCAGAACCTTCTTCGGCTCCTCCGCCTTCACCACAGGCTTGGCGGCCGGTTTCGGCGCAGCAGCCTTCGCGGCGGGCTTGACGGGAGCCTTCGCAACGGGAGCTTTGGCAACCGGCTTGACGGCCGGCTTGGTCTTGGCAGCGGCCGGCTTCGCCGCTCCCTTGGCAGGGGACTTCGCGGCGGGCTTCGTGCTCTTCTTTGCTGGCATTACACTTCTTTTGCTTTTTGAGGTGCTGGCTGCCAGAGCGGCAGCCTTCTTACCGGAGGCGCCACGGGCGGGCGTCTTGCCGGAATTCTTGTCCTTGGTAGCTTTGGTTTTATTCTGACGCGATTTGTCTGCCACGGCGCCTTGCGTGGAACCGCCACGCCCCTGATGGACCCGGCTGCCCTTCGACGCCTGCATCCGGAATGGACAGGACGTGAACAACCGGCGGAATGTGCTAATAATAACACATTTTCCGTAAAAATCAAAGGTTTATGGCCGCTCTTGGTGCCTCGTTACCTTTTCTGGACGACGCACCACCAACTACGGTTAAGAGGATTCCGCGAACCGTCCTGTTTCAGTCGCCAGTGCCGGGGTTGGGCGAGAAATACTGATCGAATTTGCCTTCGACGCCGTCGAATTCCTTGGCGTCGGCAGGCGCATCCTTTTTCTGGGTGATGTTGGGCCAAGTCTTAGCGTACTCGGCATTCACGCCGAGCCATTTTTCCAGATTCTGCTCAGTGTCGGGCTTGATCGCCTCAGCCGGGCATTCCGGTTCGCAAACGCCGCAGTCGATGCACTCGTCCGGATGGATCACGAGCATGTTCTCGCCTTCGTAGAAGCAATCGACGGGACACACCTCAACGCAGTCCATGTACTTGCACTTGATGCAATTTTCGGTGACGACGTAAGTCATCCAGATCTCCGGAACCGTTCCAAATTTGGGTGTTGGCCTAGCGCAGGATATCCCGCGCTGCAAGAGAAGGAAGGCTCTGCTATCGCAGATAGTTACTTCTCTTTCCCGTTCAATTCATCATAGAGGCCCTGCGCTGACGGCGCATCACCCCGACGCTCGCTGAAAGCGACAATCTTCAGAACACGAACCCGCGCATCAAGTGCCACCGTCAGCACGTCACCGGATTTCAGCGCATGTCCGGGAGAGGTCTGCCGCATGCCATTGAGGCGGACACGGCCGCCCAACACCAGTTTCGCCGCGTCGGTCCGGGTGCGCACGATCCGCGCATGCCATAGCCACTTGTCGAGACGCTGGCGGTCCGGTGACAGGCGTCAGTCCTTGCGGTTTCCGAGCTGTTCTTTCAGCGCAGCGAGTTTGGCGAACGGCGAATTCGGATCGGCCACACGTTCGCGTTCCCGCGGCGCGCTGGTCGCAAAGGTGCGGAAGTTCGAATTGCCATCCTTGCGATCGCGGTCGCGCTTGCCCTCGAACTTGCCTTTCCCCTTGAAGCGCTGATGCGGACGCTCGCCGCGCTCCTCGCGCGGACCACGTGCCTGAGCGCCCTCATCCTCGCGCTTGCGGCGATCGTCACGGTGACGGTCGCGACGATGATGGCGCGAGCCTTCTTTTTTCTCTTCGCCTTCGGATGTGGGAGCATCCGCCGCAGCGGCAGGCGCCGCGCGGTGGTGATGACGATGACGCTCATGCCTCGGACGACGCTCGTCGTGGCGGCCCGCGGGCCGCCACACTTCGACAAGTTCTGGCTCCGCAGGTGCAGCCGCAGCTTCTTCAGAAGGCACGGCTTCCTCGGAAGCAGCCTCCGTATCGGATGGCGATGATTCTTCCGCCTTCTCTGCAGAAGGCGCTGCCTCGGTTGCTGTGTCCGCCTCCTCTGCCGGGGCGAATGCAACTTCCGGAAGCTTCGAGGCGCTCGCAACCTCCGCAGGCGCTTCAACAGTCACGTGAGTGACGGCGTCCGCTTCCGCTGCTGCAGCAGTCTCAGCAGCGACAGTTTCCGTTGCCGGTTCGGAAGCCGCAGCTTCCGTTTGCACGGCTGGGGCTTCGTTCTCGGCTACAACCGTACTTTCCGCCGCGGCCTCTGCAGGCGCTTCAGCAGGCTTCGGCGCTTCCGCCAACGGCGCGCGGCGATCCATGCGATAGCCGAGCGAACGCAGCACCGAAGCAAAATCTTCGCCAGCCGAACCGGTGAGCGACGTCATCGCCTGTGTCACCGTGAACGAGCGGCCATCGAACGCGCCCGCAGGCTTCTCAGCGCCGGTGCCGGGACGCCACGACAAAGCGGGACGGATGAGATCGGCGAGACGTTCAAGAATATCGACACGCACCGAGCGTTCGCCCGCGAGCTTGTAGCCGAGCACACGGTAGGCATCCTGCGACAGCGCCTTGTCGGCCGGGAACGAAGTGCGACCCGAGGCGGCAAGATGCTGCGCGCCACCAAGCGCGTTCATGTCGACATCGTCCTGCTTCAGCGCCCACAACAGCGAGGCGAGCGTGCGTGCGCCGGGCTTGAGCAGCGCGGGGAAGAAAATGTGATAGGCGCCGAACCGCACGCCATATTTGCGCAGGACGGCGCGCGAGGGCTGATCGAGGTCCTTCATCTCGGCCGCGATCTTCGGCCGTTCGAGCACGCCGAGCGCCTCGACGAGCTGGAAGGCGATGCCGCGCGCGATGCCCGTGACATCCTCTGCCTTCGACAATTCGAACATTGGCCCGAGGATTTTCTCGACATGCGTCTTGAACCACAGATCGAGCCGCGCCTGCACCGCATCGCGCGATGCGCCAGTAAGACGCTCGTCGGCGATGATGCGAACGCGCGGATGCAATACATCGTCCGCAGCGGTGAGCTTGCCGACCGCATCACCGGTCCAGCGCAGCGTGCCGTCAGAGGCAAGCGCGAACTGATCGTCAGCAGCACCGGAGAGCTTCTCCGCGCGCGCATCGATCTCGCCCGCTAGCGCCTTCAGAGCGGTGGCCTGCAAAGCCTTCGCCTCCGAACCCGCCTCGGCGGCATCGGGGGCAAACATAAAGCCATCGAGGCGGCCGATCACATGGCCCTCAACGGTGACTTCGCCGGTCTTTCCAATTTCAGTCGTCAACATCGTGTTTTCCCGCAAGCGGCGCATCAATACACTGGTCCGGCGATCAACGAAACGCTCAGTTAGCCTCGAATGCAGTGCATCAGACAATTTATCCTCCACCGCCCGGGTGGTTTCCTGCCAATGGAGGGGGTCTGAAAGCCAATCGGGGCGGTTGGCGGCGAAGGTCCAGGTTCGGATCTGTGAAATCCGCGCGGACAGCGTGTCGATGTCGCCGTCGATCCGGTCCGCCTGCGCCACCTGGGTCGCGAACCACTGATCGGGGATCCGGCCCCTGCGCATGAGGAACGTGAACAACGTAGTCACGAGCTCCGCGTGGGCCGCCGGCGACAGCTTGCGGTAATCGGGAACCAGACAGGCATCCCATAGCTTTTCGACAGCCCCCGCGTCCACCACCATGTCGCGCACATCCGGGTCGCGCGACGCATGCTCAAGCACGCGCTGGTCTTCGCCGAGCGGCGCACGCGTCAATGCATCGTGTCCCGGAGCAAGCGCGAGCGAGACCTGCAATGCCGCAAGCGAAGAGAAATCGAGCACGGTGTTGCGCCATTGCAGCATCTTCACGCTGTCGAAAGTGTGGTTCTGCAGCGCGTTGACGAGTTCGGGCTCGAACGGTGCGCAGCGACCGGTGGTGCCGAACGTGCCGTTGCGCGTGGCGCGTCCGGCGCGACCTGCGATCTGGGCAAATTCTGCGGGTGTCAGGCGGCGGAATTGATAGCCGTCATACTTGCGGTCGGATGCGAAGGCGACGTGATCGACATCGAGATTGAGGCCCATGCCGACCGCGTCGGTGGCCACAAGATAATCGACATCGCCGGACTGGAACATCTCCACCTGCGCGTTGCGGGTGCGCGGGCTAAGCGAGCCCAGCACGACCGCGGCGCCCCCGTGCTGGCGGCGGATCAGTTCGGCGATGGCGTAGACTTCATCGGCAGAGAACGCGACGATCGCGGTGCGACGCGGCTGGCGGGTGATCTTGCGGTCGCCCGCGAATTCGAGCAGCGACAGGCGCGGCCGCGTGACGATGTTCGCGCCGGGCAATAACCGCTCGATCAAAGGCCGCATCGTCGCGGCGCCGAGCAGCAGCGTCTCATCGCGACCGCGCCGGTGCAGGATGCGATCGGTGAAGACGTGGCCGCGCTCGAGATCGGATGCGATCTGGATTTCGTCGACCGCGAGAAACGACACGTCGAGATCGCGCGGCATCGCCTCGACGGTCGAGACCCAGTAACGCGCCTTCGGCGGCTTGATCTTCTCCTCGCCCGTAATCAGCGCGACAGACTCCGCACCGGCGCGCGCGACGATCTTGTTATAGACCTCGCGCGCGAGCAGCCGCAGCGGCAGGCCGATCAGCCCCGAAGAATGCGCAAGCATCCGCTCGATCGCGAGATGCGTCTTGCCGGTGTTGGTCGGACCGAGCACGGCGGTGACGCCCGCGCCGGGCGCGCGGTCAGTCTGAAAATGAGAAGCAGAAGGAAGGGAGTGTTTCACAACGCGACGCTTTTCGGCTCCGAAAGCCTTCGGGATTTAAGGATTGGAACGAGTCCGGAACGAAAGCGGCCCGAATCGCTGACTCATGTCGTGTTCGGCTTCGTTCACCGCAAGATATCGTGCGAGTGGGTTTCCTATGCCACCAGATCGCGATTTTAGCGCACCTCAATTGAGCCCATCGGGACCCAGTTTCTTAACCGCACGGAGGACTCCGTTTGCCTCGCGAGTCAAGCAGACTCATCACAGGAATCTTTCGCCGTCTCCCGCGCTCTAATTGCTTCGTCTGGCGGCCTGCGGCTGCGCTGCGGTGTTGAATTCGGTCGCCTGCACCATTCCCAGGCCAAGCGGCGTCGGAATCCGCACCCGCACCGGCACCATCACCCGCGTGCCCGCGATCGGCGCGAGCGCCACGTCGATATCCTGACGCGCGGCAAGATATTTGATCGCGGCGCGCGAGGGCACGTAACCCGAGACCGGCTTGAACCGGACCGTGCAGACCACCGCGTCAACCTTGGCACCCTTCGCGAGCACCACCGTCTCCATCCGCTTGAATGCGAGTTGCAGGTCGTAACGCATCCGGCCGTCAAAGATCGCAGCCTTTGTGGCGCACGCCTGCGGATTCGGCAGTTCGTCCTTGCCGGGTGCGGTAAACATCACCCCCGACATCGGATCGCTCACGTTGCGCCTCTCTGTATCCACCACCGGAATGCGCTCCGGCGTCGACGGCGGCTCCGGCTCGATGGAGAACGCGCTCACACGCTCTCCGGCAAAGGCGATGCGGATGGTCTCGTTCTTCTTGCCGTAGAATACCGAACTCAGATAGGCGTCCGGCACAAGCCGCCCTGCGAGCACCCTGCCCTGCGTGGCCCCGGTGCCATGACCACCGCCAATGGCCTTGATAAGGCCCGTGGTGCCGCCCGAGGTCGATCCCGAATAGTCCTTGTCACCGATCGCCACCGTCCAGCTGCCCTTGCCGATTTCGATGCCGCTCAGGGTCGCCTGATATTTGGCGTCCATCCGGCCCTGCGCCTGGGCGGGACCGGCAAGGAGCAACGGCGCAAGAAAAAGCAGCCGGCGCCAGCGATGCAGGGCGAAAAAATCCATCAAATGAAAATCCTGATGCCGCCGGGCAAGTTCTCACCCTCGACTGAAAAGTCGGGAACCGGCAAAAGCTTTGTCTCTTCCGCGATTACGCCGATTATATGTTGGGAAATGCTTGGCTTTATTCATAAAATCGCTATTCTCCCGGCGTTTTCGAGCATTTCGGTGTCCGCGCCGTCTTGACGCTCGGCCGCCCTCCGACTATACGTCCGCGGTTCCTGAAATGGACGGTAGCAACCCCCGCGCGGGCCTTTCTGGCTCCGGGAGACACAAGGATTTCGCCATGTCACGGCGCTGCGAGTTGACGGCCAAGGGGCCGCAGGTTGGCCACAGGGTCAGCCATTCGAACATCAAGACCAAGCGCCGGTTCCTGCCGAACCTGTGCAACGTCACGCTGATCTCTGAGACGCTCGGCCAGTCGGTGCGGCTGCGGGTGTCGACCAACGCGCTGAAGAGCGTCGACCACAATGGTGGTCTCGATGCCTTCCTGCTCAAGGCCAATGCGGCGACCCTTTCGCCGAAGGCTGCCGACCTGAAGCGCCAGATCGAGAAGAAGAAGCTCGCCGCGGCAAGCTAAGCTTCGAACGATCGAGAATTTGAAGGCCGGGTTTTTGCCCGGCCTTTTTGTTTGCCATCTGCCTTACTTGCCATACGTGATCGGACCTTTTGGCAAGGCCGGCGTTTGCTGCGGATCGATACAAAAAAGCCGGATCTTTCGATCCGGCTTTTTCGTTGCTCGTCATTAAGCCCTTCCGAGGCTTTCGCCCCGGAAGAAGATTGATCGTAGATCAGGCCGCAGCCTTCGCCGGACGGCGGATCTTCGCCCACAGGTCGGAGATCACGCCCCAGAACAGGGCAATGAGACCGAGAGCCATGATCGTCGACACCAGCCCGTTGGAGAAGAAGACACTGAGGTGGCCGCCCGACGACAGCAGCGACTGACGGAATGCTTCTTCCGCCTTGTCGCCGAGCACGATGGCCAGAACCAGCGGTGCCAACGGATAACCGGTCTTCTTCATGACGTAGCCGACGATGCCGAACACCATCATCAGGATCACGTCGAAGCTGGAGTTGTGCACCGTGTAGGCACCGATCGCGCAGATCACGAGAATGACCGGAGCGATGATGCTGAACGGGATGCGCAGGATCGCCGCGAACAACGGCACGCAGGTCAGCACCAGGATGAGGCCAACGAGGTTGCCGAGGTACATGGAAGCGATCAGGCCCCAGACGAAGTCCGGCTGTTCGACGAACAGCAGCGGACCCGGCTGCAGACCCCAGATCAGCAGACCGCCGAGCAGCACCGCAGCGGTCGGCGAACCAGGCACGCCGAGTGCGAGCATCGGCAGCAGTGCCGAAGTACCCGCGGCATGCGCCGCGGTTTCCGGCGCGACCACACCCTCGATCTCGCCGTTGCCGAAATTGTGGCCACGCTTCGAGATACGCTGGGCGATACCGTAGCTCATGAACGAGGCTGGCGTCGCGCCAGCGGGCGAGATGCCCATCCAGCAGCCGATCAGGCAGGAGCGCAGCGACACCATCCAGTAGCGCGGCAACTCCAGCCAGGTCTGCCAGACCACCTTCGGGTTGATGCCGGCAGCCTTGCCCTTGAACGCGAGGCCCTCTTCCATGGTGAGAAGGATTTCGCCGATGCCGAACAGACCGATGACCGCGATCAGGAAGTCAAAGCCGTTCAGCAGTTCGGTGAAGCCGAACGTCAGACGCAACTGACCGGTGACGCTGTCGAGGCCGACTGCCGCCAGCACGAAGCCGATCATCATGGAGGTGATGGTCTTGAACGGCGGCTCCTTGCCCATGCCGATGAAGCTGCAGAAGGCGAGGAAGTAGACCGAGAACTTCTCGGCCGGACCGAACTCGAGCGCGAAGTCTGCGACCAGCGGCGCAACGAGGGTGATGACGATAACCGCGAACAGCGCACCGACGAACGATGAGGTGAAGGCCGCCGTAAGCGCCTCACCGGCGCGGCCCTGCTGGGCCATCGGGTAGCCGTCGAATGTTGTGGCCACCGACCATGGCTCACCAGGGATGTTGAACAACACCGACGTGATGGCGCCGCCAAACAACGCTCCCCAGTAGATACAAGAGAGCATGATGATCGCGCCGGTCGGCGACATGCTGAAAGTCAGCGGCAACAGGATCGCGATGCCGTTGGCGCCGCCCAGTCCCGGCAGCACGCCGACGATCACACCGAGCAGAATGCCGATGACCATCAGCAAGATGTTAGAGGGCTGTAACACGACCGCAAAGCCGTGAAACAGATTGGCGATATCTGCGAGCATGGACGTTTTCCTACCTGATCTCTTTTATGGGTTCGAGCGCACTGCTCGCGTCACAGTCCGAGCCAATACTCGATCGGTCCCTTCGGGAGCGGAACGAGGAACCACTTCTCAAACATGAAGTAGATGGCGACCGGCACGCCAACGCCGTACAGGACAGCCTTGTACAAGGGGTATTTGCCCAGCCACATCATGAAGCCGCCGATCAGCACCATCGATGCGATGTAGATGCCGGTGTAGGGCAGCACGAAAACATACACGGTGGTCGGAACGATCACCGCCAGAACCTGCTTGAGCTGATACCAGGTCGCGAACTCGCGCTCACCGTCGATGCCCCGGGCGCTCTTCAGATTCATGAAGCTCGACAGCACAATGGCGATGCCGAGATAGAACGGGAAGAAGCCGGATTGCGGACCTTCGGCGCCCCAGCCGATGCCGACCTGCATGCTCCCCAAAATCGTGATGATGCCAAAAACGATGCAGGCAACGGCAACGCCCATCTCGACGGTGCGATGCGCCGGACCGCCCGACTGCTCATGTGATGCTTCGCTCATTGAGTCGAATCCTTGCGCGGAAAGAGATGACCCGGCGAACGATCATGTTCGCCGGGTTCTTGGTTGTGACGATTACTTGGCGGCGAGGAAGCCCGCGTCCTTCATCAGGGTTTCGTGCGTCTTCTCAGCCGCGTCCACCCACTTCAGATAGTCCGCGCCGCTGAGAGCGGTCTGGTTGAAGGCGCCGTCCTTCATGAGCTGAGCCCATTCAGGAGTCTCACGCACCTTCTTCATCAGGTCGACGTAATAGGCGACCTGATCCGGCGTCGCGCCGGGAGCCATGAAGAAGCCACGCAGCATCAGGTACTCGACGTCCAGGCCCTGCGACTTGCAGGTCGGGATGTCGGCCCAGGTCTGATCACCCGCAACCTTGTCGGTGTAGGTGAGCTTCTTGCTGTCGAACACGCAGAGCGGACGCAGCTTGCCACCACGCCACTGCGCCACGGCCTCGATCGGGTTGTTCACGCTGGAGTCGATGTGATTGCCGACAAGCTGAACGGCAACTTCACCACCACCCTTGTAGGGGATGTAGGTGAGCTTCTTGCCGGTCGCCTTTTCTAGCGCGACGGTGATGATCTGGTCTTCCTGCTTCGAGCCGGTGCCGCCCATGCGGAACTGGCCATCAGGCGCGGCCTTGATCGCGTCGATGTAGTCCTTCGCGGACTTGTACGGCTTGTCCGCGTTCACCCAGAGGATGAATTCGTCCAGCGCCATCATCGTGACCGGGGTGAGATCCTTGTAGGAGAAAGGAATGCCGGTTGCGAGCGGGGTCGTGAACAAGTTCGACAGCGTGATGATCAGCTTGTGCGGGTTGTTGCGCGAACCCTTGACGTCGAGGAAGCCTTCGCCGCCTGCGCCGCCGGATTTGTTCACGACGATCATCGGCTGCTTCATCAGATTGTGCTTGCTGATGATGCCCTGAACGACGCGCGCCATCTGGTCGGCACCGCCGCCCGTGCCTGCCGGCACGATCAATTCAACAGGACGCGAGGGCTCCCACGCCGCCATCGCTGACATCGGTGCCAGCCCGAAAGCAGCGGCACCGAGCAATGCAGCAAAGGCATAACTCGTCTTCGTACGTACACTCATGCATATCCTCCCTGAAATACCAGCCGGTCTTGGATGCCGGATTTTTTTTGGAGCGGTAAGTCGTCACTACCGCGATAAGGATCGTGCAACGGACTGGAAGAATTTTACATATGTCCTGAGGTCGTATGAGACGATCTGTCGCAGGGCGTTCTGTCGCACACAGCGATATTTCTGTTGCAGGGCACCATTCTGCTGCAATTGCTCACAGCGCGGCGATCACCGCGCGAGCAGTGTGAACTGGACCAGTAGGGTCCTTTGAATAAATGAAAAATTATCGTCAGAAATCAGCGTGATAATTGTCTCGCCGGTTCGCGAGACATGAGTCGCGATCCCTTCGAAATTATCGATTTCAGCACCCATATCCGCCTCGAAGAGAACAGGGCCGTCGACGAGCGAGTCAGGGGCAATTGTCGAAACTGGTATACAACGTACTTGGATGCCAACTCCCTTGGCCAGGGAGAACTTCCGCTCCAGCAGCAACACGTCACCTGTCGGCAGCAGTGTAGCATCGCTGATGTCGAAGTCATTCGATCGCTTGATATGAAAAATACCAGGCGAAGGACCGCCGATCAGAAACGCTGCGATATTGCCGTCGGTATCGAGCGAGCGTTCTGAAATCGCAAGGAGCGTACCGGCGAGCCGCTGCCCCTTGCCGACATAGACAAGCGATTCCAGCCCGAGATTATAAGGCAGCTTTGCAACTTCCGGCGGCGCGGCGACCTCCTCCGCGCGCGCAAGGATGCCGCCCTTGTCGAAGTCGAAGCGCACGATCTTGTTGACCCGCTCGATGCCGACATACGCGATCGATCCGTCGAAGGTCAGCGATTCCGTATCGAACCAACCTTTCGCCGCCAGAGGCTGGCCGTCACTGCCCCGCATCGGCGCCGATCTAACATCAGCAAGGCCACTCAGCGCATCCCCGTGATAGACAAAGCGCCCGGTGAACCAGTCGCCTTTATCGCTCGCCGTGATGAAATTCTCGCCTTTCGCATCGAGATGCAGCGACGACAGCCCGCCGAATTTGCGGAACGGCGACGTCAGCACCAACCCGCTGCGGAATTGAAACGAGCCGAAGCGGACATGGGAAGGATCGCGCAGATCGAAGGAGGGCAGCGGCCGCGCGTTCACTTCGACCGGCACGACGCCATCGAGCGATCGCGCCAGCGCACGTGCATGAACCGGAAGCGGGATGACAGTCTGCGCAGCGGCGAGACCGCCAACCGCATGTCCGAGAAACGCGCGGCGAGACATGCGGCGCGTCATGACGCGCTCAGTGCAGCTTGCGGCGGCGATCTGCCGGCGGCGCACCGTGGGTCTCGCTGAACAGCTCCGCGAGCTTTTCGGTGATCGCGCCGCCGAGTTCTTCCGCGTCCACGATCGTAACCGCGCGCCGATAGTAGCGCGTGACGTCGTGGCCGATGCCAATGGCGATCAATTCCACCGGCGAGCGGGTTTCGATCTCCTCGATGATCCAGCGCAGATGCCGTTCGAGATAGTTTCCGGAATTCACCGAGAGGGTCGAATCGTCGACCGGCGCGCCGTCAGAGATCATCATCAGGATCTTGCGCTGCTCGGGACGCGCGAGCAGGCGCTTGTGCGCCCAGTCGAGGGCCTCGCCGTCGATGTTCTCTTTCAGCAAGCCCTCGCGCATCATCAGGCCAAGATTCTTGCGCGCGCGACGCCACGGCGCATCGGCCGACTTGTAGATGATGTGGCGCAGGTCGTTGAGCCGGCCCGGATTGGCGGGCTTGCCTGCCGCAAGCCACGCCTCGCGCGACTGTCCACCCTTCCAGGCACGCGTGGTGAAGCCGAGAATCTCGACCTTGACGCCGCAACGCTCCAGAGTCCGCGCCAGAATGTCGGCGCAGGTCGCAGCCACGGTGATCGGTCGGCCGCGCATCGAACCGGAATTGTCGAGCAGCAACGTCACCACCGTGTCGCGGAAGGTCGCTTCCTTCTCGTGCATGAAGGACAGCGGATGGAACGGATCAGTGACGACGCGCGACAGCCGTGCCGGATCGAGCATGCCCTCTTCGAGATCGAACTCCCACGCCCGGTTTTGCTGCGCCATCAGGCGGCGTTGCAGGCGGTTGGCGAGACGCGCGACCACATGCTGCAGATGCGCGAGCTGCTTGTCGAGATAACCGCGCAGCCGTGTCAGCTCCTCGGCATCGCATAGTTCGTCGGCGGAAATGACCTCGTCGAATTTTGGCGCAAAGGCGTGATATTCTGGGCCCTTCGGCTCATTCTGGCCGCGCGCATTCGGACGCGTGGCATCGCCGGGCGTCTCTTCCTCGCCCATGTCGCCTTCGTCATAGTTCTCGCTGGAGGCGAGCTGGGAGGCGTCGATGGCGCTGTCCGACGAAATGTCCTCGCTTTGCGACTGCGACTGATCGGCGGACATATCGTCCGTCTCGTCCTTGTCGGCCTCGGCTTCCTGACCGGCCTCGCCCTTCTCGCCGCCCTTCTTTTCCTCGTCCTCGTTCTCGTCTTCGTCCGGCTCGGCGATGCGCTCATCACTGAGCTCGAGCGCGGTGAGGAGGTCCTGGATCAATTCGCCGAACCTGGCCTGATCCTCGGTGAGGCCCTGCAACTGATCGAGCCGATGGCCGACCTTTTCTTCCAGGGTCGGCCGCCACAGATCAACGATCCGGCGCGCGGCCACCGGCGGCGCCTGTCCGGTAAGGCGTTCACGCACCAGCATCGCCAGCGCATCGGCCAGCGGTGCGTCGGCGCGGTCGGTGATCTCGTCATATTTGCCGCGATGGAAATGATCGTCGAGCATCGCATTGAGGTTCTTGGCGACGCCCGCCATGCGCTTCGAGCCGATGGCTTCGACACGGGCCTGCTCCATCGCCTCAAACACTGCGCGCGCCTGCTGATTGCTCGGCGCGAGCTTGCGATGAAGTTTCGGATCGTGACAGGCAAGCCGCAGCGCGATCGAATCCGCATGCCCCCGCACGATCGCGGCGTCCTTGCGGGTCAGCTTGCGCGACGGCTCCGGCAGCCGCGCCTTGCCGGGCGCGACACCCGGCCGTTCCGCGGAGAATGTGACGTCAAGCTCAGCCTTCTTGGCGATCGCCTTCAGGCACGACGTCACTGCGCGCTTGAACGGCTCCGTCGGCGCTTCCTTGGAGGATTTGAACTTGACGTTCGATGCGCTCATGCCGATCCGGCTCAGCTCAGTGCGACGTTGACGGCGCTTTCCGGCAGGTCGACGTTGAAGCAGCGCTGATAGAATTCAGCCACCAGCGGGCGCTCCAGTTCGTCGCACTTGTTGAGGAAGGTCACACGGAACGCGAAGCCGAGATCGCCGAAGATTTCCGCATTCTCGGCCCAGGTAATGACGGTGCGCGGGCTCATCACAGTCGACAGATCGCCGTTCGCAAATGCGTTGCGCGTGAGATCCGCCAGCCGCACCATCTTGTTGACGGTGTCGCGGCCCGCATCGTTGCGATAGTGCTTCGCCTTGGCGAGCACGATCTCGACTTCCTCGTCATGCGGCAAGTAGTTCAGCGTGGTAACGATCGACCAGCGGTCCATCTGGCCCTGGTTGATCTGCTGGGTGCCGTGATAGAGGCCCGAGGTATCGCCGAGGCCGATGGTGTTGGCGGTCGCGAACAGGCGGAACGCCGGATGCGGCTTGATGACCTTGTTCTGGTCGAGCAGCGTCAGGCGACCTGAGACTTCCAGCACGCGCTGAATAACGAACATCACGTCCGGGCGGCCGGCGTCGTATTCGTCGAACACCAGCGCGACGTTGTTCTGCAGTGCCCACGGCAGAATGCCGTCACGGAATTCGGTGACCTGCTTGCCATCGCGCACGACGATCGAGTCCTTGCCGACGAGATCGATACGGCTGATGTGGCTGTCGAGGTTGACGCGCACGCACGGCCAGTTCAACCGCGAGGCGACCTGCTCGATATGCGTGGACTTGCCGGTACCGTGGAAGCCCGTGACCATGACGCGGCGGTTCTTGGCGAAGCCTGCGAGAATCGCGAGCGTGGTGGCGCGGTCGAAGCGATAATCCGGGTCGACGTCCGGCACATGAGGATCGACCTCCGAATAGGCGGGGACCTCAAGATCGCTGTCGATGCCGAAAACCTGACGCACGGACACCTTCATGTCCGGCAGACGCGTAGCTTCCTGCGATTGCAAAGTGGCGGCAGTCATCATTCCTCCGTGGTCTCGGATGCTCCCGAAACCAGACGTGCATTGTTCGCGCGGGTGGGATGCGGGGAGAACCTAGCAGAGAGCCGCAAACGGCAGAAGCCTTGCGGCTGCTAAAAGTTCTTTCGTTACATCAAAAAGATAGTCCATTTATTGGAATTATTGAAGGCCTCCCGGTACCGCATCTTTGCCGGGCTGGGCCTGCAGATTTGCAACCCGCATTGGGTTTTCTGCTGTGAATGCCCACCTATGGGTGATCCGACCGTCTGGTCATTCCATATTTTGGATCGCGCGTGAGCCAGTATCTCGATCTCGTCGTCGCCTTTGTGTCCTCTCACGGCGTCGCTGCCTATACCGTGATCTTCCTGTCAGCCTTTCTCGAAGCCGTGCCGCTGGCAGGCGCGGTCGTGCCAGGCTCGACGGTGATTCTGGCATTAAGCGCACTGGTCCCGAGCGGGAACCTGAAACTCGCGCCGATTCTCGTCGCCGCCATCGTTGGCGCGGCATTGGGAGACGGCCTTGCTTACTGGCTCGGCTACACACAAAAGCGGCGCGTGCTGGCGCTGTGGCCAATGTCGAAGTACCCGGCGCTGATCGCGGAGAGCGAACGCTTCTTCCTGCGCTACGGCACGTTCGCGGTGTTCTTCGCCCGCTTTCTTCCGCCGATCCGCGCTTTCGTACCGATCACAGCCGGCGCGCTCGACATGCCGCCACCGAAATTTGTCGCCATCGACATCTTTGCCGTTCTGGTCTGGGCGCCCGCGATGATCCTGCCCGGCGTGCTCGCCGGATCGGCCGCCGAGCAATGGGGCGCGAAAGCCGAGCATTACGCGCTGCCGCTGGTCGGCGGACTGCTCGCGATCGGTGTCGCCACATGGGCATTTCGCACATGGCGGGCGCGCCGCCGAGCGCTGGGTGCTTCGTCCTGCGAGTAAGACCCGCAGCCTTACGGGCGCACTACGGTCTTCAGATAATTATACGCCTTGACGATCTCGATCAGGCGATCCTCGGTCGAACGGTCGCCACCATTGGCGTCGGGATGATGTTGCTTCACCAGAAGCCTATATTTCGTCTTCACCATCTCGAGCGTGGCATCCGCGCCTAGCCCCATCACCTGCAGCGCCTTGCGCTCGGCGTTCATCACCTTCCGCGTCTCGGTCTTGGTTTCCGCCTTCGCGCCCGGTCCCGGACGCCAGCGGCCGCGACCGTTCATTTCCTGGAACATCGCGAACGGATCGAGCGCGCCTTCGAACTCGTCCTCGACGCCGGATTTGCCTTTGCCCTTCGGGCCGGTGTTCGCGCCCATTTTCCAGGTCGGGCGATGGCCGGTCTGCGCATCCTTCTGATAGCGCGCGACGGCTTCGTCGCTCATTCCCGAGAAGAAATTATAAGACTGGTTGTATTCGCGGACGTGATTGAGACAGAAGTGCCAGTACTCGCGCTCCTTGCCACGGCCCTTCGGCGCACGATGCGGCGCGGGATTTTTGCAATCCGGCCATTCGCACATCACCGCCTCTTCCTTGACGCGGGTCTTCGCCTTCGCGGCAGGCTTGATGCGGATCTTGTCAAAATATTTCGAATCGAAGGACATCAGTTCGGACAACGTGGCTCAAGAGGACAGACAAATCGCGAATTTCGCGAGCCGTCGAGTATACATCGCCGCGACCATCAACCGCAAATGATAAGGGCCGCGCGTCAAGCGCATTGACGGCGCTCAATAACGCACGATATTGCGGATATCATGACCGTTCGGGACACCATCGCCAAAAAACTGACCGACGCTCTCCATCCGGAGAGCCTCAGCGTCGTTGACGAATCGCATTTGCATGAAGGACACGCCGGCCACCGCCCCGGCGGCCAAACGCATTTCAGAGTTCATATTGTGTCTCGCGCCTTCGAAGGGAAGAGCCGCGTCGAGCGCCACCGGATGATAAATGCGTTACTGGCGGACGATCTCGCTGGCGGCGTTCATGCACTGGCGCTGAAGACGCAGGCGCCCGGCGAATAGCCGCACGTTCTTCATCATAGATTCTAGAAAAAGCTGAACGCCCTGCCCGCGCGGCGCGGCATCGGCTCGTCCGTCGCCTGCGGCAGCGGGAAGATGCGCAGCGCAGTGATGCGATTGCGCTCGCGTCGCAGCACGCGGAAGCGGAAGCCGTGGAAGGTGAAGATCTGACCGCGGTCCGGAATCGAGCGCGCCTCGTGAATGACGAGGCCCGCGATCGTCGTCGCCTCCTCGTCCGGCAGCTTCCAGTCCATCGCGCGATTGAGGTCACGGATCGGCACCGTGCCGTCGACGATCACCGAACCGTCCGCCTGAACGCGAACGCCCGCGACCACGACGTCATGCTCGTCGGAAATGTCGCCGACGATTTCTTCCAAAATGTCTTCCAGCGTGACAAGGCCTTCCACCTCGCCATACTCGTCCACGACGAGGGCGAAATGTGTCTTGCGACGTCGGAACGCCTTGAGCTGCTCCGACAGCGGCCGCATTTCCGGCACGAACCACGGCGGCAGCGCGATTGCGCTGACATCGACCTTGGAGATGTCGCCTTCCGTCAGCCGGATAGCGCGCAGCAAATCCTTGGCATGCAGCACACCGATGATGTTCTCCGGCTTGTCACGCCACAGCGGGATGCGGGTGTATTCGGTGGCGAGCACCTCGCGCACCAGCTCTTCTGCAGGAAGGTCCGCATTGATCATCACCATTTCGGTGCGATGAACCATGACGTCGGAGACGTCGAGGTCTTTCAGGTCAAGCAGGCCGCCGAGCATGTCGCGATCCTGCTTCTCGACACCGCCTTCATGATGCATCAGATCGACCGCACCGCGCAGCCGCTCGGTCGGCGACAGCAAATTCTGATGCGCGCCAACCGGAATGCGCAGCAGCTTCATCAAGAGCCGCACCACCACGTCGATCACGGTGAGAAGCGGGCTCAGGACCAGCAGCACCCATTGCATCGGCCGCGCGACCAGCAGCGAGACACGGTCCGGTGCATTGATCGCCACCGTCTTCGGCAGCACCTCGGCGAAGATGATGACCAGCGCCGACATCACGCCGGTCGCATACAGCACACCGACCTCGCCGAACCATGCCGTGAACACGCCGGTTGCGAGCGCGGACGCGCCAATGTTGGCGAGGTTGTTGCCGACCAGCAGCGCACCGATCATGCGCTCGCGATGCTCAAGCAGCCGCGTGACGATGCCAGCCTGACGGCTGCCCTGCATTTTCAGCCGCATCATGCTCGCGCGGGACGAACCGGTCAGCGCGGTTTCGCTCGCCGAGAAAAAGGCGGAGATCACCAGACAGGCAATAACGACGGCGAAGGTAAACCAGCCCATGCTCAATCAGTTATGTTTCTGCGACAGTTTCTCGCTCAGGAAATCACGCACCGATACCGGATCAACATCGTTGACGATAACGGCGTGGCCGAGCTTTTCCAGAAGGATGAAGGTGAGCTTGCCGCGCTTGACCTTCTTGTCCTGGAACATCAGCGACAATAGCGCGTCCGCGTCGCCGACGCCTTCCTGAGTGAAACCCGCGATATCCTGCAGCCGCGTCGGCAAGCCGACAGCGGCCAGATGTGCCTGCACACGCACAACGTCGCCTTGCGAAATCATGCCGCGACGCGCGGAGAACTCAGCGGCCAGCGTCATGCCGATGGCGACGCCCTCGCCGTGGAACAGACGATCCGAAAATCCGGTCGCCGCTTCCAGCGCGTGACCGAAAGTGTGGCCGAGATTGAGCAACGCGCGTTCACCCGTCTCGCGCTCGTCGCGTGCGACGATTCCCGCCTTGGCGCGGCAGCTTGCGGCAACGGCATATTCGCGTGCGGTCTGGCCTGAGAAAATTCCCTCGTGGTTCTTTTCCAGCCATTCGAAGAAATCGAGATCGCCGAGCAACCCGTATTTCGCGACCTCCGCGTAGCCCGCGCGAAACTGGCGTTGCGACAGTGTGTCAAGCACAGCGGTGTCGGCCAGCACCAGAATCGGCTGGTGGAACGCTCCGATCAGATTTTTGCCCTTCGGCGAGTTGATACCGGTCTTGCCGCCGACGGAGGAATCGACCTGCGCAAGCAGCGAGGTCGGCACCTGCACGAAATCGACACCGCGGCGCACGATGGCGCTTGCAAAGCCGGCGAGATCGCCGACCACGCCGCCGCCAAGCGCGACGACAAGATCGTTGCGTTCGATCCGGGCACCAATCAGCCCTTCGCTCACGTCTTCAAGCACGCCGTAGCTCTTCGAGCCTTCGCCGTCCTCGACGATGATCGGCTCCGCTGCTTCGACGCCGGCAGCCTTGAGCGCATCCATCGCCGGTTGCAACCAGTGCTGCGCCACGGTGTGATCGGTCACAATCGCCGCGCGCGCACCGGGCCGCAGCGCCTTGATGCGCTCGCCGAGCGAGGGCAGCAGGCCGCGTCCAATCGCGATGGAATAGGAACGTGCGCCGAGACCGACCTCGATCGTCGTCGTGTCATCAGGACGGAGTTTGGTTTCAGCGGCTGCCGGCATCAGAGTCCTTATTTAAGTCTTGTTTGCGAAAGCGACAGACGTATTCCCGCACAAATATTCATGGAGCGCCTCGATGCACTCATCGACGATTTTGTCGTGCGGCACGTCGCGCGAGACGATGGAGATGTCGGCAAGGCTGTAGAACGGCTCGCGTGCGGCAATCAGGCGCTCGATGGTCGCGGCGGGATCCTCGGTCTGCAGCAACGGCCGGTCGGAGCGGCGCTTGACCCTGCGGAGCACGGTCGCGCCGTCCGCTTTGAGCCAAATGGATACCGCTTTGTCGTGAATGCGCGTGCGTGTGTCCTCGCGCAGCACGGCCCCGCCACCGGTCGCAAGCACCTGCGCGCCGCCGTCGAGCAGCGCCGAGATCACCTTGGCCTCGCCCTCGCGGAAATACGGCTCGCCATGGGTCGCGAAAATCTCGGTGATTGTCATGCCGCCGTGCCGCGTTTCGATCTCATGGTCGGCGTCGACGAACGGCAGCCGCAACCGCGCCGCCAGCCGGCGTCCCACGGTGGATTTTCCCGATCCCATCATGCCGACAAGGACAATCGTCCGCGCCCCGAGCGCCGACACGATATCGGCGATCTGGTTCTGGGCAACACCTTGCCGGGCAAGGATTTCGGACATTTCCGCGGGCTCGTCGGGGCTCATATTCTGTCATCTTACCGTCTTCGGCGGCCTTGCCATAGGGGACATTATGGAAGGCTTGCTGAAACGGCCCGAACATGGTGGATGTCGTTAACGCTCCGATGCCACCGGAGCGGCCCGGAGATGGGGACGGCAGAAGCCACTGCCAGAAAACCAATGCCAAGTCTGTTTCGCTTCCTGAGCGTGATCGCGATCATCGGCGGCCTGATTTACGGCGCCGTGTACGCGCTGGCGAATTTCGTCAATCCGACGCCCCGCGAGATGACGATCAACATCTCGCAGGACAAGTTCCAGAAGAAATAACGGCGGAAGGCGTGATGGCCACATCCGACGCAAGAACGATCGATCTGTTTCTCGACATGCTCGCCGCCGAACAGGGCGCGGGCGACAATACGCTCAACGCCTACCGCGGCGACCTCGAGGATCTCGCCGCCTTCCTTGCACGCGCCAAGCTCGATTTCGCCCGCGCTGATACGCAGGCGCTGCGTGATTATCTCGCCGATCTCGATCATCGCGGCTTCAAATCCTCCAGTGTCGCGCGGCGGCTGTCGTCGATGCGGCATCTGTTCCGCTTCCTGCTCAACGAACGCAAACGCGGCGACGATCCCGCAGCGATTCTCTCCGGCCCCAAGCGCGGCCGCGCGCTGCCGAAAGTTCTGTCTATCGCCGACGTCGATCGCCTGCTTGCAAAAGCGCGCGAGTTTGCCGACCATGATCAGCCGCCGCTGCAAAAGCTGCGCGCGATGCGACTGTGGTGCTTGCTCGAAGTGCTATACGCCACGGGTCTGCGTGTCTCGGAGCTTGTAGCGCTGCCGTTGTCGGCCGCGCGGCGCGACGCGCGCATGATCGTGGTCCGCGGCAAGGGCGACAAGGAGCGTCTCGTTCCGCTCAACCAGAGTTCGCGCGATGCGATGACCGCCTATCTCGCCGCCGCCGATACCGCAAAGAGTGAGAAAAGCGAGAAGCCAAAATCCGAACCGGCTTCAAAATGGCTGTTTCCCTCTTCGGGAGAGAGCGGCCATCTGACGCGGCAGCATTTCGCCCGCGACCTGAAGGAGCTTGCGGTCGCCGCCGGTATTTCTCCGCGCCTCATCAGTCCGCACGTGCTGCGCCACGCCTTCGCAAGCCATTTGCTCCATAATGGTGCGGATCTGCGCATCGTGCAGACGCTGCTCGGTCATACCGACATCTCCACGACGCAGATCTATACCCATGTGGTGGAAGAACGATTGAAGAGCCTGGTGCGCGACCTGCACCCGCTCGCCGAAAAATAATATTTCAAATATATCAGACGTTTATCTTTCGTTCCGCCGCGCTTGACTTGGGCAGGCCCTAAGTCCAGTTTCCGCCCTCCGCACAATCCCTCCATTCCATCCTATATTTGTTTCATGGCCGATCCGATCCGCAGCTATCTTGACTTTGAAAAGCCCGTTGCCGAACTCGATTCGAAGATCGACGAGTTGCGCACGCTCGCAGCCGGCGGCAGCGACATCGGCGAGGAAATCTCGCGGATCGAGGACAAGGCGAAGATCGCGCTGCACGATCTCTACGCCAATCTGACGCCGTGGCAGAAAACCCAGGTCGCGCGGCATCCGCAGCGTCCGCATTGCGTCGATTACATCGCAAGCCTCATCACCGAATTCACGCCGCTCGCGGGCGACCGCAAGTTCAGCGACGACGACGCCATGATCGGCGGCTTCGGACGCTTCCGCGGCGAAAGCATCTGCGTGCTCGGGCAGGAAAAAGGCTCCACCACCGAGAGTCGCCTCAAGCATAATTTCGGCATGGCGCGCCCGGAGGGCTACCGCAAGGCGGTGCGGCTGATGGAGATGGCCGATCGCTTCGGCATTCCGGTGCTGTCGCTCGTCGATACCGCAGGTGCCTATCCCGGCATCGGTGCGGAGGAGCGCGGCCAGGCCGAGGCCATCGCACGTTCGACTGAGGAGTGTCTCAACCTCACCGTGCCGAATGTCGCGGTCATTCTCGGCGAAGGCGGCTCGGGCGGCGCGATTGCAATCGCCACCGCCAACCGCGTGCTGATGCTAGAGCATGCGGTCTACAGCGTGATCTCGCCGGAAGGCGCGGCCTCGATTCTGTGGCGCGACGCCACCAAGGCGCAGGAAGCCGCGACCAATTTGAAAATTACCGCGCAGGATCTCGCGCGGTTCGGAATCATCGACACGATCCTGAAGGAACCACCGGGCGGCGCCCATCGCGACGCCGCCGACATGATCGCCCGCACCGGTGACGCCATCGCGCAATCGTTCCGCGATCTCGCCTCGCTCGATCCGCTGGCGATCCGCACCCAGCGGCGGCAGAAGTTTCTCGATATCGGACGCCGCCTCGGCTGATAGGCGCCACGCTGCAATCGTGGCTTTTTCGTGAAATTTGATTTAACTTTACTTTCACTATGGAGAGGGTTCCTCGCGCCTCTCCAGCTTGCGGCTGACGGTTCTTTAAGGATAATAATCGGAAATATCCGCTCGTTCTGGTTCCCGCACGCCGCGGCATTCGCGCCGTGGAATCCGAAGCGCAGGGTGCATCTTGATCAACCGTTCCCTCATCCGCGCATTGATGGTTTCCGCAGCACTTGCGACCGGCACCCTATTGGCCGGCTGCAATGGCGAGAACCTTGCGCAGAGCGCCAAGGCCACCAAGCCGATTCCTGAAAAACTCTTGGCCGAAATGGAAACCAAGAACATGGACAAGGGCTCGCCGATGCTGGTGCGCTTGTTCAAGCAGGAGTCCGAGCTCGAAGTCTGGAAGCAGGACCGCACCGGGCATTTCGCGCTGCTGAAGACCTATCCGATCTGCCGCTGGTCCGGTGATCTCGGCCCGAAGGTTCGCGAAGGCGACCGCCAGACGCCGGAGGGCTTCTATTCCATCACGCCGGGACAGATGAACCCGGCCTCCGCCTATTATCTCTCCTTCAACATGGGCTACCCCAACGCCTACGACCGCGCCTGGGGCCGCACCGGTTCGCAGCTTATGGTGCATGGCGACTGCTCGTCGCGCGGCTGCTATGCGATGACCGACGAGCAGATCTCTGAAATCTATTCACTCGGCCGCGAGTCCTTCTTCGGCGGCCAGACCGCGTTCCAGGTGCAGGCCTATCCGTTCCGGATGACGCCGCAGAACATGGCGAAGTATCGCGACAATCCGAACATGCCGTTCTGGCGCATGCTGAAGCAGGGCAACGACATCTTCGAGGTCACCAAGACCGAGCCGAGGGTTGATGTCTGCGAGAAGAAGTACGTCTTCGACGCCGAGCCGCTGCCGGGTGGCAGACCGCTGGCCTTCAACCCCACTGGCCAATGCCCACCGCATCAGCTCAATCCCGCAGTCGCGCAAGCTCTGCAGGAGAAGGAGCGCGCCGATAGCAGCAGGCTCGCCGAACTGATCTCCCGCGGAGCGCGGCTCGCGAAATCGCGCGCGGGCATCGATGGCGGCATGCATCCGGTGTTCGCGACCAAACTGCCCGACTCGCAGTCGATCGCGGTGAGCGACGTCAGCGATTACACCATCCCTGCAACTGCGCCCGCGCCGGGCACGATCCCCTCATACGTCAACCCGCCGCGCGCGCCGGAAGGTGCCGCGCTGGATTCGTCCGAGGCGACAGGCCAGACCGGCGGCCCGAACGTGTTCTCGGCCATCGCCAGCAAGGTCGGCTGGAAACACGAGCAGCCCGCCGCGCCGCAGGCTACGCCGGTAGTTACGCCGAAGGAGATTCCCGCGCCGAAGGCGAGAGCCGTCGCAAAGAACGCCGCGCCCGCGCGAGCGCCGGAAGCCAAAATGCCGGAGCCACGGATCATCCCGCTCAGCCGCACGGCGCAGGCCGGATCCGAGACCAAGCCGTCCGAGGCCAAATCTTCCGAAATCAAATCCACCGCTCCGACGCCGCCCGCAACCATCGCCGGCGCGCAGCCCACCACGCCGGCCAATTCGTTCAACAATCGCTGGTCGAGCTTCCAGTAAGACGACCCGCTTCAGCAGCCATCACCGAGCATAAAAAACGCCGGTCCTTCGACCGGCGTTTTTTTAATAATGCAACAATCGCGACGCGCTTACGCAAAGCGTCCGTGGCAGTGTTTGAACTTCTTGCCTGAGCCGCAGGGGCAATCCTCATTGCGGCCGACCTTGCCCCACGTCGCAGGATCGGACGGATTGCGCTCTGACGCCGGCACCGGCGCGGCGGCCATCGCCGTCTGCACCTGCGCCACCTCGTCCTCGCCGGTATTGAAATCGAGCTTGTGAGCTTCCATCACCGGCATCGGCGGCTGCTCGTCTGGCGGCACGATCTCGACGCGCATGAGCTGCGCGGTAACCGCCTCGCGCAGATGCGCGATCAGCGACTCGAACAGCTCGAAAGCTTCCGCCTTGTATTCCTGCAACGGATCGCGCTGGCCGTAGCCACGCAGGCCAATAACCTGTCGCAGATGATCGAGCATGACGAGATGCTCGCGCCACAGGTGGTCGAGTGTTTGCAGCAGAATGGTCTTCTCGACGTAACGCATCACGTCGGGACCCCACTGCGCAGACTTCGCCGCCATGTGCTCGTCGACATGTTTCTCGAGCCGCGCCAGCATCTCCTCGTCGGCGATGCCTTCTTCCTTGGCCCAATCCTCGACCGGCAGGTCGAGATCGAGCACGCGCTTCAACTCGTCACGCAGCCCCGCGACATCCCACTGCTCGGCATAGGCGTGCTCGGGGATATGCTTGGAAACCAGACCCTCGATCAGGCCGTGGCGCATGTCGGTGACAGTTTCGCTGACGTTCTGATCGCGCATCAGATCGATGCGCTGCTCGAAGATCACCTTGCGCTGATCGTTCTGGACGTCGTCGTATTTCAGGAGATTTTTGCGGATGTCGAAGTTGCGCGCTTCGACCTTCTGCTGCGCCTTTTCAAGCGCCTTGTTGATCCACGGATGGATGATCGCCTCGCCTTCCTTGAGGCCAAGGCGCTGCAGCATGCTGTCGAGACGGTCCGAGCCGAAAATGCGCATCAGATCATCATCGAGCGACAAATAGAACTTGGTGCGGCCGGGGTCACCCTGACGGCCGGCGCGACCGCGCAACTGGTTGTCAATGCGGCGGGACTCGTGGCGCTCGGAGCCGATAATGTAGAGGCCGCCCGGCTTCTGCACCGTCTTGCCGGGCTTGCCCGGATCGAGTTCGACAGTTTCCTCCGCCGCTAGCACCACGGCCTTGAACTTCTCGATGTCGGCCTTGATGCCCTCGACGACCTTTGATTTCTCGGCCTCGTCTTCGATACCGGCGGTTGCGGCCGCCGCGCGCATCTCCAGCGAACCGCCGAGTTTGATGTCGGTGCCGCGGCCCGCCATGTTGGTGGCAATGGTGATCGCGCCCGGCACACCGGCTTCCGCGACGATATAGGCTTCCTGCTCGTGGAAGCGCGCGTTCAGCACCGCGAACAGCTTCGAAGGCTTGCCCGCGCGCGCCGCGTCGTAAAGCTTCGCCATCGATTTCGGATTGGCGAAGTCGATCTGCTTGTAGCCGTGCTCTTTCAGGAATTCGGCCAGCACTTCGGATTTCTCGATCGACGCCGTACCGACCAGCACCGGCTGCATCCTCGAATTGGCGCGCTCGATCTCGTCGAGGATCGCGGCGTATTTCTCGCGCGAGGTGCGATAGACTTCATCGTCCTCATCGAGGCGCGCGATCGGCAGGTTGGTCGGAATCTCGACCACTTCGAGCTTGTAGATGTCGTAGAACTCGTCGGCTTCCGTCGCCGCGGTGCCGGTCATGCCCGCGAGCTTCTTGTACATGCGGAAATAGTTCTGGAACGTGATCGAGGCGAGCGTCTGGTTCTCCGGCTGCACCGGCTGGTGCTCCTTCGCCTCCAGCGCCTGATGCAGACCTTCCGAATAGCGGCGGCCCGGCATCATGCGACCGGTGAACTCGTCGATGATGACGACTTCGCCATCACGCACGATGTAGTCCTTATCACGCGTAAACAGCGAGTGGGCACGCAGCGCCTGATTGACGTGATGCACGACCGAGACGTTCTCGACGTCGTAGAGCGACTCGCCCTTGAGCTGGCCAGCGTCGCGCAACAGCGTCTCGATCTTTTCCATACCGGCTTCGGTGAGCGTGACCGTGCGCTGCTTCTCGTCGACCTCGAAATCCGCGACCTTCTCGAGGCTCGGCATGAAGGTGTCGATGGTGTTGTAGAATTCGGAGCGGTCGTCGAGCGGTCCGGAAATAATGAGCGGGGTGCGGGCTTCGTCGATCAGGATGGAGTCGACTTCGTCGACGATGGCAAAGAAGTGCGGCCGCTGGACCATGTCCTCCAGACGGTACTTCATGTTGTCGCGCAGATAGTCGAAGCCGTATTCGTTGTTGGTGCCGTAGGTGATGTCGCAGGCATAGGCCGCCTGCCGCTCGGCGTCGTCGAGGCCGTGGACGATGGTGCCGGTGGTGAGGCCGAGGAAGCCGTACACCTGGGACATCCATTCGGCGTCGCGCTTGGCGAGGTAGTCGTTGACGGTGACGACATGCACGCCCTGGCCGGCAAGCGCGTTGAGGTAAACCGCAAGCGTCGCCACCAGCGTCTTGCCTTCGCCGGTCTTCATCTCGGCGATGTCGCCCTCATGCAGCACCATGCCGCCGATCAACTGGACGTCGAAATGACGCTGACCGAGCGTGCGCTTGGCTGCCTCTCGCACCGTGGCGAAGGCCGGGACGAGAATGTCGTCGAGGGTCTTGCCGTTGGAGAGCTGCTGCTTGAACTCCGCGGTGCGCGCCTTCAGCGCTTCGTCGGAGAGCGCGGCAAGCTCCGGCTCCATCGCATTGATGGCATCGACCCGCCCCTGATATCCCTTCACCCGCCGGTCGTTGGCGGAGCCGAATAGTTTGCGGGCGAGCGCGCCGATCATCGTTTAATCCCGTCTGTCAGTTTGGCTTGCGACCCCGAAACCGGATCGCTCGTAAAGGCCATCCGTCATCAAGACTGCACGCATGGCCTTTTTGCGACCGGTCCTTGCAGGCAAAGCCCGCAGGGCATGGAGCAGCAAAATGCTGAAGATCACCGGCCCAGGGGCGCACGGTAAAAGCCCTGCGCCAAAAGCCGGTTGCCGGGAGAGATATGGGGCCCCCCAGGGCTTGTCAACGCGCCAACCTCTCAGGGATTTCATGATTTTGACGGGTTTTCGCGTTGCCATCGGCGGGCGGTTGAGCGAGTGTCCCGCGACTTCGCTGTTCTCCGCTTTTGATCAGAAAAGGATAATCCATGACCCTCCCGACCCGCACGACGTCTGCCGTGCGCCTTGGCCTGCTCTCGACCGCCGCGCTCTGCATGGCCATGACCCTGATGGCGGCCCAGCCGCTGCGCGCCGACGACAATCCGGTTCTCGCCAAGGTTAACGGGTCCGAAATCCGGCAAAGCGATGTCACCGCTGCGGAAAAGGACATCGGTCCGAGCCTTGCCCAGCTCGATCCGGCCTCCCGCCAGTCCAGCGTCGTGCAGCTTTTGATCGACCTGAAACTCGTGGCCAAGGCCGCGGAAGACAAGAAGATCGCCGACACTCCAGATTTCAAACAAAAGCTCGCTTTCACCCGCAGCCGGCTCCTGATGGACACCCTGCTCGATCAGGAAGGCAAGGCCGCCGTCACCGATGCAGCCCTGAAGCAGGTCTATGACGACGCCGCCAAGCAGATTTCCGGCGAGCAGGAAGTCCATGCCCGCCATATCCTGGTCGAGACCGAAGATCAGGCCAAGGAGATCATCGCGAAGCTGAAGAAGGGTGCCGACTTCGCTGAACTGGCGAAGAAGGAATCGAAGGACCCCGGCGCGTCCGATGGCGGCGACCTCGGCTTCTTCACCAAGGACCAGATGGTGCCGGAATTCTCCGCCGCCGCCTTCGCGCTGGAGCCCGGCCAGATTTCCGGCCCGGTGAAGTCTCAGTTCGGCTGGCACGTCATCAAGGTCGAGGAAAAGCGCGCCCGTAAGGCTCCGCCCTTCGACCAGGTAAAGCCGCAACTCGAGGCGTTCGTGATCCGCAAGGCACAGGCCGAGTACGTGGCCAAGCTGCGCGCCGACGCCAAGATCGAGCGGCTCGACCAGAAGCCCGACGCGGCCGCGCCTGCTGCACCGGCGGCTCCTGCAAAGAAGTAAATCGACTTCGCAAACCGACTTCGATAATTTGACCGTATGCCCGGGCTCGCCCGGGCATACACGTCTTCAGAACACGTCTTGGAGCCTTCATCGACAAGGATGTAAGACGTGAGTGGCCGGACTCTTCAGGCCCATCGTTTAGTCTAGACATCAAGGCATCCGATCTCATGTCGACCGCCGTCTCCCCCCTCGCGCCCACTCACGTTCCCGAACTGCCGGTCATCAACGGCGTTAAGCTTGCGACCGCCGCTGCGGGCATCCGTTACAAGGGCCGCACCGACGTGCTGCTGGCACTGTTCGACAAGGGCACGACGGTCGCCGGCGTCTTCACCAAATCGAAATGCCCGAGCGCCCCGGTCGACTGGTGCCGCGCGAAACTGAAGAAGGGTCTGGCCCGCGCTCTGGTGGTCAACTCCGGCAACGCCAACGCCTTCACCGGCAAGACCGGCAAGACCGCGACCGCGCTAACGGCGAAGATCGCCGCAAGCGCGACCGGCAGCAGCGCCGACCAGATCTTCCTCGCCTCCACCGGAGTGATCGGCGAGCCACTCGACGCCACCAAGTTCAACGGCGTGCTCGATGACCTCGCGAAAAAGGCGGCCCCCGGCGGCTGGGACGAGGCTGCCCGCGCCATCATGACCACCGACACGTTTCCGAAGCTCGCGACCAAAACCGTGAAGCTCGGCAAGGCGCGCGTCACCATCAACGGCATCGCCAAGGGCGCAGGCATGATCGCGCCCGACATGGCGACGATGCTCTCCTTCGTGTTCACCGATGCGCCGATTTCGGCGGCCGCTTTGCAGGCGCTGCTCAAGAGCGGCGTCGAGGACACCTTCAACGCTGTCACCATCGACGGCGACACCTCGACTTCCGACACGCTGCTCGCGTTCGCCACCGGCACCGCCAAGGACGCGCCGAAGATCACGCGGGCGTCCGACCCGCGCCTGAAGGCTTTCGTAAAAGCCTTCCGCGAGGTGCTGGCCGATCTTGCCGAACAGGTCGCGCGTGACGGCGAAGGCGCGCGCAAGCTCGTCGAGGTGCTGGTTGACGGCGCGGCGTCGAAGATGTCCGCGCGCCGGATCGCGATGTCGATCGCCAATTCGCCTCTGGTGAAAACCGCGGTCGCGGGCGAGGATGCCAACTGGGGCCGCGTGGTGATGGCAGTCGGCAAGGCGGGCGAGCCTGCCAATCGCGACAAGCTCGCGATCTTCTTCAACGGCGTGCGCGTCGCGCACAAAGGCATGCGCGATCCGGCCTATGACGAGACGGAAGTGTCCGCGTTGATGAAGCAGCCGAAAATCACCATCAAGGTTGCGCTCGGCATGGGCAAGGGCCGCGACCGCGTACTGACCTGCGATCTCACTAAGGAATATGTCGCGATCAACGGCGATTACAGGTCGTGATGGACAAACCTGCCACCACCAAGCTCGTCTTCGTCGTCGCCTGCGCGCTGATCGACACTGACAACCGGGTGCTGATCGCGCAGCGTCCCGAAGGCAAGCAACTCGCAGGCCTGTGGGAATTTCCCGGCGGCAAACTCGAGCCCGGCGAACGGCCGGAGCCCGCGCTGATCCGCGAGCTGCATGAAGAACTCGGCATCACTGTGCAGGAATCCTGTCTCGCACCGCTGACATTCGCGAGCCATGCCTACGAAACATTTCATTTGCTGATGCCGCTCTACATCTGCCGACGCTGGGAAGGCATCGCCACCGGCCGCGAAGGTCAACCGCTCGCCTGGGTGCGCGCCAACAGGTTGCGCGATTACCCGATGCCACCCGCGGACATTCCGCTGATCTCGCATCTGACAGATTTGTTGTTGTAAGCAACCGCTCGGGTCGCGGATTACCCTTTGCGACTCTGGCTTTTGATCGCTTCTTCCAGCGACATCTTCGCCGAGCCCGGCTTGAGCGGCTTCGGCTGGCTCTCATCCGGCGACCAGCCGGCCATCCAGACGATATCGAACGTCGCGCGAATGCGGCCGTCAGAATCAGAAAAGCGCTGCGCATAGATTTCGGCGGCACGCATCAGCGTCGCGCGGCGCAACGGTGTGTGGCGGCGATCCATCAGCATGTTGGTCGCGCCCATCCGCCGCAAATCGCGCATCAGGCCGAACATGGTGTCGTAACGCACAGTGACGCGATCCACATCCGTCACCGGCAGCGCGAAGCCCGCGCGTTGCAGCAACGCACCCGCGTCGCGCAGATCGAGCATTGGAATGACGCGCGGCGACAGCCCGCCGTCGAGTGCAACCTCGGCTTCGGCGAACGACTGACGCAATTCAGTGAGTGTGTCGCCGCCAATGGTTGCCGCAAGAAAATAACCGTCTGGCTGCAACGCGCGGCGGATCTGCGCCAGCACGCCCGGCAGATCGTTGACGAATTGCAGTGCCAGCACCGAGACGACGAGGTCGAGCGCATGCGCTTGAAACGGCAGCGCCTCGTGCTCATTCGCAGGCCAATCGACATGACGCGACTGCTTCACCGAAGCCGCGAGCACATCCGCTGCGCCATGCCCCGGCGAGCCAAGATCCACGGCGGTCTGAAAATCGCGCACCACGGCATGCAACCGCTCGCCCAAATCTTCCACCACGCGGTCGAGCAGGAACGTCTCGGCGCCAGCTTTCGCAGCGCGCGCCTGCCGCTTCTTGAGCAGCACAGAATCGAACACTTTCGGCGGCGAGGTGGATGTCATGGGCCGCTTGTTACGCCCAACCCCGCCCGCGTTCAATCGTGAGACATGAACCAGCTTGAGTGGGTTCATGGGCAAGGCTAGGCTCGACCCATGCCGATGCAGCCGATGCCGATGCGGCCTTTTTTGCGCGGCGCGTGGAGTGCCTGCCACGATGCAGGCCGCCGCGTCGCGCGGCTTGCGCTGGATATCGCCCTACCGACGCTGTGCATCTCCTGCCGCGAACCGGTCGCGGGCGAAGGGCTTTGTTCCGTCTGCTGGGCAAAGCTATCCTTCATCGCGCCGCCTTACTGCGCGCGGCTCGGCATTCCCTTTGTCTATGATCCCGGTCCGGGCTTGTTGTCGATGGAAGCCATCGCGGCACCTCCGGCGTATCAACGCGCCCGCGCCGCCGTGCGCTACGACGAGGCCGCAGGCACGCTCGTGCATGCACTGAAATATCAGGACCGCACCGACCTTGCGCCCGCGATGGGCCGCTGGATGGCCCGCGCCGGAGCAGAATTGCTCAATGAGACCGACGCGCTGATCCCGGTGCCGCTGCATTGGAAACGCGGCTGGTCGCGGCGCTACAACCAGTCGGCGACGCTCGCCAACGTCATCGGTCGCCAATCCAAAATTCCAGTGCGGGCCGATCTGCTCCGCCGCACCCGGGCCACCCACCAGCAGGTCGGCCTGTCGCGAACCGAGCGCGCCCGCAACGTACAGGGCGCATTCGCGGTCGGTGACGATCAACGCGCCGCCGTCGCTGGGCGGCGCTTCATTCTGGTGGATGACGTGCTGACCTCGGGCGCGACGGTGGACGCCTGTGCTCGCGCGTTGCTGCGCGCCAAGGCGGCTTCGGTCGATGTGCTGGTATTCGCGCGGGTTGTGGAGGCGTTCCGCCCTCCCATATAATCAGTCGCGATCCTTTTCATGGAATATACAATGTCTGCCGCTGTCGAAATCTACACCAGGCCGGGTTGCGGCTACTGCTCGGCCGCTAAAGCCCTGCTCCAACGCAAGCATATCGAGTTCACCGAATTCGACGCCGGCCAGAATCCGGCCTTCCGGCAGGAGATGCTGGCGCGCGCCAAAGGCGGCACCACTTTCCCGCAGATTTTCATCGACGGCTTCCATGTCGGCGGCTGCGACGAGTTGTATGCGCTGGAAGGCGCCGGCAAGCTCGATGAACTGCTGAACGGACAGAAAGAGCCCACATGACCGAGACGGCTCCTGCCACACCTTTCAAGGCAGCGCTGGTCCAGCTTCGCACTGGCCTGCTGCCCGCCGAGAATCTCGTTCAGGCCACGCAACTCATCCGCGAAGCGGCGGCGCAAGGCGCGCAGTACATCCAGACGCCGGAAGTCACCAATGTGATGCAGGAGAACCGCAAGGCGCTGTTCGACCTGCTCGCATCCGAGGCCGACGATGCTTCGCTGAAGGCGTACCAGGACCTTGCGACGGAATTGAAAGTTCACCTGCATATCGGCTCGCTGGCGTTGAAGGCCTCGCCGGAGCGCGCGGTGAATCGGTCGTTCCTGATCGGGCCGAGCGGCGACATTCTCGCCAGCTACGACAAGATTCACATGTTCGACATTGATCTGGAGAATGGCGAGAGCTATCGCGAATCAGCCAACTACCAGCCGGGCGAAACAGCAGTACTTGCCGATCTGCCCTGGGGCCGCCTTGGCCTCACCATCTGCTACGATCTGCGCTTTCCCGCGCTGTTCCGCGCGCTCGCGGAAGCTGGCGCATCCTTCATCGCGGCTCCTGCGGCCTTCACCAAGCGCACCGGCGAAGCGCACTGGCATGCGCTGTTGCGCGCCCGCGCGATCGAGAACGGCTGCTTCATCTTCGCAGCCGCGCAGGGCGGCCTGCACCAGAACAAGCGCGAGACGTTCGGCCATTCGCTCATCATCGATCCGTGGGGCACGGTGATCGCCGAAGGCGGCACCGAGCCCGGCATCATCACCGCAGAGATCGACCCGGCGCGGGTCACTGCGGTGCGCAAAAGCATTCCATCGCTGCAACACGGCCGCCGCTTCAGCGTCCGCGACCCGAGCCAGCAGCCCGATTATCTGCGCGCCGTCAGGGGATCGCCATGATCCGCTATGCGCTGCGTTGCGAATGCGGCCACACTTTCGAGAGCTGGTTTCAAAGCTCCGGCGCTTATGAGAGCCAGCGCAAGCGGCATCTCGTGACTTGCCCGGCCTGCGATTCCGCCAAGGTCGAAAAAGCGATCATGGCGCCGCGCCTAGCTTCGAAGAGCACGAAAACAGTCTCCGCTCCCGCGCCCACCACATCGCCCGATGTTCCTGCGTCCGCATCTCCGCTGATGATGACGCCCGAGGCACAGGAGATCGCCACCAAGCTGCGTGAACTGCGCGAGCATGTGGAGAAGAACGCGGAGAATGTCGGCCGCAGGTTTCCGAACGAAGCGCGCAAGATTCATTACGGCGATTCCGAGCAGCGCGCGATCTATGGTCAGGCGACTGCGGAAGAAACCCGCTCGCTGATCGAGGAAGGCGTCGAGGTGATGCCGCTGCCGCTGCTGCCCGACGAACGAAACTAGCCAGACGAGGACGAGCGAATGGTCAGCATCTGGTCGTCCTGGCAGATATGGGCGGTGCTGTCGGCGATGTTTGCCGCGCTCACCGCGATTTTCGCCAAGGTCGGCGTCGAGAACATCAATCCCGATCTCGCGACATTCATCCGCACGGTTATCGTGCTTCTGAGCTTCGCGCTCATTCTGTTCGCAACGGGCGAATTCAGGTCGCCCGAACAGGTCTCGGGCAAGACATGGCTATTCCTGATCTTGTCCGGTCTCGGCACCGGCGCATCATGGCTGTGTTATTTTCGCGCGCTCAAACTCGGTCCGGCGACACTGGTCGCGCCGATCGACAAGCTGAGCGTTGTGCTGGTCGCAATCTTCGGTGTCGTGTTTCTCGGAGAGCGCCCTACGGCCAGCAACTGGGTGGGTATCGCACTGATTGCGGCGGGTGCCGTCATCATTGTGTGGAAGCGTTAACCCGCCACCAGCGCCGTCACACCGATCAGGATCAGCACCACGCCGGCGAATTCGCGCGCCGTGATCGACTGTTTCATGCCGTAATGCGCCGCCACCTGCGCGATCAGCACTTCGACGAGCGCCAATGTGCGCACATTCGCCGCCGGCGTCAGCGCGAAAGCGAGAAACCAGAACAGCGAGGCGAACGCGCCCATGAAGCCTGCGAACATCGACGGCTTCCAGAGGCGGAAGATCGCCGTCATCACGCCGGGCTTGCGCACCACAAGATAGGCCGAGAGCACCAGCGTCTGCAGCAGCAGCGCGATGGACAGCGAGAAGCTCGCTGCGGTGACGAAGCTCACGCCCTCGACGTTGAGAATCGCGCCGCGATAGCCGACCGCCGACAGTGCCATGAAGGAGGCAGCAAACAGCCCGAGCAAGGTCGGCCGCAGGCTGCCGAAACCCTTCGCGCCGGGCCGCAGCGCGGTGAGAACCACGCCCAGCGTGGCGATCACGATGCCAAGCAGCTTCAGCCCGGTCAGTTCGTCGGACAGAAATACGAAGCCGAAGGCCGCCGCCTGAATCGCCTCGGTCTTGAGATAGGCCGTGGTGACGACGAAGGAATGCTCGTTCATCGCCGCAAGCATCAGCGCCGTGCCCGCGATCTGCGCAGCACTGCCCGCGAGCAGCCACGGATAGAATCCCGACGCCGGCCATCCGATATGATCGCCTGTGGCGACGAGGACCGACCCCAGAAACACGACCGCGAACGGAAAACCGAACAGGAAGCGGATATGGGTCGCGCCGAGTGTGCCGAGTGGCTTTGTCAGCCCGCGCTGCATTGCGTTGCGCGCGACCTGGCCGAGGGCACCCACGAGGGTAAACGGTATCCAGAGCCAGGTCAGATCGGTCATGCGGGGCCGCGGCGGTGACGTTTCATCACCGCAAAAGGCTATGATGGCGCGGTTTTCGTCAAGCGAGCCCTCTGCATATCAGAACCGCAAAGCAGCGGCGGACTTACAGGCTTTCAGCGATCACCATGTAGTTGACGTCCATGTCGGACGACAGACTCCAGCGGTCGGCGAGCGGATTGAATACCACGCCGGTCTGCTCGGTGATGCCAAGCTTGCAGGCATCGAGATAATGCGTGAGCTCTTCGGGGGTGACGAACTTGTCCCACTGATGGGTGCCACGCGGCAGCCAGCGCAGCACATATTCCGCGCCTACGATCGCAAGCGCGAAACTCTTCCAGGTGCGGTTGAGCGTCGAGACGGTCATCAGCCCCGACGGCTTCATCGCGGCCGAACAGCGCAGCAAAAATGCGCCGACATCGGTGACATGCTCGACGACCTCCATCGCCAGCACGATGTCGAATCGCTCGCGCAGATCGATCTCCTCGACCGTGGTGCAGCGGTAATCGATGCTGAGATGGCCGCGTTCGGCATGCAGCTTCGCCACCGAAATATTGGTTTCGGACGGATCGATGCCGACGACCTGGGCACCCAACCGCGCCAGCGGCTCGCACAGAAGGCCCGCGCCGCAGCCGATATCGAGGATTCGCAGGCCCGACAGGCAGTTCAGGCTTTTCGGGTTGCGCTCGAACTTGCGGCAGGCGGCGTCACGGATATAGGCAAGCCGCAGCGGATTGATCCGGTGCAGCGGCTTCATCCGGCCGTTCGGGTCCCACCAGTCCGACGACAGTTTCGAGAAGCGCGCGACCTCGGCCGGATCGACGCTCGGCGAAGAATTCGATGTGGCGTGAGAGGTATCGGTCATGGTGTCCGTCCTCAATGCGCAGTGATGTGATTGCGGAATTGCAGCGGCGAGGCGATCATGTTCATCGTTTTATGCCCTTCGCCGACGCCCTTCACCGTAACATCGCCCCAACCGAAGATTCTCCCCAGAATGCTTTGCACGACGTCGACGCTTTCCACCTTGTCGAGGCTCATCTCGAACGTATTGCGCTTGATGAATCCTTCCTTGTGGACCACCCGCAGGCTCGTGACGTCCGTCTCCGTGGTCCAGCGGCGAAACCAGGCGCTCAACAGCCAGACGAGGCCAAGGGCCGCCAGAACCGCCGCGGCCGCGATCAGCACCGCGACCAGCGTCCCCTCCAGCGTCGTCCATGCCCCGATCAGGGCCGCAGCCGCCAGTGCAAGACAAACGAGGCCGGGCGCATAGACGATGCCGTGGATGGTCGTCGAATAGCGAAGCTGCTCCCCCGGCTGCAAAATCTCGTCGACATAACGGCCCATCGTGCCCACTCTCCCAGTCCCCGGAACTCATGGCTTGCCCCGGGCGGCGCAGGTATGTATAGCCGCGTTTTCGGAGCGGCGCTGCGGTTTTGAGCGGAACCGATCCTCACCCTGAACCATAACGGGACTGCGCCACTCCATGGGCCGCCTTGTCATGAAGTTCGGCGGCACGTCCGTCGCCAACATCGAGCGTATTCAGAACGTCGCCCGCCATGTCAAACGCGAGGTCGACGCCGGGCATGATGTCGCGGTCGTCGTCTCGGCGATGTCGGGCAAGACCAATGAACTGGTCGGCTGGGCGCAGCAAACCTCTGCCCTGCACGATGCGCGCGAATACGACGCCATCGTCGCTTCCGGCGAACAGGTCACCTCAGGCCTGCTTGCCATCGCGTTGCAGGCGCTCGGCATCCAGGCCCGCTCCTGGCAGGGCTGGCAGATTCCGATCGAGACCAGCGATGCCCATGCATCCGCGCGCATCACTGGCATCGACGGGTCCGAACTCATCAAGCGATTCAAGGACCGCCGGGAAGTCGCCGTTATCGCCGGCTTCCAGGGCATCCATCAGGAATCCGGCCGCATCACCACGCTCGGCCGTGGCGGTTCCGACACGTCGGCGGTGGCGATCGCGGCTGCGATCCACGCCGATCGTTGCGATATCTACACCGACGTCGACGGCGTCTACACCACCGACCCGCGCGTGGTGCCGAAGGCGCAGCGCCTCGACAAGGTGGCATTCGAGGAAATGCTGGAAATGGCCTCGCAGGGCGCCAAGGTGCTGCAGGTCCGTTCGGTCGAACTCGGCCTCGTGCACAACGTGCCGGTGTTTGTCCGCTCCAGTTTCGTCAAGCCAGAGGATATCGACCCGCACGGCACGCCGCCGGGAACGCTGATCTGCAGCGAGGAGGAAATCGTGGAAAGCCAAGTCGTCACCGGCATCGCCTTCTCCAAGGACGAAGCCCAGATTTCGGTGCGCCGCATCGAGGACAAGCCTGGTGTCGCGGCCTCGATCTTCGGACCGCTGGCAGAGGCCAACATCAATGTCGACATGATCGTGCAGAACGTGTCGGAAGACGGTCGCTTCACCGACCTCACCTTCACGGTGCCGGCCTCGGATTTCACCCGCGCGCAGGATGTGATCGCCAAAGCCAAGGACAAGATCGGCTACGAGCGGGTCGATACCGCAACCGACGTCGCAAAAATCTCGGCAATCGGCGTCGGCATGCGCAGCCACGCGGGCGTCGCCGCACGCGCCTTCGCAGCGCTGTCGGAGCGCAATATCAACATCCGCGCGATCACGACATCGGAAATCAAGTTTTCGCTCTTGATCGACGCCGCGTATACCGAGCTTGCGGTCCGCACGCTCCACACCCTCTACGGACTCGACGCCAAGACCTGACATAAGGCATCCGCCGCGTGAACAACATCGCAGAGATCGTGAATGCGTTCCTGCTGGTCTATGCGGCGCTGTTTCCTGTGGTCAATCCGGTCGGCGGCGCGCCGATCTTCCTGCGGCTCACCAACCGCATTCCGAAAGCGCGGCTGCCTGCGCTGGCGCGCGGCGTCGCGATCAACAGTTTCATCTTGCTGCTGTGCTCGCTGTTCATCGGCTCGCATGTGCTGGTGTTCTTCGGCATCACACTGCCGGTGGTGCGCATCGCCGGCGGCCTCGTCGTCGCGGCGTTCGGCTGGCAACTTTTGCAGCAGGGCGACGACATCGAGGACCGCGAACACCCCGGCCCGCGCAGCACGGTCGACGCCTTTTACCCTCTCACCATGCCGCTGACCGTCGGTCCCGGCTCCATCTCGGTCGCGATCACGCTGGGCAGCCAGCGGCCGGCTTCCGAGACCGACCTGACCCAGCTCGCCGTACTCGGCGGCGGGGCCCTCGCCGGACTTCTGGCGGTCGCCGCGACGATCTACGTCTGTTACCGCTTCGCCAGCAACATCGTCAGCGTGCTCGGCGAACGCGGCACCAATGTCATGATGCGGCTGTCGGCCTTCCTGCTGTTCTGTATCGGCATCCAGATCATCTGGAGCGGCCTGCGCAGCCTTGTTCCGCCGGCCAGCTTCGCCTCGCTGGCGTTACCTTTATAACCCCTCCATACCGCCGGATTGGCAGGCCTTTTGCTTGGCAAAGGGAGGGCCAATTCGCTATAGCCTTGAGAGGCGGATGGTGACGTCCCGAACCATGTCGGAAGCGAGGAACGAGCGGATGCGCAGCGCGCTGGGAGGCCCCCGCGTCTTGTTAAGGCGGCTGCGCGAAGTGATGGCCGAACAGGTCAGCGCGCAGGACCGCCTCGACAAGATCGTGGTGCTGATCGCCGCCAACATGGTGGCGGAGGTCTGCTCGACCTACGTGCTGCGCGTGGACAATACCCTCGAACTCTACGCCACCGAGGGTCTCAATCCCGACGCCGTGCACAAGACCGTACTGAGCGCGCATGAAGGCCTCGTCGGCCTCGTCGCAAGCGAAGCCCAGCCGCTCAATCTGTCCGATGCCCAGAACCATCCGGCCTATTCATACCGTCCGGAAACCGGCGAAGAAATTTACCACTCTTTCCTCGGCGTGCCGATTCTGCGCGCGGGCAACACGCTCGGCGTGCTCGTGGTGCAGAACCGCGCGCGACGCACCTATGTCGAGGAAGAAGTCGAGGCGCTGCAGACCACCGCGATGGTGCTCGCAGAGATGATCGCCTCGGGCGAACTGTCCTCACTCGCCCCGCCCGGTGCCGAACCCGCCGCCCGCATCTCGGTCCACAAGTCCGGCTCGATCCTGTCGGAAGGCATCGCACTCGGCCATGTCGTGCTCCACGAGCCGCGTGTCGTCATCACCAACTATATCGCTGAAGACGTGCCGCGTGAGATCAAGCGGCTCGACAGCGCTGTCACCAAATTGCGGGCCGATCTCGACCGGATGCTGGAGCGGGGCGACGTCGCCGAAGGCGGCGATCATCGCGACGTGCTCGAAGCCTACCGCATGTTCGCCAACGACCAGGGCTGGCAGCATCGCCTGCGCGAAGCGGTCGCGACCGGCCTCACCGCCGAGGCCGCTGTCGAGCGCGTGCAGTCCGACACCCGTGCGCGCATGCTGCGTTCGACCGATCCTTACTTGCGCGACCGCCTGCACGACCTCGAGGATCTCGGTCACCGCCTGATGCGCCAGCTCGTCGGCCGCGATCATGCCCCCTCGCGCGAACAATTGCCCGACAACGCGATCCTCGTCGCGCGCTCGATGGGTCCGGCCGCTCTGCTCGATTACGACCGCAACAGGCTGCGCGGCCTCGTGCTCGAGGAAGGCACCGCAAACTCGCACGTCTCGATCGTGGCGCGCGCGCTCGGCATTCCGGCGATCGGCGAAGTCGCCAACGCACCGGGCCTCGCCGATCCGGGCGACGCCATCATCGTCGACGGCACGTCCGGCTCGATCTATGTGCGGCCCTCGCAGGAAATCCAGTCCGCCTATGCTGAGCGCGTGCGCTTCCGCGCAAGGCGGCAGGAGCAGTATCGCGAGCTGCGCGACAAGCCATGCAGGACAAAAGATGGCCAGTCGATCGAACTGATGCTCAATGCGGGCCTCATCATCGACCTGCCGCATATCGAGGATGCGGGCGCGGCTGGCATCGGCCTGTTCCGCACCGAGCTGCAGTTCATGGTCTCCACCAGCCTGCCGCGCACCAGCGAGCAGCTTTCGCTGTATCGCACCGTGCTGGATGCCGCAGGCGACAAGCCGGTGACATTCCGCACGCTCGACATCGGCGGCGACAAAGCGCTGCCTTATATGGATACGATCGTCGAGGAGAACCCAGCGCTGGGCTGGCGTGCGATCCGGCTCGGCCTTGATCGTCCCGGCCTGTTGCGCGGCCAGATTCGCGCGTTGCTGCGCGCTGCTGCGGGCCGTGCGCTGCGCATCATGTTTCCGATGGTCACCGTGGTGCGCGAATTCGATCAGGCCAAGACCATGGTTGAGCGCGAACTGACCTATCTGCGGCAGCACGGCCATACGCTGCCCGAGCGCATCGATGTCGGCACCATGATCGAAGTCCCGGCATTGCTCTATCAGCTCGACGATCTGTTCGAACGCGTCGATTTTGTCTCGGTCGGCTCCAACGATCTTTTCCAATTCCTGTACGCGGTGGACCGCGGCAACGCGCGCGTCACCGACCGCTTCGACACCATGTCGGCGCCGATCCTGCGGGCGCTGCGCCACATCGCGCGCAAGGGCAAGGAAGCCGGGAAATCCGTGTCACTGTGCGGCGAGATGGCCTCGCAGCCGCTCGGCGCGCTGGCGCTGATCGCGCTCGGCTACCGTTCGATGTCGGTGAACGCCACGGCCCACGGCCCGGTGAAAGCGCTGATCCTCGAACTCGACGCCGCGAAGATCGAAGCCGAGATGGAGAAATGGCTCGACACGCCTTACGACCGCGTTCCGATACGCGAAAAGCTGATGGCATTCGCCGAAGCGGAAGGCCTGCCGTTGTAGCGAAGCTCACGCCCGCCTGCGCCCTTCCCGCTGCTTCGTGAGACGACCCTTATGCTGCCCAACGCCAAACTCGATATTCTGCTTGCCCGCCATGCCACTCTCGAAGCGGAGCTGATGGGGCAGGTCAGCGCCGACACCTACGTGCGCGCGACCCGCGAACTGGCCGAGATCACTCCGGTAGTCGATGCGGTGAAAGCCTACCGCGCCGGTGCTTCCGAGCTTGCCGACCTCGAATCCATGATCGCCGATCCCGCGACCGACGCCGACATGCGGGCGATGGCGGAAAGCGAACGCCCGGCTCTGCTCGAACGGCAGACCGAACTGGAACAGCATATCCGCATCGCGCTGCTGCCGAAGGACGCAATGGACGAGCGCAACGTGATGCTGGAAGTCCGCGCCGGCACCGGTGGCGACGAGGCTTCGCTGTTCGCGGGCGACCTGTTTCGGATGTATGAGCGCTTCGCCACGCTGCAAGGCTGGAAGGTGGAGGTGATCTCCGCGAGCGAAGGCACGATGGGCGGCTACAAGGAAATCGTCGCCGAGGTGCAGGGGCGCGGCGCATTCGCAAAACTCAAATTCGAATCCGGCGTGCATCGTGTGCAGCGCGTACCGGACACCGAGGCATCCGGCCGCATCCACACCTCCGCCGCGACAGTCGCGGTGCTGCCGGAGGCCGAGGATATCGACATCGATATCAAGGACACGGATCTGCGCATCGAGACCATGCGCGCGCAAGGTGCGGGCGGACAGCACGTCAACAAGACCGAATCCGCCATCCGTATCACGCACATTCCGACCGGCATCGTCGTCAACATGCAGGACAGCCGCTCGCAACATAAAAACCGCGCGTCCGCGATGAACATCTTGCGCTCGCGCGTACTCGACGCCGAACGCCAGCGCGCCGCATCCGAGCGCTCCGCCGACCGGCGCGGACAGGTCGGCTCCGGCGATCGCTCCGAGCGCATCCGCACCTATAATTTTCCGCAGGGCCGTGTCACCGACCACCGCATCAATCTCACTCTCTACAAACTGCCGCAGGTGATCGCGGGCGAAGCACTGGGCGAACTGGTCGACGCGCTCACGACCGAGCATCAGGCCGCACTTCTGGCCGCCGAGAATTCCGCGTGAGCCTCAACGGTCTCAGCCTCGATCAGGCGCGGCGCGAGATTCGCGCGCGCCTCGAAGTTGCAGGAATAGAATCGCCCGAACTCGATGCGCGGCTGCTACTCGGCGAGGTTTTGCGGCTTGACCTCACCCGCTTGATCGCCGCCTCTGCGCGCACGCTCACTGCAGACGAGGCGGCAGCGCTTGAATCCGTCACCCGGCGGCGGATCGACGGCGAGCCCGTCGCGCGCATCCTCGGCCACAAGGAATTCTGGGGCCTGTCCTTTGCGCTGTCCCCGGCGACGCTGGTACCGCGCCCCGACACCGAAACGATTGTCGAGGCGGCGCTGGATATCCTCAAGCGGGAAGGACGAGCTAACGACGCGCTTCGCATCGCCGACATCGGCACCGGCTCCGGCGCGATCCTGCTCGCGCTGCTGTCCGAACTGTCGAATGCGCACGGCATCGGCACCGACATTAACCCCGACGCGCTAAGCACCGCCGCGCATAACGCTGCCGTGCTCGGCCTGGACGAACGAGCAAGCTTCGTCGAATGCAATTACGCCGACACCTTACACGGCCCGTTCGATCTGATCGTCTCGAACCCGCCCTACATTCCATCGCGCGACATTAACGATCTCTCCATCGAGGTACGCGCGCACGATCCGCGCCTGGCGCTCGACGGCGGTGCCGACGGGCTCGATGCCTATCGCGTGATCGCGCCCGCCGCCCTCGAACTTCTGGCGCCCGGCGGCGTTATCGTCTTTGAAATTGGACAGGGCCAGGAGCGCGATGTGGCCCGCCTGCTGACCGCAGCAGGGCTTGGTCCGGATGTCCCGGCAAAACCCGACCTGAACGGGATTCCGAGGGCCGTCGTAGGAAGGAAACCCTTCATTTAAAAGGGTTTCCTGCCACAAAAAAATCACTTGGCGATTGCCCCGAGAGAGATTAGGTTCCGAATAGATCGGTTGGCCCTCCGGTTCCGCGCAGCGGATGGAAGGGCGGCGTCCTCGGGAAAGAGGACCACCGAACAGGGGTTCCGAAAGCGGAATGGTTTGGGCGCGAAGGACGATAGAGCCGCGCTGCCCGCTTCCAGCAAATGAAAGCTGTTTAGGCTTGAACATTCAACCATGACATCGGCAACTGCCCGCTCCACCTTCCGGGCAGGAATTGAGGTCAACCCGCCATGGCGGTGCGTCATGGCTTGCAGACGCTGTGTGCTGCGCGAGTCCGGATTGGGCGCGGAACTACTCCATTTCGATCAACACCACTTCGATCAACACCATCAGGGATCGGTAAAAGGCACGACATGAGGAACGGTCAGAACAACAACAAGCGTATGCGCGGTCGCAACAATAACAACCATAACAACAACCGCCGTAGCCAGAACCCGATGACCCGGGTGTTCGAATCCAACGGTCCTGACATCAAGATCCGCGGTACCGCATCCCATATCGCCGAGAAATACGTTCAACTCGCGCGCGACGCCCGCTCCTCGGGCGACCCGGTCGCGGCGGAAAACTACTACCAGCACGCCGAACACTATTTCCGCCTGATCGCAGCCGCGCAGGAACAGCTCCGGCAGAACCAGCCCCAGCAGCAGCAACAGCCGCGCATGGACAACGACCTCGGCGAGGAAGCCGGCGAGGAAGACAGCTATTCGAACTTCGGCGCGGAGCCGGGCTTCGCCCCGCAGCCCCAGCAGTTCACGCCGCGCGAGCAGCAGCCCTATCCGCAGCCGCGCGAACAACCGCAGCCGCGTGAATATCGCGAGCCACGCGAGAACCGCCAGCCGCAGGCGCAGCCCGAGACCGGCGCAGCAGGCTTGCCCTCATTCATCACCGGCGGTGCACAGCCTGCAGCGGGCCTCGAGTCCAATGCCACCGGCGCGCCGCCACAGGGCGAACGCTTCGCCCATCGCCGCCGTCGTCCGCGCGGTCCGCGACCCGAAGCACAGGCCGCGATGCCGCAGGAAAACGGCGATCTCGCCAGCGAGTAATTTCGGTTTAAACGATCGGCATCATTCCCGACGCAGCGGCCGCGGTACAAGCGCAGGCTCCAGCGCCGGGATAAGTCGTGTTCGCTCGCGCTTGGCGGGAATACCGCGATAGACCTGCTTCGTCGCCTCGACGAGCAGCACGCCAGGAAACGGCGACGACAGCGCTGCACCGATTTTTTCCCATGCCATCGCCGAGCGCAGCATCCAGCCGCTGTCGATCGGCGGAACGAACAGAGCTTCGCTCCATGCAATCGGCGTGAACCAAGTCCGCCGCAACAATTGCGTGACCTGGCTTCGCGAATAAGGCTGGCCATGGCCGAACGGCGTGCTGTCGGTTCGCGCCCAGACGCCACGACGATTGGGGAGCACCACCATGATCCGTCCCGAGGGCGCGAGCACCCGCCACACCTCGCGCATGAGACTGTCAGGATCGTCGGACATCTCCAGCGCATGCACGAGCAGGATGCGATCGACCGCCGCATCTGCCAACGGCAGCGAAAATTCATCGACCAGCGTAGACAGCGTCGGCCTTGCCGTCGGCCATTTCAATACACCCTGCGCGGCCGGCATGAACGCGAAGCAGCGCTCGCAGCTTTCACGAAACAGTCCGAGGTAAGGTGTCGGATAGCCGAGGCCGAGCAACCGCTGGCCCTGCGTATCCGGCCAGTGCCGCATGACGCCGTGGCTGATGAGACGCCGCGCCACCGCGCCGACGCGCTGCGAATAGAACCCGCGAAGATCGATGACGTCGATGGTCATACAGTTCCTTACCACGCCGCCCGCGCTTGCATAAGTCTGCTGCGAATGCGGGTTAACCCCTTCCCTGCGACATGCTAAACACCGCCATTCTCGAAAAGCCCGGAGTGATCATGGCTGCTGAAATTCGCGTCTTTCCCTGCCTGAGCGACAATATCGGCTATCTCATTCACGATCCCTCGACCAAGGCGACCGCCGCTATCGACGCTCCGGACGCCAAGCCGATCATCGCCGCGCTGGAGCGCGAGGGCTGGACGCTCACGGACCTCCTCATCACCCATCACCACGCCGATCACACCGACGGCATCGCGGAGCTGAAGGCCAAGTACAAATGCCGCGTCGTCGGCCCTTATGAGAAAGGCGTGCATATCGACGGGCTCGACGTTCACGTCAGGGAAGGCGACACCGTGAAGGTTGGCAATCTGACCGCGCGCGTGTTCGAGACTCCCGGCCACACGCTCGACCACATCAGCTACATGTTCGACGCCGACCATGCACTGTTCTGCGCCGACGTGATTTTCTCGATCGGCTGCGGTCGCGTCATCGAAGGCACCTATCCGATGATGTGGGACTCGCTGTTGAAGCTACGCGCGCTGCCGAACGACACCCGCGTCTATTGTGGCCACGAATACACCGCCTCCAACATCAAATTCGCGCTCGGCATCGAGCCTAACAATCCGGCGCTGAAGAAGCGCGCGGAGGACGTGACGAAGCTACGCGCCGAGGGCAAGCTCACCATTCCCTCGCTGATGCGAGACGAGAAGGAAGCCAATGTGTTTCTACGCGCCGACGTGCCTGCCGTCGCCGCCGCCCTCAACAAGAGCGGCAAGACACCGGCGGACGTGTTCGGAGAAATCCGCGAGCGGAAGAACCGCGCCTGATGGGCAACGAGCGGCTCACGGCGGCGGAGGTGATTGTCCGCCTCGGTCTGGCCCCGCATCCCGAAGGCGGCCATTTCCGCGAGACCTTTCGCGACACACAAACCGATGACGACGGCCGCGCACGCTCGACAGCGATCTATTTCCTGCTCGCGGCGAACGAGCGTTCGCACTGGCATCGTGTCGATGCGGTCGAGACCTGGCACTATTACGCGGGCGATCCACTGATCCTGAGCATCGTCGAGGACGGTGCACGACGCGACATCACGCTCGGCGGCGAGCTCGCGGCAGGCGAAATTCCCCAGGCGATCGTGCCGCCGCACGCCTGGCAGGCAGCACAATGCCTCGGCGCGTGGACACTGGTCGGCTGCACCGTCGCGCCGGGCTTCGAATTTTCAGGCTTCGAGCTTGCACCACCGGACTTCGATCCGGCACACTAGCCGCTCATGCCTTCCGAGGGCACCATGCCATCGCATCCTGCTGTACCGTGCGCCATCGACGAAGCCTCGATCGCGTCATTGCACGAAGCAATCCTGAGCGGACGAACGACATGCATCGCCATCGTCGATGCCTATCTCGCCCGCATCGCGGCGTATGACAGAAACGGTCCCGCGCTCGCCACCATTCTCGCGGTCAACCCGCAAGCGCGCGAAATCGCGGCACGTCTCGACGCGCAATTCGCAAAAACCGGCGAGCTAACGGGGCCGCTGCACGGCATTCCAGTTGCAGTGAAGGACAACTACAATACCACCGACATGCCGACGAGCGGCGGCAATGTGTTGTTCAAGGACGTGGTGCCGCCAATCGAGAGCACGGTAACGCGCAAACTGCGCGAAGCTGGCGCGATCATCCTCGCCAAGACCAACATGCACGAATGGGCGCTAGCTGGTATCACCATCTCCTCGCTCGGCGGCCAGACCAAAAATCCTTACGATCTCACCCGCACGCCCGGCGGTTCCAGCGGTGGCACCGGCGCTGCGGTGGCGGCGAATTTCGCGACCGTTGGGCTCGCGACCGACACGATGAACTCGATCCGCTCGCCCGCTTCCGCCAACAGCCTCGTCGGCTTCCGTTCGACCAGGGGCCTCGTCAGCCGGGCCGGCGTGATCCCGGTGTCGCACACGCAGGATGTCGCCGGCACGATTACACGTTCCGTAGAAGATGCCGCGATTATGCTCGACGTGATGGCGGGTTTCGATCCCGACGATCCTGTTACCGCGCGCAGTATCAATCACATCCCGCACAGCTTCACCGACCATCTTGATGCCGACGGCCTGCGCGGCGTACGGATTGGCGTGCTCACGAACTTCTTCGGCAAGGAGGAGATCCACGCCGAGGTCAACGCCGTGATGGCTGGCGCGCGCGATACGTTTCGCCGTGCAGGCGCGAGCATCATCGAAATCGACGACCCTGCGCTCGATTCCGACGCGATCCTGCGCGACTGTGGAAATGGGAATTCAAGGAGCTATTCAACGGCTATCTCAAATCGCTCGGCAGCGGCGCGCCCGTGGCTAGCTTGCGTGAATTGATCGCCTCCGGCCACTACCACAAGCCGCTGGAAGATTTTCTCGCGGCTGCCGATGCGGTTGAGACGCCGGAGAACGAGCCAGAATATCTGGCGCGCCTTGCGCGGATCGAGCAGTTGCGCGAGCGTGTGCTGCTTCTGATGACCACGCACAACCTCGATGCGATGGCCTATCCGCTGCAAAAGCGCCTCGTTCACAAGATCGGCGATCCGCACCAGAGCGAGCGGACCGGCATCCTCGCAGGTGTGACGGGTTTTCCGGCGGTGACGGTGCCTGCGGGTTTCTCTGCCTCCGATACTGATGCGCCGCTCGGCGTTCCGGTCGGGCTTGATATCCTGGCGCGCCCGTTCGACGACGCGCGGCTGATCCGCATCGCCTATGCGTTCGAGCAGGCGACAAAAGTCAGGAAGCCGCCATCGAGCACGCCTCCTTTCAGATCGTGAGCTCAACTCAGCGCTTCGCGCGAAACGCATCCTTCGCCGCGAGCAGTCCGCCACCCGCGATCAGCAGTGCCGCGAGCCAGAGCGAGGATGTCGGCTTCGCATAGCCCATGACGATCAGAAGCAGCGTGGACAAAAGCGGCGTCGCGTAGGACGCGGCGCCCAGCAGCCGGATGTCGCCGCGTTTCATGCCAATGTCCCAAGCATAGAAGGCGAGTCCTACCGGCCCGAGACCGAGCGCAATCACGGCGAACCACTGCACGGCCGTCTGCGGCATCACTGTGGACTCAAGGACGAGGTGCACCAGCGTAGCCAGTACGGCGGTCGCGATACAGAAGCCTGTCACCACATCGGTCGGCACCGTGCCGAATTTGCGCGACAGCACCGAATAGCTCGCCCAGACAAACGCGGCGCAAAGGGCTGCGATAAATCCCGGCGCGTAGCGCCCCTGAAATGCGCCCGACAGATCGCCGCCGAACAGCATCACAACGCCCGCGAAGCCGAGCAGCGCGCCGATAACATGATGCACAGCCAACCGCTCTCCCGGTAGCCATGCCGACATCAGCACGATCAGAAGCGGCCAGAGATAATTCAGCAATCCCGCTTCCGCCGCGGGCGCAAAGCGCAGCGCCAGAAAATACAGCGCGTGATAGCCGAACAGCCCGGCGACGCCGACGAGCCACACCACCGGGCGCTGCCGCAAGGCAGTCATCGCGGTTGGACGGAACAACCATCCCGCCATGCCCGCGAGCGCGCCGATGGCGAACGTCATCGCCAGCAACTGAAATGCGGGTATCGACCCCGTCGCGACCGTCAACGCGGCAAGCGAAGACCACAGCAGCAGCGCCACAAGGCCGATCAAGGTCGCGGTGGAAGAACGCATGGTTCACACAGGCGGCATCGCCGCAGTTCAATCAGCGATGCCGCCGTGAGGCGTCGTCATTATGCGAGATACTGCCCGCCGTTCACCGTCAAAGTCGAGCCGGTGATGAAGCCGGCATCTTCGGCCGCGAGAAACACGACCGCGCGTGCGATCTCTTCAGGCTCGCCGAGCCGGTTGGCGGGGATCAACGGCAGAATCTTCTGATCCAGCACATCCTTCGGCACCGCCTGCACCATCTCGGTGTTGATGTAGCCGGGGCAGATCGCGTTCACGGTGATGCCGCCGCGCGCGGTCTCGAGCGCGAGCGCCTTGGTGAAGCCGATGTCGCCTGCCTTCGAGGCTGAATAGTTGACTTGGCCGAACTGTCCCTTTTGACCATTGATGGAGGAGATGTTGATGATGCGGCCGAATTTGCGCGAACGCATGCCCTCGATTACCTGCCGCGACATGTTGAACAGCGAGCCGAGGTTGGTGTTGATGACGGCATTCCACTGATCCAGCGTCATCTTGTGGAACGGCACGTCGCGCGTGATGCCGGCATTGTTCACGAGCACATCGACCGGCCCGACTTCGGCTTCGACTTTCTTGACGCCCTCGGCACAGGCCTCGAACGAGGCGACATCCCATTTGTAAACCGCGATGTCGGTCTCGGCCTTGAACTTGGCGGCAGCCTCGTCATTTCCGGCATAGCTCGCCGCAACATTGTAGCCCGCGCCCTTCAGCGCCTTGCTGATGGCCGCTCCAATGCCACGGGTACCGCCCGTCACCAATGCCGTGCGTGTCATGACGTCTCCTCCTCAGTAATAAGTCATTGCACTATTCGACCATCACGACAGTTTCACGATCAAACGTCAAACCAAAAAAGAATGCCCGGTCGTTCGACCGGGCATTCTTCGTATCAATCATCGCGCGTCTTTGCTGACCCGCTTTGTATACCAGATCAATCGCGCTCTACGCACATCGCGATGCCCATGCCGCCGCCGATACACAGCGTCGCGAGGCCCTTCTTGGCATCACGCTTCTGCATCTCGAACAACAGCGTGGTCAGCACGCGCGCCCCCGATGCGCCGACCGGGTGGCCGATGGCGATGGCGCCGCCGTTGACGTTGACCTTCGTGGTATCCCAGCCGAGATCCTTGTTGACCGCGCAGGCCTGCGCGGCGAAGGCCTCGTTGGCCTCGATCAGGTCAAGATCCTCGGCCTTCCATCCGGCCTTCTCCAGCGCGCGGCGGGAAGCCGGGATCGGCCCCGTGCCCATAATCGCGGGATCGACGCCGGCCTGCGCCCAGGAGACGATGCGCGCCAGCGGCTTCTTGCCTTCCTTTGCCGCCCGCGAGGCCGTCATCAGCACGATGGCGGCGGCGCCGTCATTGATGCCGGACGCGTTGCCTGCGGTGACGGAGCCTTCCTTGTCGAAGGCGGGGCGCAGCTTCGCCATCGCCTCGATGGTCGCGCCGTGGCGCGGATACTCGTCGGTGTCGACAGTGATGTCGCCCTTGCGCGACTTGACGATGAAAGGAACGATCTCGTCCTTGAACCGGCCGGCCTTCTGCGCGGCCTCGGCCTTCTGCTGAGAGGAGACGGCGAACTCGTCCTGCTGCTGGCGCGTGATCTGATACTGCTTGGCAACGTTCTCGGCCGTGTTGCCCATGTGGTAGCCGTTGAAGGCGTCCCACAGGCCATCCTTGATCATCGTGTCCACGAGCTCGGTGTTGCCCATCTTGATGCCGCCGCGCAGATATTGCGCATGCGGCGCCATGCTCATGGATTCCTGGCCGCCAGCCACGACGATTTCGGAATCGCCATTCATCAGCGCCTGATAGCCAAGCGCGACCGCCCGCAGGCCCGAACCGCAAAGCTGGTTAATGCCCCAGGCAGGACTTCCCACCGGGATTCCCGCCCTGATCGACGCCTGACGCGCCGGATTCTGGCCCTGCCCCGCCGTGAGAATCTGGCCCATGATGACTTCCGAAACCTGCGAGGGATCGACGCCAGCGCGATCGAGAGCTCCCTTGATCGCAACCGCGCCCAGCTCATGCGCTGGCACAGTAGCGAAAGCACCGTTGAACGAGCCGACCGGAGTGCGGGCGGCGCTGACGATGACGACATCGTCTGACATGGGATATCTCCTTGACATTAGAAGCGCGAGGCTTGGGTTGCGCCGGCGTGGGCCACGCCGGGACGCATTAGCTTAATCTTTTCCGGCCAAACGACCAGCCACCACCTCTCTACTTTCGTCGAGAATAAGGGTTTGCGACCCACCCCGACCGTTAACCTGGCATCCACAAAACGGTAGCCGAGCCCGGCCGAACGTGCTTACTTTCCGCATCGCACTGTTTGCTCTGCGAAAGTTCCTGTCTTCCATTCTGCAGCGTGTGAGTTCATGGCGAAATCCGACCAACCCATTACAATCAAAAAATACGCCAACCGGCGCCTCTACAATACCGGTACCAGCACCTATGTGACGCTCGAAGATCTCGCGAGCATGGTCAAAGAGGGCGAGGATTTTCTCGTCTACGATGCCAAGACCGGTGACGATATCACCCGTTCGGTCCTGGCCCAGATAATTTTCGAACAGGAAAACAAGGCAGGGCAGAATTTGCTGCCGACCACCTTCCTGCGCCAGTTGATCCGCTTCTACGGCGACAGCATGCAAATGGTGGTGCCGAAATATCTGGAGCAGTCGATCGACACGCTGACCCGCGAGCAAGAAAAATTCCGCAAGCAGATGACCAATACCTTCAGTGGCACGCCGTTCGCGCCGCTTGAAGAACACGTCCGCCGCAACATGGAAATGTTCGAGCGGACCTTCGCGATGTTCAAACCGTTCGCCGCTCCCGCCCGCAACGGCGCGGAGACGCAGACTCCTTCATCGAACGAAGAGCCAGCCGATCACGGCGACATCGACGAACTGAAGCGCCAGATGAAGGAAATGCAGGAGCGGCTGGAACGGATGTCGAAGCCGTCCGGCGACCACAACACCTGAGATTTCAAAAATTCCATCAAATGGCCGGGCCTGTCCCGGCCATTTGTTTTTTGGCGCCCCGCGAAATTATCTCGCGATCATCTGCCCGCTGGGCGAGGAATGCCTCGCGCCCGTTCCCCACGGACGCTGCATCGAGGCGAGCCCGGTCAGCCGGCCCTGAATGTAATCGCAGCCCCAGTCCTGCAGCAGTTTCGCTGCCGCCTCGTCCTGCACCCATTCGGCGACGGTCTTGAGGCCGAGCCGATGCCCCAGATCGATCATGGTGTGCACGAAGGCACGATCGTCCATCGAGCGCGCGACGTTCTGCACGAAGGCACCGTCGATTTTCACGATGTCGACGCCTAGCTTGCGTAGATTGCGAAACGAGGTGTAGCCCGCGCCGAAATCGTCGATCGCGATGCGGCTGCCGAAATCCTTCAACCGGGTCACGAAGCCGCGCACGTCGTCGATATCCTGGATCGCCACCGTCTCGGTGATCTCCACGATCATTCGCTCGGCCACGCCCGGATAGGTACGGAAGAGCGACTCGATGCTCGACCACCAGTTCGGGTCCATCGTGGTGTCGGGCGAAATGTTAAGGCTGAGTGACACGTCCGGCGTCCGTGCAAGCTCGTCGACGACCAGTTCGAGCACACGATGATCGACCAGGCGAATGAGGCCGAGCCGCTCGGCCACAGGCACGATGTCGGGAGCCAACGAAAATTCGTCCTCGCCGTGCTGCATTCGCACCAGACATTCATAGAAGGCCGGCTTCCGCGATAAGGTCTCGACCACTGGCTCGAACGCCATGACGATGCGCTGCTCGTTCAGCGCGGTCACGATCTCGTCGGTGACGCGGATATTGGCGCGGCGCTGCGCATCGCGCTCGATATTCGGGTGCCATGCATGGAATGAGCCGCGGCGGCGTGCCTTCGCCGTCTCCAGCGCTTCCTGCGTCCGGCACATCGCCTCCTCGGCGGTGCGCGCATAGCGCGGCGCATTGACCGCGCCAATCGAGGCCGTTAGCGACACCGGCCCGGAGGTCGTCGGCACGATCTCGTCGCGGATACCGGCGAGAAAACGCGCGGCCGCAACCTGCATGTCATCGGCAGTGCAATTCTTCAAAATCAGCCCGAACTTGTTGCCGGAAAACCGGCCCAGCACGTCGCCGCCGCGCAGCCTTGAGCGAATCCGCTGCGAGACTTCGCAGATCACCTCGTCGGCGACATCGAAGCCGAACGCCTCGTTGAGACGCGCCAGATGATCGATGCCGATCAGCATGAAGGCGAAGGACGAGCGGAAGCGCGCAGCCTCCTCCATCGCCTCCGCGAGCGCGGCGACGAGCTGGGTGCGGTTGAGATCGCCCGTCAGCGGATCGTGCTGCGAGAGCTTGCGCAACTGCTCCTCATGCGCGTGACGCTCGTTGTTGATACGCAGGATGCCCCGCACATGGGCCGGCCTGTCATCGGCGCCCGCGAACCAGCGGCCGGTCTCCTCAACCCAGACGACAGGCGCCGACATTCGCGCGCGCAGCCCGTATTCGATCTGGTAGGGAACGCCTTGGCCCGCGTCCTGACCCGAGCCGTTCATTACCGCCTCGCGGCGGACATGCGGATTGGGTTCGATCAGTTTGGCGAACTCCGCGCCCGATCCCATCGCCTCCGGCGGGACACCGGCCAGCACGGCATCAATATTGGCGCTCCACGACAGCGCGTCGCCGGCGATGTCCCAGGTAAAAGCAGCCTGTCCCAGGCACGCCAGAACCGTGTCCACCGACGATTCCTCGATGTGGCCGGCGGTAGCGCCTGGTATGGACAACGCGGAAGACGGTTGGATTGCGGACACGGTGCCTCGATCCGGGACAGATTCGAATCATTCGCTCGGAAGCATAAAGCCTTCGTGGACTCCGAGCCTAGGTGTAGCCCCTTAAACAATCCAAAAAAGCGCGGGCTCAGAGCATTCCGCAGAAGGGTAAGAACCTGCTGCCTCTGTCAGGCATAGTCCTTGCGACACCTCCATCGAAGCGGCACCGGCGTCCCATCCCGGGACAAACGCCGCAACGGATGGCGGCGATGGTAGCGGCAAATTCACCACGACAGGATGTAGCAGCGACGCCCAGCTCCGGCGCGGAGCCCGTCGCCGATATGCCGCCGGCATCGACGGCTCTCGTTCCGATCGCCCCGGTCCTGCAGGCGAGTGCACCGCGCGGCGCAAGGGTGCGCCCCGATTCCACTTTCGTGATGCATCTGATTGCAACCGCGACCCACGCGCCACAGACCCGCAAGCTGCGGCAGGCGAGCGCGAGCGACGGCGTGGCGCGTTATACTGCTGCGCGCGTCGCCGTCCGGCCGCGCACGTCCGACGGATCGCGATTCAAGGATATCGTCTGATTTTTTGGAATCAGTCCCGGCGCGGCACGATCGGCGGATAATCCGGTTTATCCGCCTTCTGCCCGTCAGGGTCGCGCACGGGATCGGATGCGCTCCATTCCGACGTGCTCTTGTGCGCAGGCTCCACCTTTATCACATCGCCAACGTCACCGGGCTTCGCCGTATCCGGCTGCGCTTGCGGCGGGTTGTCGATCTCCGGCGTAATGACTTCCATCTGCGGATGGGACGATGGCGGCTGTTTCGGTGCGAGCGACGATGGTTCGGTGCGGACCGGCTCGGGGGCTGCAGGCGGCGGCGCGACAGGAACGGGAGCGGGAGCAGCAACCGGTGCCGGTGTGGCGACAGGCTCGGCTCGCAGCATCGCACGGCGCGCACGGCGGTGACGCAACGCAAGCGTCAGCCCGCCCAAGAAATCCACGAAAGCAAGCAGAACCAGCAGGAAAAAGGCCGAGGTGCCGAACGGCGCGAGCCACAGGAATTCCGCGCCCGCGCCGCCAAGCACGAGCAGCGACAGGATGTGATCCATCGCGTATTTCGAACCGGGCTTTGATGCGCGGGCGAATTCGAACAGCAGCAGGAGAATGCCGAGCGTCAGAATAAGATCGTTGAAGCTGACGCCCCATTCCACGCCAGACATCAACGGCAGCGTGAACAGCGGCGTGGTCAAAGCCGCGCCGGGCATCAGAAATACGACGATGTTGTAGATCGCGATCGGAATGAGCAGCAGCGGGAAACCGATTGTAGGCATCGGCGAAGCCTTCTATGGCGCAAGCTGCTGAAACGATACTCCGAAACTGCCGTGCCTCAAATCCGGCGGCAGAACAGTCGCGGCGGCTTGCGCCGCGACTGGAGAAATCGCTTAGTCTTCCTTCTTCACCTTCAGAACCTGACGGCCTTTGTACATGCCAGTCTTCAGGTCGAGGTGGTGCGGACGGCGCAATTCGCCCGAGTCCTTGTCTTCGACATAGGTCGGCTTCTTGAGCGCATCGGCCGAGCGGCGCATGCCGCGGCGGGATGGCGAAGTTTTTCTGCGGGGAACGGCCATTGGATCGTCGTCCTTCAAGCGAAAGCAACCCGCCCTCGGGAGCTTTCTGGAGAATTTCGGTTGAGGCCGCGCTTATAGAGGATGAAGGCGGCCGACGCTAGGGCTGGAATGGCTGAAAATGCTTCAAAATCTTCAATTCCTGGTCCAGCAGGGCGAAATCGCTGCTGAACGAGCCCGCGCTGTGTAGGTCCCGGCCAGACGGCGGATATGGGCGCTGGGTGCCCGCGCACTCCGGGTCACCGGATTGGGCAGGATCGCGGCCAAAAGCGCCGCCTGATGGGGTGAAATAGCCGAAACGCCCCGGCCGAAGGCATAGCGGGCGCCCTCCTCGGCTCCGAACTGGCCGGTCGGTCCGAACTCGGCAACATTCAGATAAATCTCGAGAATTCTCTTTTTGGAGAGCACGAGGTCGATCCAGAGCGCCAGCGGGAACTCCAGCCCCTTGCGGATGTAGCTGCGTCCCGGCCACAGGAACAGGTTTTTCGCCACCTGCTGGGTGATGGTGGAACCGCCCCGGGTCACCTCGCCGTCCTCGGCATCCTCCAGCACGTCGCTCAGAGAATCCCAGTCCACGCCGTGATGGGTGCAGAACCGCGCATCCTCCGATGCCACCACCGAGCGCGGCATCGCGGGCGACATCGCTCCGATATCGACCCAGGTCCGCGAAACGGGCGCACCGGTCAGAAAGCGCCCCACCATCAGCAGCGAGACTGGATGGCCTGCGGAATAAAATGGCACCAGCAGATAGGGCAGCAAAAGCAAAGCCGCTATGGCGAGCAGGATCGCGCGGATCGGGTGTTTCATGGGCTAAGGGTCCGCAGACCGCGGGCACGTGAGCAATCCATGCCCCTCCCATAGCAGAAGCAGCGAGGGGGGCCGAATCCGGCATTTCCATCGCTTGGCAGAATTGACGGGAGCGCGTCCATGAAGGCATGGTCCGGCCAAATTTCGGAGTTTTCGATGACCAGCGCCTCTGCCACCACCGCCACCGCCCAGGACTTCAACAAGCTGCTCGATACGACCGCGGCCGAGACCGAGACGCTGCTCGACCAGCTGCTGTCGGAGCGTCCCGAGCAGGGCGAAATCCTCCGCCCGAAGCGGCTGATCGAGGCGATGCGCTACTCCAGCCTGAACGGCGGCAAGCGGCTGCGACCGTTCCTCGCGGTGGCGAGTGCTGCGATGTTCGACGTTCCTCGTGACGGCGCCTTGATGGCAGGCGCGGCGCTCGAATGCATCCACTGCTATTCGCTGATCCACGACGACCTGCCCTCGATGGACAATTCAGACCTGCGCCGCGGCCGCCCGACTTCGCACAAGAAATTCGACGAGGCGACTGCAATCCTCGCGGGCGACTCGCTGCTCACGCTCGCCTTCGACATCATCACCCGCGATGAAGTTCATCGCGACCCGACGGTGCGACTGCTGCTGACGCGGGCGCTGGCGCGCGCGGCCGGCATCGGCGGCATGGCCGGCGGTCAGATCATGGATCTCGCGGGCGAAGGCCGCTTCGGCGACAAGGAGCCGCCGGATGTCGCGAAGCTTCAGCAGATGAAGACCGGCGCGCTGCTCAAATATGGCTGCATCGCCGGTGCGCTGCTCGGCCAGGCCTCGAAGGAGCAATACGCCGCGCTCGACGCCTACGGTCACGCGTTCGGCGAAGCCTTCCAAATCGCCGACGACCTGCTCGATGTCGAAGGTGATGCGGCAGCCCTCGGCAAGCCCGCGGGGCAGGATGCGGCGCTGGGCAAGACCACCTTCGTCACCCAGCTCGGCATCGACGGCGCCAAGCGCCGTCTGCAGGATCTGTTGAAGCAGGCAGACGCGGCTCTCGCGCCGTTCGGGGCGAAGGGCGACGTACTGCGCGCAGCGGCGCGCTTCGTCGCGGAGCGGCAGAACTAAGGGCGGCATGGCGCAGAAGAAAACCGTTCCCCGCTCCCGAACGACTCCCCGCGACGACGATAGTCTCGCCCGCTTCCGGCGCATGCCGAAAATCCTGCGCATCATCTATGCGAGGCCGCGCTTCTTCATCGCGGTCGCGGTCGGCCTCGGCGCGCTGCTGCTTCTCCCGGCCTCGCTGCGCGTCACCACGCGGTTGCTGCTCGGCTGGGATATTTCGCTCGTGCTTTATCTGGTACTCGCCTACATCACGATCTTTCTCGGCGGGCATGCCGGCCTCCGGCGCGTCGCAGCGATGCAGGACGACGGGCGCTTTCTCATTCTCGCACTGACATTGATCGCGGCCTTCGCAAGCCTTGCCGCCATCGTGTTCGAGCTCGGCGCACCGCATTACGGGCCGATGCAACTGGCACTTGCGATCGTCACCATCCTGCTGTCATGGGCGGCGATCCACACTACGTTCGCGCTGCATTATGCCCACGAGTACTATCGCGGCGAGAGCGTCGGCGGCCTCGCATTTCCGGGCGAGGACTGCGACCCCGACTATTGGGATTTCGTCTACTTCTCCTTCGTGATCGGCATGACAGCACAGGTCTCCGATGTCGGCATCACCGACAGGGTGATCCGCCGCACTGCGACCGTGCATGGAATCACATCTTTTCTTTTCAACACCGCGCTGCTCGCTTTGATGGTCAACATCGCCGCGAGCGCCCTTTCATCAGGATAACGACCCGCGTGACCGAGGGCTTTCTCACTTTCCTTCTGGTGCTGAGCGTACTGGCCGCCTCCGCCACAGTGGCGCGGCGGCTGGAGCTTACGCCCGCGATCGTGTTTTTGATCGTCGGTGTCGTGCTCGCTTTCGTGCCGGGCTTCCCGCCGATCGAGATGAAGCCGGAAGGCGTGCTGCTTCTGGTGCTGCCGCCACTGATCTATTCGGCGGGCGTGTCGATGAGCTGGCGCGAGTTCAAATGGAATCTGCAGCCGATCACCATGCTCGCCATCGGCTGCGTGATCTTCACGACCTGCGCGGTGGCGGTCGCCGTGCATTACACACTCGGCCTCTCCTGGAGTGTGGGATTTCTGCTCGGCGCCATCGTCTCGCCGCCCGACGTGGTCGCGCCGCTTGCGATCGCGCGCAGGCTCGGCCTGCCTCATCGCATCCTCGTGGTGCTCGAAGGCGAGGGCCTCGCCAACGACGCAACCGCGCTCATTCTCTACCGCTTCGCCGTCATGGCCGTGACGACCGGCACGTTCTCTTTTTCGGCCGCCACCGGCACCTTCGCAGCCATCGTGATGTGCGAGATTCTGTTCGGAATTTTCGTCGGCTGGCTCAGCCTGCGATTGCGGCAATGGGCCCACGATCCGCGCGTCGAGATCACGCTGTCGCTGCTGACGCCTTATCTCGCATTCTGGGTGCCCGAACACGCGGGTGGCTCCGGCGTGCTTGCGACGGTTGCCGCCGGACTTTACGTGAGCTGGAATGGACCGCTTCGGATTCCCGCGGCGACGCGCCTGCAAGGCATCTTCTTCTGGGATTTCTCGACCTGGCTGATCGAGGGCGTGCTGTTCCTGATCGTCGGATTCCAGACGCGCGCGCTGGTCGAGACGTCGAAATCACTGCAGGTCGGCACGGTTCTCTCGGCCATCGCCATTACGACTGTCATTGTGATCCTCGCGCGTTTCCTCTGGGTGTTTCCCGGTGCGTATCTGCCGCGCCTTCTTAGCAAGCGTCTCCGCGCGCGCGAGGAGGCGCCGCCCTGGCGCGGCATCGCAGTCATCGGATTCACCGGCATCCGCGGCGTGGTATCGCTCGCCGTCGCGCTGGCGTTGCCGCTGACACTTGCCGACGGACGCCCCTTCCCGGATCGCGACCTGATCCTGCTTGTGTCGTTCGGCGTGATCTTCATCACCGTCGTCGGCATCGGCAGCACGCTGCCATTCGTCGTGCGCGCGCTCGGCGTCGCTCAGTACGGGCATTACGAGGCGAAGCACGAACGCGAGAAGGAGATCGCGGCCCGGCGCGAACTGGTCGCCGCCTCCCGCAAGGAACTGAACCGGCTCATCAAGGAATGCGAGCTGCCCGAAGGGCTCGCGCGATTCCTCGAAGCCCGCCATGAGACGCGGGTGCGTGCGCTGCCCGAGCCACCCGCCAAGGATGGCGAATTCACGCCCGCAACGCGGGGCGCCATCATGGTGCGCCAGATCATCTCCATCGAACGCAAGCTGCTGCACAAGCTGTTGCGCGACGGCAAGATCACCGACGAAACACGCCGGCGCATCGAGCGCGACCTCGACCTGGAAGAAGCCGTGGTCGACAACCGCGAGAAGAATTCGCCGGTTTAAATACGCAGCCAAAACGCAAATGGCCGGGCATTGCCCGGCCATTCAGATGCAAAATTGCAAAGGCAGCTAAAATTATTCTGCCGCAGTGACCTTGGCATTCGCGCCATAGCGCTGATCGATGTAGTCGATCACCAGCGCCTTGAAGTCGGCGGCAATGGTCGGACCGCGCAGGGTGCGGAACTTCTGACCGTCGACGAATACGGGAGCGGCCGGCGTCTCACCGGTGCCCGGCAGCGAAATGCCGATATTGGCGTGCTTGGATTCGCCGGGGCCGTTGACGATGCAGCCCATCACCGCGACGTTGAGTTGCTCGACACCCGGATAGCGCGTCTTCCAGTTCGGCATTTCATCGCGGATGAAGCTCTGAATGTCGCGCGCCAATTCCTGGAACACGGTCGAGGTGGTGCGGCCGCAACCGGGGCATGCCGCGACCAGCGGCACGAAGGTGCGGAAGCCCATCGTCTGCAGGATTTCCTGACCAACCTTCACTTCCAGCGTACGGTCGCCGCCGGGTTCAGGCGTCAGCGAGACGCGGATGGTGTCGCCGATGCCGTCCTGCAGGAGAATGCCAAGCGCTGCGGATGACGCCACGATGCCCTTCGAGCCCATACCCGCTTCGGTGAGGCCGAGATGGATCGCGTAATCCGAGCGTGAGGCCAGTTCGCGATACACCGCGATCAGATCCTGCACGTTCGAGACCTTCGCCGACAGGATCATCTTGTTCTTCGGCAGACCGATTTCTTCGGCACGCTTCGCCGACAGCAGCGCCGACTGCACCATGGCCTCGCGGGTCACCGCGCGGGCATCGATCGGGTTCGGCGACTTCGCGTTGTCTTCCATCAGGCGCGTCAGCAATTCCTGATCGAGCGAGCCCCAATTGGCACCGATGCGGATCGCCTTGTTGTTCTTGATGGCAATCTCGACGATGTCGGTGAACTGGCTGTCGCGTTTGTTCTTGAAGCCGACATTGCCGGGATTGATACGATATTTCGCGAGCGCAGCCGCACAGTCCGGATATTCAGCGAGCAGCTTGTGGCCGATATAATGGAAGTCGCCGATCAGCGGCACGTCCACGCCCATCTTGTCGAGCTTCTCGCGAATATGCGGCACGGCCGCCGCCGCTTCCTCGCGATCCACCGTGATGCGCACCATCTCCGAGCCCGCACGAGCGAGAGCAGCGACCTGTGTCACCGTGGATTCGACATCGGCGGTGTCGGTGTTGGTCATCGACTGCACCACGATGGGTGCGCCACCGCCGACCTTGACGTTGCCGACCGTGACCTGAACGGTCTGGTGGCGGCCCTTCGGTCCGGCTTGAATTTCCTTCACGTCCCGCGGGCGGGCTAGCAAATCGGCATCGGTCATGGCGTTGAAATATCAGCTTTGTGTGACAGCCGGCCATCCGCCGGCATAATGGAGACATCTACCAGAAAAGCCTGTTTAGCCTAAAGACCTTGGCGAACGCCAGCGAAGGCGGTTCGGGCTTTCTTCGATGCTTTATCGTAGATGGGCGTCAAAAATGGCTTTGCAAAGGAGCCTTTCGCGGTTTTCGGAGCCGTTTTTAGGCCGCTCGCTGGCAATGGCCGCACAGGCCCTTGATCTCCACCACCGAGAGTTTTGGTGAAAATCCGGTTCCGTCGACCATCTCGGCGACGCTCCGGGCCAGCGGAGCGGCCGGAATCTCACCGACCGAGCCGCAGCGGTCGCAAATCAGAAGGGCCACCACCGGGGTCGCGTCATGATTGTGTACGCAGGCAAGAAAGGCATTGCGGCTTTCAATGCGATGAACCAGCCCGTTTTCCATCAGAAATTCCAGCGCGCGGTAGACCGTGATCGGTGCCGGGCGCGGGATGGTGCGGGCCAGATCGTCAATGATTTCATAGGCTCCGAGCGGCTTGTGGCTCGCCAGCAGCGCCTGCAGCACTTGCCGGCGGATCGGCGTGAATTTTTGTCCCCGCGCCTCGCATTGCCGCTCGGCATGGGACATCGCATCGGACGCACATCGGCCGTGATCATGGTCGGGGGCCGGGAAAGCGGGCTTCAAGGGCATGGGAACGCCTTTGTTATTGCAGCCATGCTGCGCAGCATACCATTTTATATCAATGACTTACACCAGCATAACATACTGGTGAAGCTAGGTTCACATTATTGCTATTGCAATGCAACATAACAGGCCTAGCTTTCGCCTGTGGCCGCAACGCTGCGGTCATCACATCATATAATACTCATGGGGATCACAGAAAGCAGGCTCGTGGCAGCAAATCTGAAATCCTATCTCGACAGCCTCGCCCCCTGGGTGATGGCCGGTAACAGAAAAGAGTCGGCGAGCACCAAGAAGATCAACCTCGCTCTACAGGGCGGCGGCGCGCATGGCGCCTTCACCTGGGGCGTACTCGATCATCTTCTCGCCGACGGACGGCTGGAGATCACCGGCCTGTCCGGTGCATCGGCCGGCGCGGTCAACGCAGTGATGCTCGCTGACGGCCTCGCGCGCGGCGGCCCCGAGGAAGCGCGCAAACGCCTCGCCGAGTTCTGGCGTGCGGCGAGCGTCGGAGGCGACCTGCCGCCGGTACAGCGCGCGATCGCCGACCGGCTGTTCTCGATTTTCCCGTTCGCCACCTCGCCGGTGCAGAACTGGTTCGAGACGATGTCGCATTATTTCTCGCCCTACGACTTCAACCCACTCAACATCAATCCACTGAGCGAATTGATCGCCCGCTTCGTCGATTTCGACGCGATCCGCGCGAGCGACCTCGCGCTCTATATCTCCACCACCAACGTTCATACCGGACGGCTCAAGGTATTCTGCCGCAACTCCATCGACGCCGATGTCGTGATGGCATCCGCCGCACTGCCCTATCTGTTTCAGGCCGTGGAGATCGACGGCGTACCCTATTGGGACGGCGGCTACATGGGCAATCCCGTGATCTTTCCGTTCCTGCAGGCAACCGACACCGAGGACGTGCTGGTGGTGCAGATCAATCCGGTCTCGCAGGACATCACGCCGAAAACCTCCGGCGAGATCGTCAAGCGGCTGAATGAAATCACCTTCAACTCCGCGCTGATCTCCGAACTGCGCACGATGGATTTCGTCAACCAGTTGATCGACGACGGACGGCTGCCGCGCGGCAAGGGACACAACCAGTACAGGCGGCTGAACATCCATCGTATCGAACTCGGTGAGTTCGCATCCCAACTCGACGGCCTCAGCAAGCTGAAGACCGACTACGATTTCTTCGAATCGCTGCACGAGGAAGGCGTCCGCGCTGCCACGGCATTCCTCGACGCACATTTCGACGACATTGGCGAGCGCGGCACTCTCGACTTAGCCGCCGAATCCGGCGTCGAGTGGGCCTAAAGACCGGCGCGGAACGGGGAAAACCCCGGTTTCGCGGCCGTTCCGGGGTGTGAAGCCCACCCCTAATTTTGCTAGCGTGCGCCGCCATGACGATGCACGCCCCCTCTCCCGCCGCGACGAACGCACCCCCCGAGCCGAAGGACACGGTCGCGCGCGTTACGCCGATGATGGAGCAGTACCTTGAAATCAAGGCCGCCAATCCGGGCCTGCTCCTGTTCTACCGAATGGGTGATTTCTACGAGTTGTTCTTCGAGGATGCGGAGACCGCCTCACGCGCGCTCGGCATCATGCTCACCAAGCGCGGCAAGCATCAGGGCGAAGACATCCCGATGTGCGGTGTGCCGGTCGAGCGCTCCGACGACTATCTGCACCGGCTAATCGCACTCGGCCACCGCGTCGCGGTGTGCGAGCAAATGGAAGACCCGGCCGAGGCGAAGAAGCGTGGCTCCAAAAGCGTGGTACGCCGCGACGTGGTGCGGCTGGTCACGCCGGGGACACTGACGGAAGACAATCTCCTCGACGCCAAGGCCAACAATTATCTGATGGCGATCGCGCGCGCCCGCGCGTCCAGCGGCGACGACCGCCTCGGACTTGCCTGGATCGACATCTCGACCTCCGAATTCACCGTCACCGAATGCGGCGTAAGCGAACTCTCCACCACGCTCGCACGCGTCAGCCCGAACGAGATCGTCGTGCCCGACGCGATCCTCGGCGATGAAACGCTCGGTCCAACCTTACGCGAGCACACCGCCGTCACGCCGCTGACCCGCGACGTGTTCGACAGCGCCAACGCCGAACAGCGGCTGTGCGCTTATTTCGCCGTCGCCACGATGGACGGCCTCGCCACACTGTCACGGCTGGAAGCGACCGCGGCTGCCGCCGCCGTCACTTATGTCGAGCGCACGCAGGTCGGCAAGCATCCGCCGCTGTCGCCGCCCGCGCGCGAACTCGCGGGCTCGACGCTCGCCATCGACCCCGCCACGCGCGCCAATCTCGAACTCACCCGCACACTGGCGGGCGAACGGCGCGGCTCGCTGCTCGACGCGATCGATCTGACTGTCACCGCGGCAGGTTCGCGCCTTCTCGCTCAGCGGCTCGCAACGCCCCTCACCGACATCGCCGCCATTACGCGGCGACACGACGCGGTTGAAGCTTTCGTGGCCGATCCTGCCGCCGCTGATGACCTGCGCGCAATCCTGCGCGAAGCGCCAGACATGTCGCGCGCGCTGGCGCGGCTCTCGGTCGGTCGCGGTGGACCTCGTGATCTTGCAGGATTGCGCGATGGCATCACGGCGGCGGACGCCGCCATCGCGCGGCTGCAAAAAATGCAGGAGCCACCGCAGGAAATTACCGCCGCCATCGAGGCGCTGAGCAAGCCCTCGCGCGACCTCGCCGAGGTCCTCGCCCGCGCCCTCGCCGAGCAATTGCCGCTATCTAAGCGCGACGGCGGCTTCGTCCGCGAGCGCTATGACGCAACGCTCGACGAGACCCGCTCGCTGCGCGATGCCTCCCGCCTTGTCGTTGCTTCGATGCAGGCGCGTTACGCCGAAGACACCGGCATTAAAGCCCTGAAGATCCGGCACAACAACGTGCTCGGCTATTTCGTCGAGGTCACCGCGCAGCACGGCGACAAGCTGATGTCTGCGCCGCTGAACGCGACCTTCATCCATCGCCAGACACTGGCGGGCCAGGTCCGCTTCACCACGTCTGAACTCGGCGAGATCGAGGCACGCATCGCCAACGCAGGCGAACGCGCGCTGGGACTGGAGCTCGAGATTTTCGAACGGCTCGTCGTGCAGACCGTGTCCATCGGCGACGATCTACGCGCGGCGGCTCACGCCTTTGCCGTGCTCGACGTTGCGACCTCGCTCGCCCGGCTCGCGATAGACGAGAACTATGTCCGCCCCGAAGTCGACGGCTCGCTCGCGTTCAACATCGAGGGTGGACGCCATCCGGTGGTGGAGCGCGCACTGAAGCGCAATGGCGAGTCTTTCATCGCTAACACCTGCGACCTCTCGCCCGCACCATCGCAAACCTCGGGCCAGATCTGGATTCTCACTGGCCCGAACATGGCTGGCAAATCCACCTTCCTGCGCCAGAACGCGCTGATCGCACTCTTGGCGCAGATTGGCAGCTTCGTGCCGGCCAAGCGCGCGAAGATCGGCGTGATCGACCGGCTGTTCTCTCGCGTCGGCGCCGCCGACGATCTCGCGCGCGGCCGCTCGACCTTCATGGTCGAGATGGTGGAGACGGCCGCGATCCTCAATCAGGCAGGCGAGCGAGCGCTGGTGATCCTCGACGAGATCGGGCGCGGCACAGCGACCTTCGACGGCTTGTCGATCGCGTGGGCCTCGATCGAACATCTGCACGACGCCAACAAATGCCGTGCACTGTTCGCGACGCATTATCACGAACTCACCGCGCTCTCGGCCAAGCTGCCGCGCCTGTTCAACGCCACCGTGCGCGTCAAGGAATGGCACGGCGACGTCGTGTTCCTGCACGAAGTGCTGCCGGGTGCGGCCGACCGCTCCTACGGCATTCAGGTCGCCAAGCTCGCGGGCCTGCCGCCCGCCGTGATCGCGCGTGCCAAGACGGTGCTGGCGAAACTCGAAGCACAGGATCGCGGCACCGGGGCGCAGGCGCTGATCGACGACCTGCCGCTGTTCGCCGTCACCGCGCGGGCAAGCGACAGCGAAGCCGCGCCCTCGCCCGAAGCCGCGGCGCTGATCGAGGCACTCAACGCCATCCAGCCGGACGAACTGACCCCGCGCGAGGCGCTGGATGCGCTCTACGCGCTGAAAGCCAAGCTGAACGGCTAAGGATTTAACTTCCGCCGGCGCGTTTTTGTGATCGGTGATGAAATATTGCGCTTGTTTTTCAAAGCGTTGTCATCAAATGTCAGCCGAAAGGCCTCCTAGGAGACGGAATATCCCGCGCTCCGGTTCGACAATTGCAATCCTCGCCCATGACGCCGTCGCCATCCTCAACCCTTGAAGTCTCCCCAGCCGACGCCGCGCGGGAACGCAGCAGCGAGACGCCCGTGCTCGGTTTCGAAGCCGCAGCGGTGATGAACAGGATCGATGCGCTCGCCGAAAAGCACGAAGGTCACGACGACGCATTCCGCTCGGCGATGGCACAGCTGCTGAAAGCCGAACTGGTGAAAGCACGCGAAGTCGCGCAGGCCGAACTGCTCGCCGAGCGGCATGGACGGCGTACCGCCGAACGGCTGTGCGCGCTGCATGACGCCATCATCCGTATTCTCTACACGGCCGCGACCCGGCATCTCTATCATTCGCATACGCCGTCCGATTCAGAGCGGATGTCGATCGTCGCGACCGGCGGCTACGGCCGCGGCCTGATGGCGCCGGAATCCGACATCGATCTGCTGTTCGTGCTGCCCTACAAACAGACCGCGTGGGGCGAGCAGGTCGCCGAGGTCATTCTCTACTGCCTTTGGGACATGGGACTGAAGGTGGGCCACGCCACCCGCACGGTCAACGAGTGCATCCGTCAGGCGCTCGCCGACATGACGATCCGCACGGCGATTCTGGAGAGCCGCTATCTGATCGGCGACCAGCACCTCTATGACGAATTGATGGTGCGCTTCGACAAGGACGTGGTGCAGGGCACCGCATCGGAGTTCGTCGCGGCCAAGCTCGCCGAACGCGAGGAGCGACTCAACCGCGCCGGACAGTCGCGCTATCTGGTCGAACCCAACGTCAAGGACGGCAAGGGCGGCCTGCGCGATCTCCATACGCTGTTCTGGATCGCGAAATACGTCTACCGCGTCCGCGATGCGAGCGAACTCGTCAAGCGCGGCGTCTTCGATGCCACCGAGTATCGCACCTTCCGCCGCTGCGAGGATTTTCTCTGGTCGGTCCGCTGTAACATCCACTTCCTGACCAACCGCGCGGAAGAACGGCTGTCGTTCGACATCCAGCGTGAGATCGCGCAGCGTCTCGGCTACACCTCGCACCCCGGCATGCAGGATGTCGAGCGCTTCATGAAGCATTACTTCATGGTGGCGCGGCAGGTCGGCGGCCTCACAGCGATCCTGTGCGCAAAACTTGAAGAGCAGGAAGCCAAGCCCGCGCCGGTGCTCAACCGCGTGATGGCGCGGCTGCGGCCGCAAAAACGCCGCGGCAAGATCGCGGGCACCGAGGATTTCATCGTCGACAATGCCCGCATCAATCTCGCGGCGCCCAACGTCTTCAAGCACGATCCGGTCAACCTGATCCGCATCTTCCGCCTCGCGCAGAAGAACAATCTCGATTTCCATCCCGACGCAATGCGTGCGGTGACGCGTTCGCTGAACCTGATCACCCCGCAGGTGCGCGAGAATCCGGAAGCCAACCGGCTGTTCATGGAAATCCTGACCTCGCCAGACGCCGAGACGGTGCTACGGCGCATGAATGAGACCGGCGTACTCGGCCAGTTCATCCGCACCTTCGGCAAGATCGTGTCGATGATGCAATTCAACATGTATCATCACTACACGGTGGACGAGCATCTGATCCGCTGCGTCGGCATTCTTCAGGACATCGAGGCGGGCACCCACGAGGAGTTCGTGCTTGCCAACGATCTGTTCAAGAAGATCCGGCCCGAGCATCGCTCGGTGCTCTACATGGCCGTGTTCCTGCACGACATCGCCAAGGGCCGCCCCGAGGATCACTCCATCGCGGGCGCGAAGGTTGCGCGGCGGCTGTGTCCACGCTTCGGTTTCAACGCCGCGGAGACCGAGCTGATCGCCTGGCTGATCCAGGAACATCTCACCATGTCCACCGTCGCGCAATCGCGCGATCTGTCGGACCGCAAGACCATCGAAAACTTCGCAGCCGTCGTGCAGTCGGTCGAGCAGATGAAGCTCCTGACCATCCTCACCACCGCCGACATCCGCGGCGTCGGCCCGGGCGTATGGAACGGCTGGAAGGCGCAGCTTCTGCGCACGCTCTACTACGAAACCGAGCCTGCGCTGACCGGCGGCTTCTCCGAGGTCAACCGCGCCCGCCGCGTCGACGTCGCGCATGCCGAATTCCGTAACGCCTTCAGCGAATGGCCCGAGTCCGAAATCGATGCCTATATCGGACGGCAATATCCGGCCTACTGGCTCAAGGTTGAACTGCCGCGCAAGATCAACCACGCGCGTTTCATCAAGAACGCCGATGCGGGCGGCAAGAAATTCGCAATCGAAGTCGGCTTCGAGGAAGGGCGAGCTGTCACCGAACTGACGCTGCTCGCGCCAGACCATCCTTGGCTGCTCTCGATCATCGCGGGCGCCTGTGCGGCCAACGGCGCCAACATCGTCGATGCGCAGATCTACACCACCACCGATGGCCTTGCACTCGACACCATCGCGATCTCCCGCGAATACGACCGCAACGAGGACGAGGCCCGCCGCGCCACGCGGATCGGCGAAATGATCGAGCAGGTTCTGGAAGGCAAGATACGTCTACCCGAAACGGTCGCCAAACGCACGCAAACGAGGACGAAAGACAAGGTCTTCGTGGTCGAGCCGGAAGTCGTTATCAACAACCAGTGGTCCGACGTCTACACCGTGATCGAGGTCACCGGTCTCGACCGGCCGGGCCTGCTCTATCAGCTCACCACCGCCATCTCGAAGCTCAGCCTCAATATCGGCTCAGCGCATGTCGCGACCTTCGGCGAACGCGTCCGCGACGTGTTCTATGTCACCGATCTGATGGGTGCACAGATCACCGCGCCGACACGGCAGGCCGCGATCAAGCGGGCGCTGGTGCACCTGCTCGCAAATCCCGATGTGGCGCGCGGCGCTGCATGAGCGGGAACCAGAGTGCTAATGGGCGTTAACCAGTCGGTAACCTGCCCTTAAACCGCCGCCGTTAGCTTCCAACCCGGTCACCGGAGAGAGGCACGGACACAAGCGGATGGCGCGGAAGAAATCAGGCGGACGCCGCGAACCGAAATTCGAGGGCAAGGCGTCCCTCGACGGCTTGCGCCTGAACCGCAGCGACCGCGTCGGTGACAACAGCAATTTCGACGACGAGGACGAGCCGCCCGTGCGTACCCGCCGCGAGAAGCCCGAGCCGCGCGAGCGCAAGGCCGATAAAAGCAGGTCCAGCCGCGCCAGCAAGGTGTCCCTTCGCAAACGCTTTGGCCGCGTCGCTTATTGGGGCGTCGTGCTTGGCCTGTGGGCGATGATCGCCGTCGTCGGCGGTGTGGTCTGGGTCGGCGCGCATTTGCCCTCGATCAGTTCGCTGGAAATTCCAAAGCGGCCGCCGACGATCCAGATCGTCGGAACCGACGGGTCCGTCATCGCCACGCGCGGCGAGATGCCGGGCGCCAACGTCTCGCTAAAGGATCTGCCGCCCTATCTGCCGAACGCCTTCATCGCCATCGAGGATCGGCGCTTCTATTCGCATTTCGGCATCGATCCGATCGGCATCGCGCGCGCGGCCATCGCCAACGTCCTGCATCGCGGCGTCTCACAAGGCGGCTCGACGCTGACGCAACAGCTCGCCAAGAACCTGTTCCTGACCCAGGAACGCACGCTGCAGCGAAAACTGCAGGAAGCAGAACTCGCGCTGTGGCTCGAACGCAAGTACAGCAAGACAACGATCCTCGAACTTTACCTGAACCGCGTTTATTTCGGCTCGGGCGCTTACGGCGTCGAAGCCGCTGCCCAGAAATATTTCGGCAAGCCAGCGAAGGACGTGACGCTGTTCGAAGCGGCCATACTCGCGGGCCTCGTCAAATCGCCGTCGCGGCTTGCGCCGAATCGCAATCCGGAAGGCGCGGAGAAGCGCGCCGACGTCGTGCTCGCGGCGATGGTCGACGCCAAACTGATCACGCCCGCACAGGAGAAAGCCGCGATCGCACATCCATCCTTCGCGGTGAAGCCGACCGGCGCCGGCACGATCAACTATGTCGCGGACTGGATCAGCGAAGTGCTCGATGATCTGATCGGTCAGGTCGACCAGAACATCGTGGTGGAAACCACGATCGATCCCAAACTGCAGAGCGTGGCGGAAGCAGCCATCATCGACGAGCTCGCGGCCAAGAGCGTGAAGTTCAACGTGAGCCAGGGTGCGCTGGTGGCGATGACGCCCGACGGCGCGGTCCGCGCCATGGTGGGCGGCCGCAACTACGCGGAAAGCCAGTTCAACCGCGCGGTCACGGCCAAACGCCAGCCGGGCTCCGCGTTCAAACCGTTCGTCTATCTCACCGCGCTCGAAGCGGGGCTGACGCCGGACACGGTGCGGCAGGACGCACCGATTGACGTCAAAGGCTGGAAGCCTGAGAACTACAGCCACCAGTATTTCGGCCCCGTCACACTGACGCAGGCGCTCGCGATGTCGCTCAACACCGTGGCGGTGCGGCTCGGCATCGAAGTCGGCCCGCAGAACGTGGTGCGCACCGCGCATCGGCTCGGCATCGCCTCGAAGCTGGAACCGAACGCCACGATCTCGCTCGGCACCTCGGAAGTGTCGCCGACCGAACTCGTCGGCGCCTACGCGACCTTCGCGAATAACGGCATCGCCGTCTCGCCGCATGTCATCACGCGCATCAAGGCCTCCGACACCGGCAAGATCCTCTACGTGCGCCCGCCGGATCCGGCCTCGCAGGTGATCGATCCGCGCTATGTGGCGATGATGAACGCCATGATGCACGAGACGCTGGTGATCGGCACCGCGAAGAAGGCCGACATTCCGGGCTGGTACGCCGCTGGCAAGACCGGCACCAGCCAGGATTTCCGCGATGCCTGGTTCGTCGGCTACACGGCACATCTCGTCACCGGCGTCTGGCTCGGCAACGACGACAGCTCACCGACGAAGAAGGCCACCGGCGGCGGCCTGCCGGTCGAAGTCTGGACGCGTTTCATGAGAGCGGCTCATCAAGGCGTGCGGGTCGCTAACCTGCCGGTGCCGCAGCCGAACAACCCGATCAGTGATTTCTTCCAGTCGCTTTCCGGCGGCGGTGGTGGTGGTTCGCCGCCCCCGCCGCAGCCACTTGGCGCGGCGCCGTCGGATCAGGCCTCCTACACGCGGGAGCCGTCTTACGGCGCAGGACGCTACAGCCAGCCCGCTTATCCCTCCCGCAACGGCAATGCGCAGCCGCGTCCGGCACAGACTTCGGGTCGGCCTGAAGCCGACGCCGGATTGTCCGGCGGCGGCTGGCTGATGGATCGGCTGTTCGGTCGATGAATTTAAGCGGCGCGCTTAATCTCTGACGCCATAACGGTGCAGATCGTTGCCGTGGACATCGAGCCACTTCTTGGCGCGCTCGGTCTGCGGGCAGATTTTCCCGACGACCCGCCAGAACCGCGCGGAATGATTCATCTCGACGAGATGCGCGACTTCATGCGCGGCGAGGTAATCCAACACGTAAGGCGGCGCGAGGATCAGCCGCCAGGAAAACGACAACGCGCCTGCCGAGGTGCACGAGCCCCAACGGCTGGACTGATCGCGGATCGAGAGCCGCTTCACCTTCACACCGAGCATCTCGGCGTAATAGGTGGAAGCACGCGTCAGTTCCCGCCGCGCCTCGCGCTTGAGGAAATCGAGCACGCGGCGCTCGACATGCTCGACGCCGCCGGCCACGCACAAAATCTTCTCGCCGCTGTCGCGCGTCTCGGCCCAGACGGTGCCGCGTTCGCCTGCGCGGTGGACAATCTTGTGCGCCACATGGCGCAGCGGCAGCGAGGTGCCGGGCGCAAACGGCGCAGCTTTCGGCAAACCGCCGAGGCGCGCCGCGATCCAGGCGCCGTGACGCTGCGCGAAATCCTTCGCATCGGCCAGATTGCCGCGCGGAGGCATGGTCAGGATGGCTTCGCGACGGCTCGGATGAATGCGCAGCGTATATCGCCTCGCGCGCCGATGCCTTCGCAGTTGAATCGCATAAATCGCGGAGCCGATTTTGACGGCAAGCGTGCGAGGCTCAGTGGGACGACGATAAAGGAGGGCGCGAAAAGCCATGTCAGGAGATCCGAGGGCGAGAACGAGGCCCGGATTCTGCCATATCCGCCGCCAGGGAAATCCGCTTTGGCTAAAACAAATCATTTGCCCAATATCTCGTGGGGCTTAGGGGTTCCTCTCCCATATCAGGGGGCAAGGAACAGAGATTCGCTATTCATTTTTATCAGAAAATCCGACTTTCCGGATCATAGGCACCGTCACTTTGATGCCACAGAGTTTAAGCCAAGAAAGCTACGCCTATTCAAAGGCTTGCGTCGGGCGAGCGGCGCATGAGGATGCTCTGTGGCCAGAAAAGGCCGTCAAATCGGCACTTCTTGCGAATCCGGCTCGCAACTGGCCTATTCGGCGGCCGCTTTGGAACCCGCCGCAGCGGGAACCGAGACGATGAAATCCGCGATCCGCGGGAGGATTTCCGCGCGAAACCGCGAGCCGTTGAACACGCCGTAATGGCCGACGCCTTTCTGCATGTAATGCACCCGCCGCTCGGCGGGAATCGACGCGCAGAGATCGTGGGCGGCTTCCGTCTGCCCGAGACCCGAGATGTCGTCGTTCTCGCCTTCCACCGTCATCAGCGCGACACGATGGATTTTCGACGGATCGACACGCACGCCGCGATGCATCAGTTCTCCCTTGGGGAGCGAGTGCTTCACGAACACTTCCTCGACCGTCTGCAGGTAGAACTCGGCGGTGAGATCCATCACCGCGAGATACTCGTCGTAAAACTCGCGATGCTTGTCCACGAGATCGCCATCGCCCTTCACCAGATTATCGAACAGCTTCTGGTGCGCTTCGAGATGCCGGTCGAAATTCATGCTGACAAAGCCAGTCAGTTGCAGGAAGCCCGGGTAGACATCGCGCATGAAACCGGGATGCGGAAACGGCACCTTGCTGATGACGTGGCCGCGAAACCAGTCCGTGCCCTTTTCGGCGGCGAGATTGTTCACGGCAGTCGGATTGCGCCGCGTGTCGATCGGTCCGCCCATCAGGATCATCGAAGCCGGCACGAACGGATCGTTGCGTGCTTCCATCACCGAAACCGCAGCAAGCACCGGCACGGACGGCTGACAAACCGCCACGACATGCACGTTCCCGCCAAGCGCGTGCAGCATCTCAACGACATAATCGACATAATCGTCTAGATCGAACCGCCCCATCGCGAGCGGCACCGTCCGGGCATCGGCCCAGTCGGTGATGTAGACGTCGTGACTGGGGAGGAAGGCCTCCACCGTGCCGCGCAACAGCGTCGCATAATGACCCGACATCGGCGCGACGATCAGCACGCGCGGCTGCGGCTCGCGCAGCGGGCGCACGAGCTTGCGCCGGAAATGCAGAAGCCGGCAGAACGGCTTTTCCCAGACCGTCCTGATCTCGACTGGCGTGGAGATGCCCTGCACATCAGTATGATCGATGTGCCATTCCGGCTTCCCGTAACGGCGCGTGGTGCGCTCGAACACTTCGCAGCCCGCCGCGATCGATTTGCCGATCTCGGTGCTCGCCATTGGGTTGAGCGGATTCTGGAACATCAATTTGGTGGCGTCGGCGACAGCGCGTGCCGGACTGAGAGACGCCTGCCCCATCTCATACATCCAGTACATCGGAGAGACGACAGGCGCGCCCACATCCTGTGGCAAAGACGGCGGCCGTCCAAATTCTCCAATCGGCATCGCGAATCCCTTTTCGATTTTGCGCTGCAACAGCATGAGCGTACCATTGATCTGCGTCAATCCGCCCTATGGAGTGCAGGAAAACTTTCTCAACCTTAGTCGCCCCTTCCCCCCGTACTCGGAACTTTCCGCAACCGAGGGTTCACGTATAAATGCCAGTCATGGGCGACACTCTACATTCGGATTTCCGGCATCCCCGCCCGGACGTGCGTCTGCACACCATCCTGCGGCTGCGCTGGCTGGCGGTTCTGGGGCAGCTCGCGGCCATCTTCATCGTGGCGCAAGGCTTCGACTTCGAAGTGCCGATCCTGCCCTGCCTCATCGTGATCGGCCTCTCGGCAGGCCTGAACCTGGCCCTGCAGATCGCTTTCGCGCCCACCCACCGGCTCGATCCGGTGTTTGCCGCAGCGCTGCTCGGCATGAACATCCTCGAACTGGCGGCGCTGCTGATTTTGACTGGCGGCCTGCAAAACCCGTTTTCGTTTCTGTTCCTCGCGCCCGTGCTGATCTCTGCGACGGCGCTGCCAACCCGCTACACCATCGCGCTAGGTCTGTTGGCCGCGACCTGCGCGACCATTCTCGGCTTCTTCCATCTGCCGCTGCCGTGGAACGGCGACGAACCGCTGGTGCTGCCGCCGACCTATATGTTCGGCGTCTGGCTATCCATCATCATGGTGCTGGTGGTGACAAGCCTTTACGCGTTTCAGGTGACCGAGGAAGCCCGCAAGCTGTCCGACGCGCTCGCCGCCACCGAACTCGTCCTCACCCGCGAGCAACACCTCACCCAGATCGACGGCCTCGCCGCCGCTGCCGCACATGAACTCGGCACGCCGCTCTCGACCATCTTCCTGATCGCCAACGAATTGCAGAACGCGGCGAAGGACCGCGCGCCGGACGATCCGCTTATCTCCGACGTCGCGACCATTCGTGAGCAGGCCAAGCGCTGCCGCGATATTCTCGCCAAGATCACCCAGCTCTCGTCCAGCGGCGCACCATTCGATCGCATGCCGCTCACCAACCTGATCGAGGAGGTGGTAGCGCCGCATCGCGAATTCGGCATCGATTTGAAGATCCGCATCTCCGGCGGCAGCCCGCCCGAACCCGTGGGCCTGCGCAACCCGGCCGTGCTCTACGGCATCGGCAACCTTGTCGAGAACGCGGTCGACTTCGCGCGCGATGCGGTCGAGGTGGCGGCCTGGTGGGACGCCGAGCAGGTCAACATCATCATCTCCGACGACGGCCCTGGCATCCCGCCTGATCTCCTCAAAAAAATCGGCGAACCCTACCTCTCCCGCCGGGTGGGCGGCGACAGCCGCAGCGGCCATCGCGGCCTCGGGCTTGGCGTTTTCATCGCCCGCACCCTGCTGGAACGGACCGGCGCCAAAGTTGGTTTCTCCAACCGGGCCTTCCCGGACCACGGCGCGATCGTCGCCATTTCCTGGCCCCGCGACCGCTTCGAGACGGGGGTCAGCGGCCTGACTTGAGGTTCACTCACGGGTGAGGCACTCTGACGCATAGGGCTGACATAATGCCGGATCAATTTGGAATAGGATGAACATGGACAAAGGAAAACCCATGTACGCAGCCACCCAATCGTCTTCCTACCAGTTGCCTGTCGAGCCGGCGCCCCGCACCCTGCTGATCGTCGAGGACGACAAAGCCTTTCTCGAACGCCTGTCGCGCGCGATGGAAACCCGCGGGTTCACCGTCACAAGCTGCGACAACGTCCCCGAGGGTCTTGCCGCTATCGAACAGTCGCCGCCGGCTTTCGCGGTGGTCGACCTGCGCGTCGGCGATGGCAACGGGCTCGACGTCGTGGCGGCGCTGCAAAGCAAGCGGCCGGGCGCACGCGCCATCGTGCTGACGGGCTATGGCAACATCGCCACCGCTGTCACCGCTGTGAAGCTTGGTGAGGTCGACTACCTCGCCAAGCCGGCGGACGCTGACGAGGTCGCAGCTGCCCTGCTCGCGGTTGGCGGTGCCAAGTCGGAACTGCCGCAAAACCCGATGTCGGCCGACCGGGTGCGGTGGGAGCACATCCAGCGCATCTACGAGATGTGCGACCGCAACGTCTCCGAGACGGCGCGGCGGCTGAACATGCATCGCCGCACGCTTCAGCGCATTCTGGCGAAGCGCGCGCCGCGCTGACACGCCAAACGACATATCTCGAAATCGTCATCCGGCCCGCCTCCAAGCGGGCCGGAACTTTTTTGGGTTGATGCGCGTTGCCCCGGCGAATTCGAACGGAGAGCAGTTCGCTGCGCATGCCATGAGAAAAGCCCGCCACATCGATATCTCGACACGGCTCGAAGCCACCAAGCGTCTCGGCCTGCTTGAGGATTACCGGGTGGACTGGGACAGACCGCTGGGTACGCCCCGCGTGACCGTGCGCGGCCGCCCCGCCTATCCTGCGCAGATCACCAAAAATTATATCGCAGACCTTCTCGCCGAACTGGTGCCGGCGCGCGGGATCGTCGTGACGCGCCCTTCCTCTGGCGCCTAAGGCAGTTCGCGAGCGGGCCATGATCCACGATCTCATCCGCGAAGCGACCCACACCTCTCACAGGCGGCTCGATCTTGCGTTGTCCTGGCTCGATCTCAGCAAGCCGCGCTATTACGCGAGCTTCCTGCGCGGTCAGGCGGAGGCGTTGTTTCCGATCGAGGCAGCCCTCGAGCGCAACGGCATTGATCTGATCCTGCCGGACTGGCCGCGCCGCGCGCGCTCCGCCGCGCTCGAATACGACCTCATCGTGATGGATGCCTCGTGCGATCCGCTTCCGGAACCGCATTTCGACAATCCCGCGCAGATGCTCGGCACCGTCTATGTGCTGGAGGCCACGCGCATGGGCGCTCGGGTGATGCTGTCGCGTCTCGCCGAGCATCCGGATTCGTGCTCGATCGGCGCGACGAAATATCTGCGGCACGGCTTCGGCCAGCGGCTGTGGCCAACCTTTCTCGACGTGCTCGAAACCCACCCGGCGGCGCTGTCCGATCCGCGATCCGTGGTGCAGGGCGCTGAGATCGCGTTCGGCATGTTCGAGAGCGCGCTGGTGCCTATCGTCAGCACCGCAGCCGAGTAATCGTCACTCGTCGACCATGCCGTGACCTTGCGGGTCGATCAGACGATTCATCCGTCGCGCAGCGGCAATCCCGAACCGGATCATCATCACCTTGCGCGTCGCCGCGGGCAGGCGATGCTCCGGCGCTTCGCAATGCAGATGGGCGCCATAGCCATCGGCGACGATTAATCCCGTCTCGAGCGGAAACAGTTCGCACGGCAATTCGCTCGGGAACGCAAAGAACAATCGGTCGCAATGGGCGCGGTAGCTTTCCCATTTCTGGTCGGCCCGCAGATCCTCGCGGGAGGATTTGATCTCGACGATCCACATCTCGCCCCGTGTGTTCATAGCCACCAGATCGGCACGGCCACCAGAGGGCAGCGGCAGTTCCTCGACACAGGAGAAACCCAGCGAGGCAAGAAAGCGCGATGTGCCGCGCGCCACCATGCGCGCAGTCTCGGATTGGCGACCGTCTGCGGGACACGCCACGGCATTAAGGGGAGATTGAAGCATCGCGCCATCATAAAGCGAATGGATGCGGTCGCCCAGCGGGAACAGCGGTGGCGTGAGACCCGTGCCGTCAGGCGCAAAATTCACTTGGCCAAGGCCCAAAAATGCGCTTTGTGGCCGCATGACCGAGCAGACCAATGAGGCGCCGAAGGCCAGCGCAAGCATCATTCCCGTCACGCCATTCCAGCAGAACTGCATGCTGCTGTGGTGCGAGCAAACCAAAAAAGCCGTGGTGATCGATCCCGGCGGGGACGTGCTCGACATTCTCAACGCGATCAAGCAGGCCGGCGTCAAGGTCGAGCACATCTGGCTGACCCACGGCCATGTCGATCACGTCGGCGGTGCCGACGAACTGCGCGAGCATCTCAAGGTACCGATCACCGGCCCGCACATCGCCGACAAATTCCTGCTCGACCATGTCGTGGACAGCGCACGGCGCTACGGCCTCACCGGCCTGCGCAACGTCACGCCCGACACCTGGCTCGAGGAAGGTGACAAGGTCAGCATCGGCGAACTGACGTTCGAGCTTCTGCATTGCCCCGGCCATTCGCCGGGCAGCATGGTGTTCTTCAATCCGGACATGAAATTCGCGATCATGGGCGACGTGCTGTTCAACGGCTCGATCGGCCGCACCGATCTGCCCGGTGGCGATCATGCAACGCTGCTCGCCTCCATCCGCGACAAGGTGCTGCCGCTCGGCGACGAGGTCGGCTTCATCTGCGGCCACGGTCCGGGCTCGACCATCGGTCAGGAGCGCCTGACCAATCCGTTCCTCAACGGCATGGCCTGATCGGACTTCAGTTCATCGCAGCCTTGAGCGCGGCCGCTGCGGAGGCATAGCCGCCGCGCGCGCCGTCGACGAAATGGAAATGACCGGGCCCCATCGCCGCCAGCGTGAAGCACGTCATCAGGGCTGCATCCTGCCGATGCAGGCCGTAGCGGACCGTGCCTGCCGCCGCCGCGTGTGAAAGCAACGCCTCGATCGCGCCTGCGGTCTGCACCGTGCAATCGATCACCATGCGCAGGCCATCGTCGTACTTCCGGAAGTCCGAATTATCCACCACCTGACGCAGATAGGTTTGCATCGCGTATCTGCCGATACGAACGGGAGAGTGCGTCATCGCATACAGCCAGAGCGCCCCCAACGACACCACACCGCGGCGCCACCAGAGCGGACCACGCCGCCAGGCCCGCGCGACATAGTCCGCGCCCGGCGACGGCCAGTGGCGCGGCGGCCCTTGCAGCGGAATCGGGCGACCTCCCTCCGGACTCATCTCCACCAGCGCCAGCATTCTTTCGATCACCGCACGGAATGCGGCTTTATCTTCGCCGTGCGGCACCACGAGAAACGAAAGCATGATGCCGCGCGCCGACATGATTTCGGAAAAATGACATGACAGTCCGGTGAGATCGGGGTGAGTCCCGCGTGGCGCCTTGGCCAGCGCGAACACGCCGCGCTTCATTGCGGTATCTGCCCATTTCAGGCCGCCGCCGTCGAACATCGCATAGCTGACATGAGGCGACGGCGCATACCGCGCCACGCGCACATCGAAGCCTTCCGCACGGATCGCTTCAATCGGAATAAGCGCGACACGCATCGTCAGATCGAGCGCCTCCTCCACCCATGCCGCCGTCGTCGCCAGCGCTTCGGCAGCAATCTCGCGACTGGCGGCATCAACCGCAAAGCTCGCGCCATCACCGCCAAATACGAACGGAAAACTGCGATTGCCCATTGCGTTGGTCATCGCAGCGATCACTGCAGCACCCGCCATGTTGACGGCCTTGTAACGCCGATTGGCGATCGCATCCGTCGAGCGCACGATGTCCGCCGTGCCGATCAGCCAGCCTCCCGGCAAGGCGCGATAGAGCGACGGCTCCATCAGCCGGCCGAAATCGTCGAACGTGGGAATGCCGGAATAGAACGCGGCATCATTGTCCCGATTCATCCGTTTGGCCCCGGGGCTCATGCTTGAGTCGCATTTGGATCATGCGATCCGGTCTGCTACCAAGTCTGCCGCAACAACGATAGTGAGATCACGCGTGAGTGAACTGTTCGCACCCTGGCAATTGGGGCGGCTTGCCCTGTCCAACCGCATTATCATTGCGCCGATGTGCGAATACTCCGCCGAGGACGGCAGCGCCACCGACTGGCACATGATCCATCTCGGCCATCTGGCGCTCTCCGGCGCGGGACTTCTGATCCTGGAAGCGACGGCGGTATCGCCGCAGGGGCGTATTTCGCCGCAAGATCTCGGCCTTTATTCCGACGCTAACGAAAAGGCGCTGGCCCGCGTACTCGGCGCGGTACGCACTTACTCGCCGATCAAGGTCGCCATTCAACTCGCTCACGCCGGACGCAAGGCCTCGACGAAGGTGCCGTGGGAGGGTGGCAAGCAGATCGCACCTAGCGAGAAGGACGGCTGGCAGACCGAGGCGCCGTCCGCGCTTGGCTTCGCGAAAGATGACAACGTGCCGACCGCGCTTGATGCACAGGGTTTGTTGCGTGTGCGCGACGATTTCGTCCGCGCGGCGAAGCGTGCAACTACCCTCGGATTCGACGGCATCGAACTGCATGCGGCACACGGTTATCTGCTGCATCAATTCCTGTCGCCGCTCTCCAACGCGCGCACCGATCAATACGGCGGCAGTCTCGAGAACCGGATGCGGTTTCCGCTCGAAATCTACGATGCGGTGCGCGCGGCCTTCCCTGCGGACAAGCCGGTCTGGGTGCGACTCTCCGCGACCGACTGGGCCGACGGCGGATGGGATATCGAAGGCTCGATCGCTTTCGCGAAGGCGCTGAAGGCGCGCGGCTGTCCGGCGATCCATGTTTCCAGCGGCGGGCTGACGCCTGCGCAGCAGATCAAACTCGGCCCCGGCTATCAGGTCGCATTCTCGGAACGCATTCGCGCGGAGGCCGGCATTCCCACCATCGCGGTCGGTCTCATCACCGAGCCCAAGCAGGCGGAAGAGATTCTCGCCAAGGGGCAGGCCGATGCGATCGCGTTGGCACGCGCCGCGCTGTACGATCCGCGCTGGCCTTGGCACGCCGCGGCTGAACTCGGCGATCACGTTCACGCGCCGCCGCAATATCTGCGCTGCGCGCCGCACGGCCATTCAGATCTGTTCGACGCGCCTTGAGGAGAATCCGCCGCGCTACCGAGAATGGCAATGAGCTCCAGGACAGAAACAGGCGGCAAAACCTATCGCCTGCTCGGCAGCGATGGGGCGTTTTATCACAGCACGACGCCAGGCCAGTTCGGCGGCCACGCGCGACAGCGTATCTACGGCAGCCTCGATTGTCGCGCCGCCGCCCGCGCGCTGGCCAAGGGCGACACTTACCGGCGACATCGGGTGTTCTTCGCGGATGAAGCAAATGCGATCGGTGCGGGGTACCGTCCTTGCGCGGTCTGCCTGCCGACCCAATATCGAGTCTGGCGCGCACGAACGAGGTGACGCGCATAACGCAGACTACGAGGACTGCCCATGTCTCCGGTTTCGCTTCTCCTGAACATTCTCTGGATCGTGCTCGGCGGCTTCTGGATGGCGGTCGGCTGGATGATCGCGGCCGTGCTGATGGCGATCACCATCATCGGCATTCCGTGGGCGCGCGCGGCGATGACGATCGCGGGTTACACGCTGTTTCCGTTCGGCCAGCGCGCGATCTCGCGCGAGATGGTCACCGGCCGCTCCGACGTCGGCACAGGGCCGCTCGGGATGATCGGCAACATCATCTGGTTCATCCTGGCGGGTTGGTGGCTCGCGCTCGGCCATCTCGGCACGGCGCTGCTGATGGCCATCACCATCGTCGGCCTGCCGTTCGCATGGGCACATCTCAAGCTCGCGGGCATCGCGCTTTGGCCGATCGGCAAGACCATCGTTCCGGCGTGACCCTCACGTTCGCGTTGCCGAGACCCGCGTGATCCGATAAAGGGACATCAGGCACCCGTAGCTCAGCTGGATAGAGCGTTGCCCTCCGAAGGCTGACGTCAAGGGGATTTGGTTTGTAAGGAAGTCGAAAAAGGAAACGAGTTTCAGTAGGTTGACGTTCTCTCAGTAAGCTACCTTATCTGGAAGATTCTTCGCGTAAGCACCGCGTAAGCAGTTTCCAGAGAGGAAAAGCGAACAAGCGCGTAGCGCAGCGACTACCAGCACGATGCGTTGGACGCTTGGAACGAGAGGATCGGTTGAAAATATCTGAATCCGTTGACCGCCGGAGGTCAATAGGATTAAGCGAAGTGAAATGCGCCCGTAGCTCAGCTGGATAGAGCGCCACCCTCCGAAGGTGGAGGCCACACGTTCGAATCGTGTCGGGCGCGCCATTTTCCACCACTCCAGAGCAAAGCTGGGCACCAAGACAGAGACGGTAGCTCTGCGCGTAAAGTCGGTCGTTGAGATGACGTGCCCGGGTCCAACAAGCGGACGTCCGAGTGAACAGGTGATGCGACACGTCTGCCCCGCCCAAAGCGACTTGAAGGACTGGAGACCGCGGCCATCCACCTCTACCGACCGGCGATCACTTGAATCGTGGCGTCCAGCTTTCAATCAACTTGTCTTCGTCTCCGTCGTCCTCCTCGGCTTCGGAGCGCATAGACAAGCCCTTGCAGGTCAATATCGTAAGACTGCGTCCGTACCGACCCAAACCGATGACTTCTTCCGTCACGCGATATGAACAATCGCCGCCCATCCAGTCATTGAGACAAGCCTCTCTGGAATCGCTTTGGCCAGCTCGCTCATCATCTGGGCGTGTATTGAAAGAAGCCGTCAGCGTCGTATCGGGAACTGGCGCCCATTTGCGAATGAACCTCAGTCCCTTCGCTTGCTTCAGGCCATCCGACATGAAGCACCATTCCACGCCGTCGCCCTTAGTCAACAACACCGCAACTCCATCAGCAGTCAACGTGACGTAACGTATGGCAGTCGCGGTTAGTGAGGTTTCGCATTGCTTGCTCAGCGCCTCGACGCAAGCGAGGCCAGGGTCGTACTCGTCAATTGCGCGCTTGAACGCTCTCTCCGGCATCAACAGCGCCGCCGCAAAGTGATCCGCTTCGTGCTCGTAAGGATCGGAAGATTGGAACCCTGCGTGTGAGATGTGCATCCCGTTATCGAGGAGCGCGTCCGAATGTCCCTCGATGCAGTAGTGCCCTAGTTCATGGGCAACGCTGAATCGTTGGAAACCACGGCTTGGAATTTTCGTAGCATAGAGTATTCCGAACTCGTCGCCTGCCTTGAGGAGCATCCCTGATACGCCGTCGGCGGTATCCGGCTTGGCACGAACTTCGATACCCTTAGCCTTGGCAATCGCTATCGGATCGACCCATGGACCTTCAATGTTGTTTGCGCGCAGCACTTGGGTCGCTGCCGACTCCGCAATTGAGCGCCGAGCCAGTCGCAGTCCCGCACTCATGTTTGGTCGTTTCCGGAGTTGCGCTTCTTGAGGAGAAGCTCGACGAAATCCTGAGCTAGCTCCAGGTCTTGTGATGACAATTTGTGTAGATCACGGTGAAGTCGGCCAACTGTTTCCGCCGATGCGTCGGGTGTTTCGGAACGACCAAGCAAATAGTCCGTCGTCACGTCCAATGCCTTGGCCAGAGCCTTGAGATTATCGAAGGACGGTTTCCTAGGTCCCGATTCGAAATGCGACACGGAAGCGGGCGGCAGACCCGCTTTGGCCGCCAGCAGGGCTTGGCTCAAGCCCCGCAGGTCGCGCGCTTCTCTGAGCCGTTTACTAAAGATTTCAGTGGCTTGGTCCTCACCCATGGCGTCTCCGACATAAATAACTTGACATCTTCGCCATGAAAGACAAACGATGGCGGTAGTAACAAGTGTGCCATGGCAGAATCGCAAGGTGCAAGTCAAAGTTGGAGACAGCGAATGTCGAAGAATGATCGCTTTGTAGTGAAGCACGGCACGGATTGGGCGGTGAAGAAGGCCGCTTCGGCCACACCCGAAAGCGTGCACCACAAACAGTCCAATGCCGAACAGCAGGCAAAGGCAACGGTCCGCAGCCTCGGCGGTGGCGAGGTTAGGATTCAGGGTCGCGACGCGAAATGGCGCGACTCTGATACGGTCGCTCCGGGACGCGATCCTTTCCCGCCTCGTGACAAAAAACACTAAGCAAGGAGCATAGACATGGCGAACGGTAACAACAACGGCAATGGGAACGGTAATGGCGGGGGCAGCCCCGGCCACGGCGGCGGCAACGACCACATGATCACAATCTACGTGAACGGCACGCCATATGAGGTCGAGAAGGGCCCCCTCTCTTATGCGCAGCTGCTGGTCTTGATCAGCGCGGCGCCGCTGCCGGAGAACCAGCGCTATGCGGTTCAGTATAGCAAGGGCAACAACGACAAACCGACCGGCACGCTTATCGAAGGCGAGTCCGTGCAGGTGAAGAAGGACATGGAATTCGATGTCACACCGGCTACTCGCTCGTAGCGATGATTTGCTCGCGCTTCGCAACGCGGGCTTTCATCTCGAGATCCGCAGCGGATACCTCTTGGTCAAGGATGTGCCCTACGTCACGTCCTCGCGCGAAGTCCGCGAAGACGGCGTTCTCTTCTCCAAGTTGGAGACGCAGGTCGTTAACGGGCACGAGCGCACCAAGAAGCCGGGCGCTCACGTTGCCTACTGGACGGGGGAGCACCCATGTAAGGCCGACGGTGCAAAAATCCGCGCCTTCGAGAATCCCAGTGCGCCACAGAATTTCGGCAAAGGCGTCCAAGCTGACTTCACCTTCTCGGCGAAGGCCAGCTATCGCGATTACGTCCACAAGATGCAGGCCTATCTCGGCTGGATTGTTGGCGAGGCGCAGAAGATCCGCCCGGAAGTCACGGCGCAGACCTTCCCGGTATACGCTACGGACGAAGACGATGACGATGTCTTCAATTACATCGACACGGCGTCAAGCCGTGTCCACGTGGGCGCCGATAACGAGAAGCTCGAAGAGCAGCGCGTCGCCATCATAGGCGTAGGCGGCACTGGATCGTACGTCCTCGATTTCGTGGCGAAGACTCGCGTCGGGGAGATTCATATCTTCGACGGCGACCGTTTCGACACGCACAACGCGTTCCGCGCACCGGGAGCGTGGTCGCTGGAAGAGCTCGAAAGCAAGAAATCCAAGGTCGATACACTGGGCGACATCTACGGCAAGCTGCGCAGACGCGGCTTGATCAAGCATCCAGCAAAGCTGACCGCTGAAAACATCCAGCAGCTTGAGGGTATCAACTTTGCCTTTCTGTGCCTGGATAACGGTAAGTCTAAGCGCGCAATCGTCGATTGGCTCCTTGAACACAACGTGTCGTTCATCGACGTCGGCATGGGCGTGGTGCGTGCGCCGACGGGCTTGCAGGGTATCGTGCGCGTCCTCACCTGCACGCCAGACAAGAGCGATCATATCGCAACCCGCATGTCGTTCGGCGAGGAAGATGAGGCGGAGAACGAGTACGCCACCAACATCCAGATCGCTGAATTGAATGCGCTGAACGCCGCGATGGCTGTGATAAGATGGAAGCGTTTGATCGGCTTCTACCGCGACGCCGGACGCGAGCATTATTCCAGCTACCAAATTGCAACCGGCGTAATCGCGATTGAGGAGACCGAGTGACGCGGCGCACGACCATGAAGCACTGCTACGTCGAGTTCATCCCAAAGGATCTCGACAAAGGCATGCTTTACATTTCCAACCGCTTTAAAACCGCATCTCACCTATGCTGCTGCGGCTGCGGCAATAAAGTTGTGACGCCCCTCAATCCCTCGAAGTGGCGATTGACTGATCACGGCTCGACGGTCTCGCTTGAGCCCTCGATAGGCCTCGGCGTTTTGCCCTGCAAATCACACTATTGGATCAGGGAGTCGCGGATCGATTGGTATCCGAGCATGACCTATGGTGAGACGCAGCGCGCGCAACGAGCAGATCACTACACCAGCCAAGTTTACACTGGTGAAATCAAGCCGCCACCGCCGCCGGCGCCGTCCACACCGCCAGCTTGGTGGCAACGGTTCATCGCCTGGGTAGTAACGCTGTTTAAGCGTGCGAAATAACTGCGTCTGGCGCGAAGTGCAAATTGCCGGAATCAGAAATTGATGGCGGCAACAATGACATAGCAGTGCCCAGTTTGATCCTGTCCGGCGCGCCACTCCTCTTAAGGGTTGGCTTCGAGGGTCTAGCGATTGCTCCCCGTTTAATGTTTCTCAGACTTGCGGCACATGGCGCTGGGAGAGTCGGAAGCAGGCCATATGAGTCTTTCGCCCGCAATGCCCCGACGCCTTCAAGCGAGGCCACGAAGGCGGAAGGACTGCCGGCGTCGGTCTTAGGTATGGGATGGGTGACGCCCGTCGATTATTCAATTCTGACTTCTGTCAAAGAGCTCCTTCACCACGGCGAGTGATGATGCTCCTGAAAAATCAGGTTGAGTTCTTTTCGGGGCGCGTGACGGCGACGTAAGAGAGGCGGCGAGCGTCGCGAAGAGCGGTGGTACTTTTCTTGTCGCGTTCGCTGGGAAGATCGCTCGCGCTCATTGGAGGTCACAGGTTCGGATCCTGTCCCCACAGCCGAACTACCCCGTAAATTCGATTGCTTGGCTTGTTTTCCGATTCGCGCCGAAGTCCGCGCTTCCGGATAAACTGGGAGCAAAATCCAGCGTGTTTCGGCGTAATCGAGCCGACCTATTCGACGGTCGTCTCACGAAACAACGTCTCGATCAGCGGGCAATCCGGGCGCCTTCCATCACCGCATTGCGCGAGGACCCTCTTCAGGACTCCCTCCATACGTTGCAGATCGGCGATTTTCGTCCGCACGTTCACCAAGTGAGTTGCCGCGAGTCGGCTCGCTTCCGCGCACGGCTGGTCCCGCTCGTCCACCAGACGCAACAAGGCGCGTACCTCCTCAAGTGAGAATCCAAGTTCACGCGCCCTCAGCACAAAGCTGAGACGGCGTTCGTGCGCCCTGTCATAGCTCCGATAGCCGGCGGCCGTTCGCGGCGGCGGTGGCAGCAGGCCGACCTTCTCGTAGTAGCGCACTGTTTCGAGATTAGCGCCCGTCCGCCGGGCCAATTCGGCCCTCTGGAGGCCCTTCGCCGGAGTCTGATCGCGCATCGCAAAAACCTCTTGACCCTGTAGTCGCTACAGACCGTAGCCTAGTTCGAGATCGACGTTTTGGGCAAGCAGAGAGAGTTTGAAGATGCGCGATACACCCGCTGCAATCGCCGCTGCGACGGCCCACGCCTCGGCCGTAACGTCAGAGCGTTTAGACGCAGATCGAACGCCGCGCCTGTTCGCTGTCGGCGGTATCCTCGGCGCTCTAGGAGCGGCGTCGTGCTGCGTCATCCCCTTCGCGTTATTCCTGGCTGGTGTCAGCGGAGCCTGGATCGGCAATCTGACCGCACTCGAGCCTTACCAGCCGATTTTCGCGGGCGTCTCGCTCACCTTCATCGCCTACGGCGGGTGGCGTCTCCGGCGCAACCGGGAAATCGCATGCGCGGATGGCTACTGCGCCACGTCCCAATCGGACCGGGCCGCGAAGATCGGCCTCTGGACCGCCGCGACGTTGGTCGTGCTCGCTGTCGGGTTCCCCTATGCGGCGCGCTATCTCCTCTGAAGCGCCGGCGTCCGGCGAGAGCCACCCTACCATCGACATCCAGTGTTCAATGCCAGGAAAGGTTAGAGACATGAAGACCCAGATCGGAACATTTGCCGCACTCGGCATGCTGCTTGCGCCATTGGCCGCGCAGGCAGGACAAGCCACCGTTATCCTCGACGTTCATCATGCGGGCTGTGTGCTGTGCGGGCCAATCGTCAAGAGCGCGCTCGCCCACGTCAAGGGCGTCACCGGTGTTTTTGGTTAGACAGGCAGACGGCAACGCCGATGTCGAAGCGACCGTCACATATGACGACGCTCAGACTTCGCCGGCGGCGATGATCAAGGCCACCACTGGCCAAGGTTACCCTGCGGAAATCTCGAAGCGCACGAAAAGCTGATGGGCGGCCGCTTCTGCGCTAGAGCTCAAGGATGTAAGCGGAAAAAGTCTCTTGGCGCAATTGTCGCTGGTCTGGCCGTCCTGTGTTCGCCGGACCCGCGCCGTTAGTGGCCGTCGACTCCATCGCGCCTGCTGCGCCTGTGCTCACTGGCTCTGTCGCGATTGTGACCGTCATCGCTTTGATCGGCGTTTGACCTTACGTCGTGACCGGTTGGCCAACCAAAACACTGTCGATTGCTGCGCGCTCGAAAGCGCAAAACGAAAGTCAAACTCATGAACGATTGCTACACGGCGGACGCCACGAATCGAAACCGTCACTACGACCTTGCGGTCATCGGCGCCGGATCAGCGGGATTCTCGGCCGCGATCACGGCCGCCGATCAGGGCGCGCGGGTGGCGCTCGTCGGGAGCGGCCCCATTGGTGGGACCTGCGTCAATGTTGGCTGCGTACCATCGAAGACCCTCATCCGCGCCGCAGAGACACTTCATAACGCCCGCGCGGCCGCCCGCTTTGCCGGCATCACGGCCAACGCCGAACTGACCGACTGGCGTGGAACCGTTCGTCAGAAGGACGCACTCGTTTCTGCGCTGCGCCAAACTAAATACATTGACCTACTCCCCGCCTATAACGGCATCACTTATCTCGAGGGACCGGCGCGCCTCATCAAGGGCGGTATCGAGGCGGGGAGCTTCCGCGTCGCTGCTGGCAAGATCATCATCGCGACCGGTGCGCGGTCGGCGATGCCCGCCATTCCTGGTATCGAGGCGGTGCCGTATCTAACTAGCACGACGGCACTCGACATCGAAGAGTTGCCGCGCTCCCTGCTCGTCATCGGCGGCGGCTATATCGGCACTGAACTCGCTCAGATGTTCGCCCGGGCCGGCGTTAGAGTAACGCTCGTGTGCCGCTCGCACCTGCTGCCAGCGGCTGAGCCCGAGATCGGCGCGGCGCTCATGGGATATTTCGAGGATGAAGGAATTACCGTCGTCTCCGGCATTGCCTACCGGGCAATTCGCGGGATCGCGGGTGGGATTTCACTCATCGTCACCCGCGATAATCGCGATATTGCAATCGACGCCGACCAGGTGCTGGTCACGACTGGGCGTGCGCCCAACGTCGAAGGCCTTGGGCTCGCCGAACACGGCATCCCTATCTCGCCGAAGGGTGGCATCGTCATCGACGAGTGCATGCGCACCACCAGGGCCAACATCTATGCCGCCGGCGATGTCACCGGCCGCGACCAATTCGTATACATGGCCGCCTATGGCGCCAAGCTCGCAGCGAGGAACGCCCTCAACGGTGACAGTCTGCGCTACGATAACAGCGCTATGCCCGCCGTCGTGTTCACCGACCCGCAGGTCGCAAGCGTCGGGCTGACCGAGTTTGCGGCCCGCGCCGCGGGCCATATTGTCCGCGTCTCAACCATCAACCTCAATCAAGTGCCGCGCGCACTTGCCGCCCGTGACACGCGGGGGCTCATCAAACTGGTTGCCCATGCAGGCGACGGGCGGCTGCTCGGCGCCCATATCCTCGCCCCGGAAGGCGCCGATAGTATCCAAACCGCTGTTATAGCGATCCGTGCCGGACTGACCGTACAGCAGATCGCGGACACGATATTCCCATATCTCACCACGGTGGAAGGCCTGAAGCTCGCAGCGCTCGCGTTCGACAGAGAAGTGACGAAGCTTTCATGTTGTGCTGGATGAGGACGACAGTGTCTTGCCGTCCTAGGTGTCGTCGATCTGAAACAGCGAGAATGCGCTGTAACCTTTCAGCATGATTGGTCGAACCATTCTGTTAAGGCCGGTCGCTGGCCTCAGGCTGCGGCAATTGTTATCACTAAGAATAGAAAGGCATCTGATGCAGGGCCGCTACGATCTCGTTGTTATCGGTTCGGGTGCTGGCGCGACGACGGCAGCGTTTCGTTGTCGCGCCGCTGGCTGGCGCGTCGCCATTGTCGACCATCGTCCGTTTGGGGGCACTTGTGCGCTCCGTGGGTGCGATCCGAAGAAGGTTTTGGTCGGAATTGCAGACGCTTTGGACCAGAGCCAGCGATTGCGTGGCAAAGGCATTAGCGGAGGAGAGCCGTCTATCGATTGGCGTCAGCTCATGGCGTTCAAGCGGAGCTTTACCGACCCTGTGCCGAATCGGCGTGAGGAAGAACTCGCCAAGCATGGCATCGACGCGTTTCGTGAACATGCGCGGTTTCGCGGCCCGAACGCGATCGAGGTTGGCAATCAGACGTTAGAGACCCGTTTTACCCTAATCGCGACAGGGGCGGTGCCGATGCGTCTGGGTATCGCGGGCGAGGAGTACCTTGCAACCAGCACCGACTTTTTAGAGCTCGACGAGTTGCCGAAGCGGCTAGTGTTTGTCGGCGGAGGCTTCATCGCAGCGGAATTTTCGCACGTCGCAGCGCGCGCCGGTGCTGCGGTGACCATTCTGGAGCGATCGCCCACAGTTCTCGCTCAATTCGATCAAGAACTCGTGGGTTGGCTCAACGACAAGTCTGCTGGTTTGGGCATCGATATCCGCTTAAAGACACGCGTCGAGTCGATCGAAAAGACCCGGGACGGCTTCAGGGTTGTGACCATATCTGAGGGTACACGCTCCGTTGTGGAGGCCGATCTTGTTGTGCATGCAGCTGGGCGTACGCCAGACCTGGAAACGCTGGATCTTGCAGCAGCAAATGTCTCGCAAGAGAGCGGACGGCTGTTACTGAATGAGTTTTTGCAAAGCACGTCCAATCCTGCGGTCTACGCCGCGGGCGATGCTGCCTCGAGTGGGCCGCCTTTGACCCCTGTCGCGAGCCGCGACGGGGCGGTGGTCGCAGCGAACATGGTCGAGGGAAACCAGCAGCGCCCAAACTACCAGGGCGTAGCGAGCGTAGTTTTCACCATCCCGCCGCTCGCCAGCGTGGGTCTGCTCGAAGACGAGGCCCAGCGGCGAAACCTGCGCTACCGAGTTCGCCACGAGAAGACCTCAGATTGGTACACCGCACGGCGTGTGGGGGAGGACTGTTCAGGGTTCAAGATCCTAATCGAAGATGGCACAGAGCGAATTCTCGGTGCGCATCTTATTGGGCCGCATGCGGAGGAAGTCATTAACGTCTTTGCGCTCGCAATCCGTGCTGATCTGCCCGTGTCGCGATTGAAAGAGGCGATCTTTGCTTATCCGACGGCCGGTTCGGACATTGCTTACATGCTGTGAGGGCACGATGGCGGCGAAGTGGTTTCCCGAAGCTGTTGCGTTCGATGTAATTGAGACGGTCTTCTCGTTGGAAGAATTGCGTCCCCTGTTAGTCGCCGCCGGCTTGCCAAGCGAGGCGCTGGAACTCTGGTTTGCGCAAATCTTGCGGGATGGATTCGCCCTCGACGCGAGCGGCGTATACCGGCCATTTCGGGATGTCGCGTCCGCTACGTTGGAGACCTACATCGTGGAGCGCAGGGACGCAGCCGCCACAAGGCTTGCCGCCGTCATCGACGGGTTCGCGCAGCTAAAACCCCATCCGGACGCCGGCATTGCATTCCGACGACTTCATGAAGCTGGGATACGCATCTTCACCCTCACGAACGGCAGCACTGAAGCGACGGCGAAGTTGCTGCAAGCCAGTGGGCTAGACCAATTTGTCGAAGAAACGCTGTCAGTGGATGACGTCAGACACTGGAAGCCGCGTCGCGAGGTCTACCTCTATGCCGCCCAGCGTGCCGGGATTGCGGCTGGGAAGCTTGCCCTGGTCGCGGCTCACGGATGGGACGTTCACGGCGCGGGCTGCGCCGGATTGAGAACGGTCTATATCGCGCGCTCTAACAAGTATCCGAGAATTATGCGAGCTCCTGACGCCGTAGTGGAGTCACTCGCAGAGGCATCCGAAGCGCTTGTGCATTACGGCATTCCGAGCACACGAGATCGAGGCGACGGATGGAAAGCGACGGCGAGATCCCGGCATAAGCCTCTCAAAATGGCATCGCCGGGCTTGGGCTGATCGGCGACCGAGGATGCGACGTTTCCATCAACGGTCAAACTCTCTCTAGGAGAGCGACTGTCCCCTGCCCGCCGTCGGCACAAACGCTAATGATCCCGCGTGATCCCGCCGGTCGCGACCAAAGCTCCTTCACTGCCTGACTCAAGTCTCTCGCGCCCGTCGCGGCGAACGGGTGACCAATCGCGACTGAGCCTCCATTGGGATTGACGCGGTCCCACCGGAAGGTACCGAAATCGGCGTCAACTCCAGTCTTGGACCGGATCCAATCCCTCCGTTCGATGGCAGCGACATTCGCCAGCACCTGGGCCGCGAAGGCTTCGTGGATCTCCCAAAGGTGAATGTCGTCAAAGCGCAGACCGTGTCGTGCAAGCAGACGAGGAATCGCATAGGAGGGCGCCATCAGCAGCCCCTCAGTATGGTGGTCGACCGCAGCGACCTCGTAATCGACCAAGCGCAAATACGGCGTATTCGACGGCAGCCGGTCGAGGCCCGCCTCGTTTGCAATCCAGCAGCCGGCGGCGCCGTCTGTGATGGGTGACGAGTTTCCTGCCGTAAGCGTTCCCTGTCCGCTCCTTTTGTCGAACGCGGGCTTGAGCGCGGCAAGTTTCTCCGATGACGTATCTGCGCGCGGATTGGAGTCACACTCGAGTTCGGGTAGCTTGATAACCAGATCGTCGAAGAAGCCGCTATTCCAACCGGCAACGGCCCGCTGATGGCCCTTGAGCGCCCAGGCGTCTTGCGCCTCGCGGCTGATGTGCCACTCCTTCGCGGTCTCTTCCATGTGCTCGCCCATTGTTCGGCCGGTAATCCGATTGGCCCATCCCTTGATTTGGCAGCACATAGTCTTTTGGTTCGAGCGCTCGTAGCGCGGCCAAAGCGGCAGCGGGATTGTGTCCGAACAGATCGGTCAGCCGTTTTGATGCCTCGGACGTCAGGGCGATCGGCGGTCGGCTCATCACCTCCGCACCTCCCACCAATGTGAGGTCAATCCCGCTGCCAAGCATACCGGCGGCCGCGAACGCCGCGGTCATGCTCGTCGAACACGCAAGCACGACGGAGAATGCAGGAACGTTAGGATTGAGCTTTGCATCGAGCCAGACTTCGCGCGCGACGTTGCTCCAGCCGAGATTAGGGATCACGTTTCCCCAGACGACCAGGTTGGGTTCGGCGCGATGGGCCATAGCCTGAACGACTGGAACGGATAGGCTGATGCCATCATAGTTGGCGAGCGCGCCCACCGCGCCCGAAGGGGGTGCGGAGTCCGGCGGCGACGAAGACAGTGTCTGGAAAACGGTGCACGGCAGCTCTCATTCTAATGGGGTTTGATCGCGTTCAGCTCGGGCTCTAATTGACGTTTCGGGTATCTCGGGCTGCGAGGGACTTTGCAAACCCTGCATGTTGGACGCTCGGTCGTAGTTCGTGGAATCGTTGCGATTTGCTGCTCGACGTTCATGCGGCGCGCAGGCGGTGCAAGTGTTCCAATACAGGCAAGACGTCCCGTGGCGGAGAACGGCCGGACTGCCCGGGGTTGATTTCGGAGAAGGCGATCAGCCCAGCCCTGTCGATAATAAAGCGGGCCGGGATCGGCAGTGTCCAACTGTCGTCACCGTTGAGAAGCGGGAGGTCGATGCCGCTCTTCATGTGGACTTCCCGGAGGATCTCCGGAATGCGCCAGCGCACGCCGAACAGCTCGGCAATTCGGCCGCCTCGGTCTGAGAGAATCGGAAAACCCAGTTTCAACTGGGTGTGTGCCTTTGCGTTCTCCTCGATCGTCTGTTGTGAGATGCTCACGAGCGACGCGCCCTGCATCTCGACCGACTGCCGGAGGGACTCGAACGCCTGCAGGTCACGGCCGCATGCCGGGCACCACGAGCCGGAATAGAACGTCAGGATCAACGGACCGGGCTTAAGGAGCGTTTCCAACGCAACCTCAATGCCTAGTTGGTCACGCAACCGAAAGGATGGTGCGCTGTTGCCCGCCTTGAGCGCGCGCTCGGCCTGTCGTGTCGCGATCAAGTATTCGGTCGTGCTTCGTATCGCATCCGCAGGGTCGCGCTTGCTTGGCTTCGTTGCCCGACGCGGAGCCGTCGCGTGCGTGTTCTCGCTTTTCCTCATGTCCGGTCTTCCCTCAGCTCGCGGTGGTCAGTGACCCCGGGAAATTCTGGTTAAGGTTGATCGAGTGCAGTAGTCGTCGTCGGTAACTTTGAGTTATTCGCGCAGGTTATGATTGGACGGGCTTGCGCCGCCAGCCGTTTCCAGAGACGCATCAGGCGTCAGCGATTAGTGAGGCGATGTCCTCGAGCGGGCGACGGCTGAAGTCCTTCGCGAGCTCGCCTATGATCTTGCCTCTCAGGTCGCGGTGGAAGTGCTTGCGCATCTCCCCCAGGGTCTCGGGATCGGAGACAACGACCAGGTGCTCAATGGTCCCGTCCAGGCTGAGCGTGTTAAGGAACGCCGCCGTCACTGCCGCGAAATCGTCTTCAACGAGTTGCCTGCTGTCCAGGTTGGCGGAGCCGTTATGGTGGCGTGCGCCCGAACCCGCATGGGCGGACGCGGGCGCCGCGGTGATTTCAACCAGATGCACGCCAGGTTTCACGCCCGTATTGTGGAACAGGCGCACCGTCTCGCCGTCAGCAACCGCTATTGTCGTACCGGTGGGTAGAATCATCGAAAAATCTCCTGTTCACGATTCTGCACAAACGTCGGCAGGCTATTGAGCTTGAATGCTGGGGCTTTGCGCCGCGTCAACGACGGGCTCCTGCTGCGAAGCTCCCCAGAGTAGAACCGTCCCGAAGACAGCCGAAAGAATCGATGCGGCGAACACAGCGATCTTGGCGGCCGAGAAATCAGTGGTGTTTGGGAATGCCTGGCCGGCGATAAAGAGCGACATCGTAAAACCGATACCAGCAAGGGCTCCCGCTCCGGCCAGCTGCCGCCACGTGTATTCGGTCGGCTTGACGGCGATGCCCGTGCGAACTGCCGCGGTAGCCGCTAGAAAGATGCCGAGCGGCTTTCCTATGGCGAGGCCAGCGACGATCGCTGCCATGAGCCAACCATGCCCCACGAAGACGCTCGGGTTGATCGCCACTCCCCGCATTCGCAAGTGCGAAGACTGGGAAGACAACGTAGCTCGACCGCGCGCCGGCGTGCCGCCGCAATCGGTCGGCGGGCGATTCAAGTTGCTCGCGGGTTTTGTGGTGAAGTAACGGGTGAAGGCCTGCGAGAGGACCTCTTCGGGCATGCCCATCCCATCATCGGCAACGACGATCTCGACGAATCCCTGCGTTGCGCCGGCGGAATGCTCGACGTTCCGCGCCGCAATTGTAATGATGCCGCCCTCAGGCATAGCGTCGGCCGCGTTTCGGCAAAGGTTCAGTAGAGCGAAGTACAGGTCTTCTGCATCGGCATTGAACGCCCACAAGTCAGGAGCGATCTCCATGCGGATTGTGATGTCTGGATGGAACGCCCGGTCGAGGCTGCTCGCAATCGCTGCGAGGCGACGACCGTCGACGTACCCGTCGATCGGCTTGGCTCGCGGTCGCGCATCGCCAAGGAGCCGTCGGGTCAGGAACGCGCTTCTTGTGATCGTCTCCTGCAATTTGCCGACGATCGCCTTTCGATCCTCGGCATCATCCTGGCACTCGAGCAATCGAAGCCCGCTGCTGATCACGGCGAGAAGATTGTTGATGTCGTGGACGATGAACTGCGCCGACTCTACTATCTCGCTCGCCCTTTCTGGCTTGTTTGGGGCGATCACGAGATGCGAGTAGGATCGCGGACTGGAGTCATACAGAACCCCCGATACCTCGCCGTCGGGCCCGACGAGCGGGATCTCTACGCACCTGGATGTAACGAAGCCGCGATCGCCGACGTTCCGCACTCTTGAGCTGAATCCTCGCTGCGCTCCGAGCGCAAAACCAGCGCTGTCAACGAGCACCACAACATCCTCAAGCGACTGACTTTCAACAGGACCGCGGAAGGAAACGCCAACTGTCTCTTTGATCTGCATTTCGGACCTCCTGGCCCTCGATCGTTCAACGAAACGTCGAGTCCGGCCCGTACACGAAGGTGGGCGACGATGGATTAGAGATTGAGTCCATGACGGTGGAAAGGAAAATCACCTCTCGCCATGGAGTCGATAGCCGACCGTTATCGGAATGACTGGGGGCTCCTGGGGCGCTGCCCGAAAGCGTACGCCGCGTCTCTCTGCGAGAATTTGCCGACCAGCACTCTTGGCGGCCGACTAGAAGTCTTCGCGCGGCTATCCTGCGGGCCGCGCAGCATTACGGGCGGTTATCGAGATCATAGCTTTACCAGCCGATTCCACGGCAATAACGCTGGTGCCGCGAGCGCGGTCGTGAGGCCGACGCGACGGCGTACACCTCCAACCGAGCGGAACATTGCTGGAAGCATGAAGCAGAAGGTGGAAGACCAGGATGGCATGGAACAAGCCGAGCACGACCTGCTCGCCGACCTCAGGCGAGCCCGCCGCTCACTTCGTCTTCAGGACATGGATGAGCCCCCGGCGGTTGCGCGCCTGACGCCGGGGCAAAGGATAGCGGACGCGGTCGCCACCGTCATGGGATCGTGGAGTTTCATCATCGTCCAGAGCGCAATCCTGGTCGTCTGGATAGCGGCCAACTTGGTCGGCGCGATTAGGGGTTGGGACCCCTACCCGTTCATTCTGCTCAATCTCGCGCTTTCGTTCCAGGCGGCCTACGCCGCGCCGGTTATCATGATGAGCCAGAACCGGCAGCAGGACATCGATCGCAAGGCCGCGGAGAATGACTACCGGATCAATGTGAAGGCGGAGCTCGAAATAGAGTTGCTGCATGAGAAGATCGACCAACTGCGCGAGCGCGAAGTCCTGAAGCTAACGGAGGCCGTCAGGATGCTGACCAAGCTGCTGGAGCAGTCGGCGTCCGGTGCACGCGAGACCGATGCGGAAGCCGGACGGCCGTCATAACGCGCGGCTATCGATTTCATGGCGTGACGTCACTTCCCATTCGCCGCAACGAATTTCATGGTTCGCCGGTAGCGTATTTTATCGGACGACGCTTCTTTTACCTGCCGATGGAGGAAATGCCCCATGGCCACTCGTGGTTTCACAGGCCGCCAATCCGGATCAGAACAATCGGATCGGATTCCTCCGGGACAGCACCTCGTCGATAGCTTCCCGGTGCTTACGGCCGGCCCCACGCCGCGGATTGAACCTGCGGACTGGACTTTCACGCTGAAGGTCGGGCCTCGTCCGGTCAAAACGTGGAGCTGGTCGGAGTTCAATACACTCCCACGAACCAGGATGACACGAGACATCCACTGCGTGACTTCATGGTCGAAGCTCAACACTGCCTGGGAGGGCGTGGTCATCGACGACATTCTCGCCGACGCTGGCCTTAGCGCGCCCACTCCGTTCGCGCTCGCGCATTGCTACGATGGATACTCCACCAATGTGCCACTCGCAGATCTCGCAACCGGCAAGGCGATGGTCGCCCTCAACTACAAAGGTCAGCCGCTGCCGCGTGACCACGGAGGGCCGGCGCGCCTGCTTGTGCCGCATCTCTATTTCTGGAAATCGGCGAAGTGGGTGAACGGGCTTGAGTTCACCGAGCGCGACGAACCCGGCTTCTGGGAACTGCGCGGATACCACGTGTACGGCGACCCGTGGCTTGAGCAGCGCTATACTAATGACTGATACATTTGCCACGACAGCACACTGGCAGAGCTGCGCGATTGTCGAGATCGTGGTGAGAACGTCGACCATCAAGAGCTTTTTCTTCCGCCTGACGGAACCGTTCGACTACAGGGCCGGCCAGCACGTCGATGTCCGCCTGACTGCGCCCGATGGCTACACAGCCATGCGCAGCTACTCGATTGCGTCGGCCCCGAGCGAATCGGACGTGATCGAGCTCGCGATCGAGTGCCTTACGGATGGTGAGGTCTCACCATTTTTTCACGACGTCGCCCAGGTCGGAGATACGATCGAGCTTCGCGGGCCACTTGGCGGGCACTTCCTTTGGCCCGGGCCAACCGAGAAGTCTGTACTCTTGATCGGCGCGGGTTCCGGCGTTGTGCCGCTTATGGCCATGATCCGGTACAGGAAGGCAAGCGGCGAACCCGTACCCGTCGCGCTGTTACTCTCCTCCAAGACTTGGGGCGACGTGCTGTTTAGGGACGAGCTCCTCCAACTTGAAAGATCGTTGCCCGATTTCGCACTCGCCCTTGCGTTGACGCGCGAGCCGGCCGTACGCGGCAGCGACTTCAGTAGGCGGATCGACGCGGCGATGGTCGCCGATGTCGCGGCGCGGCTATCCCGGCGGCATTTTCGTCTGCGGGTCGAATGCCTTCGTCGACATCGCGGCGGACGCGGCGCTCGCGTTAGGGCTGAAATCCAGTTTGAACGTTACGGCGCTTGAGAGACCATCCCTCTCGTTTTGTGAGAGGATAGTTTTCTCAAACGCCGGATTACGCACTCGGGGCAACAGCAGCTACGGTCGCACCTGATGCAGGGAGGCGGCGCAGTCAAGGAAACAGGAGCTACGCAGATGCTGCAGGACTCGGAACATCGGTCGAGAAGTTCGGCGGCCTAAACGAGGTCTACGCTCCGTACTTCCCGAAGAACACACGCGCCAGGATCTTCGTCAACGTGCCGGACTGGCCGGGACACTTCGACATCGAGACCGACTGCCTCGCAGCACTCTAGACCGTCGTGAGGCGCTCAGCGACGCATACAGCACCACCGTCATCGCATTCGCGACGACGAAGCGCCCGTCGCGGAAGAGACGCGGCGGCACGAGCGCATGTCGCGCTTGCCCTTCGCGCAACACCAAGAGAGCGCCAAGCGGTAGCGCAAGCAGAACGAACGCCGTCCCTCGCAACACCGCGCTAGTTCCCGCCGCGATCAGTCCGTAGCTCATCGAGCCGAGGCAAAGCACGCCCACGAGTGGGCTCAACAGGTCGAGCCTGCCGCTGCATTCCGGCCGAGCCGGCCGGACCTTGATGCCCATCGCGAGAGCGGCCAGCGCAATTAGTGCGTTCAGGAAAAAGACGCTCCGCCATCCGACGACATCGACCAGCCATCCACCAAGCGGTGGGCCAAGCGCCGTTGCGATCGCGCCGGCCGCTGCCCAGGTCCCAACTGCCCGCCCGCGGTCCTCGCCTGAGAAGGCGGTCCCTATCGATGCAAGGCTCGCCGGTATGAGACACGTCCCAGCGGCGCTTTGCACGCCCGGAAGACCACGAGCGCCGTCGCAGTCGGCGCAAGCCCGCAGGCGATCGACGCGGCGGCGAATCCCGAGAGGCCGAGAATGAACGTCCGCCGCTGGCCGAACCGCTGATGGGGTCTTGCAGGGTGCTTTCTGGAAGCCTACCAACCCGAACCTCCTCGCGCCGACGTTCTTTATCCCGCGCAGTCTGCGATTACGAGGTCTTGATGCTGGATGGCCGGCCCCGTCAGGCTAGCAGGTGGAAACAGTCCGGCGCAGTGAGGCCAAGATTTGCCCCGGTTCCTCCCGTATCGTGAAGTCGGGTTCGACAAACACGCTGCGGATCCGGCCTTCCGTGTCGATCACGTAAGTTGCGGGAATGGGCAGCATCCAGTCCGGTGACCCGTGCCGCGCCCCGAGGTCGAAACCTAGAGCAGAATAGTGCGCTTTGGTCTCGTCGGGCACCCGGAATAAAATGCCATACGACACCGCAACGCCGTAGTCGACGTCGGAGAGTACCGTCAGGTCCAGCCCCAAGCGTTGCTTGAGGTGCCGCGGGAATTGCCTCGTCTCCGGTGTCAGGACCGCGAGCGTTGCGCCGAGACTCTCGAATTCATCCTTTGCGGCCTGAAGTGCACATAGCTCTGCGGTGCAGAACGGACACCAGCCGCCTCGGATGAAACTCAGGACGAGGGGACCGTCGCGGCGTAGTTGCTCGGAGGAGTGGAGACGGCCGTTCGCGTCCGGCAAGACGAAGTCGGGCGCGGTGTCTCCGACCTTCAACGCGTGCGATGCCACGTCTGTATCGCGAAGCCACCCTACGAGGTGATTGTATGACTCCCAGTCTGCGGCGCTGAACGTCGCCAACAGCTCCGAGCGAATCTGGGCAAGTGTCTTGTCGGTCTGGTTTGGCATCGATGGGGCGTCAGACTGCGGATCGATTGGCTTGAAGTGGTTGGTCGGCGGCGTGCGTGTCGCGGTCATGCCAGCACGCCTGCCGCTTCCGGAAGCGTTGCGTGGGGCATGCCGCGATGGGAGACGTCGATCGACCAGTCGCGAAGCCGTGCGACCTTGACGAAAGCATCCAGCGCCGGCGAGTAGCGTCGCCCCTGCACAGTCAGGAGGTGGACCTCCCGCCAAACCGGGTCGCCTTCAAGCGGAATGGTCTTGAGCGCCGAAAGGCACGGCATGTGCTCGGGCGCGAGCATCACGCCGAAGCCAGCCGCGGCCATGTGCTGCAAGTGCAGTTCGTGAGCGCTGCAGTGGCCGTGGTTGGCCGGTTCCTCGGGGAAATACGATCGTTGAATCTTAAGGGCGACATCGCATCCGGCACGTTCGAGCAAGATGGTTTCGCGGAGGTCGTCGATGCGGATCGAGGGACGGCTTGCGAGTTGGTGTGTCGGCGAGAGAAACGCGACGTAACGTTCCTCGAACAGCGACCAGTCGTCAATGCGGGGGGGGATGTCCTGCACGTCCCCGACCATTGCGGCGTTTATCTTTCCCTCAAGCAAGAGGTCGACGAGTTCCTCCGCTGTACCCTCGCGTAGCTCGACGCGAAGTCCAGGGACGAACTTTGCAATCTCGGCGATCGGGTCGAGGACGAGTGAGGCCGAGATGGAGGGGGCGAGGCCGATTTTCAGTGGCGCGACCTCCTTTCGTTGGAACTCCTGGGCTCTGCGACGCACCGCCTCGGCCGAGGTCAAAGTACGTTCCAACATCGGAAGGACTTCCTTCCCGAGGTCGGTAAGCTGCGTCAGCTGGCGCTCGCGGTAGATCAACTGGCCGCCGAGTTCCTGCTCGAGCTTCTGTACCCCTTTGGTCAGGGCAGGCTGCGTGACGTTGCACTGTTCGGCCGCGCGCGTGAAGTTGAGCGTGGATGCGACGGCGAGGAAGTAGCGAGCCTGATGAAGCTCCATGTGTTGTTCTCCGTCAAGTTGCGGCTGTCTATACTGACGAGCCTTTGTGCTCGACGGCGTGACGGGACACGCCATAACCATGGCGCATGGATGCCACTTGCGTGCACACGTTGGAATGGCCCGGTCTATTGGTTTGGACGCCTGGACACGCTTTCTGGAGCCTGAGAGCGCGCTAGTGCTTGGCGAGGTGGGCGAGGACCGGAAGCAGTTCGGACGGGTCGCCGCGCCGCGTGTAGTCGACGCTGATGTCGGCGTACTCGATCATCCCGTCGGGCGCCACGATGTACCGGGCCGGCATGGTCAACGTCCAGCTCGGATCACCATTGAAACTCGCGAGATCCATGCCGCATACCTCTTCGACGGCGCGCAGTTCGTCGGAGGCTTTCCAACGCAGGCCAAAAGTGTGCGCGACCTTGCCTCCGGCGTCCACCAAGCTGGCGAATGAAAGCTCATTGCGCCTCTGCGTCTCAAGGCTGTTGTCAGCCGTCTGCTGCGAGACGACGACCAGCGAAGCGCCGAAGCTACGTATATCGTGAGAGGCCAATTCGATCGCGCGAAGGTCGACGGTGCAGTAGGGGCACCATCTCCCCCTGTAGAACACGACGACTATGGGGCCGCGACGCAGCGCCTCACGCGACGAGAACGCCCGGCCGCGCCCGTCATGTAGCCGGAACGGAGGGGCTTGCTCCCCGGCCTGCGCGGCGCGCTCTCCCAACCCGGATGTGACAAGCGCTTCCACCGCCCGTTGGCGAACCAGCGTCACGTTCGGCGGGGTCTTGGCCAAATCCTCGGCTTTGACAGCGTCCAATTTGTCTTGGAGTGACATTTTCCGCCCGTCGCGCGCGGCCCGATTTGCCGCTAGCATAATCGCTTATGTAGTGTGGCTCCGGTAGTCTTGCCGCGAAAGTTTGAGTTATTCTTGTCCTGCATGAGTGGTTGCCTCGGGTGAGATAGCTACTTCTTCGGTTTTGGGCCGGATTTTGGCGCAGAGACCTTGGCTAGGTCAGCCGCCAGCGACTTTCGCAGCCGGGACGCGGCGAACTCCATAAAACGTCGGAGCTTGAGAGGCAGGATCGCCTGTCCCGTGTGCACCAGGTGCACCGGGATCGGATCGGGCTCGTAGTCCTCCAGGATCAGCTTGAGCTTCCCCGCAGCTACCGCCCGGGCGACCTGGTAGGAGAGCACGTTCGTGACGCCGACGCTGGCGATCGCCGCGTCGATGGCGGCCTCGGCGGTATTGATCTTCAGCCGGCAGTAGGGACGCACGCTCTTCGGCGCCTTGCCACGCGGATTGAAGATCCACGTCATCCCAGACGCCAGAGCTGTGTAAGTCACGCACATGTGGTCGGCCAGGTCACCGGGCGTCTTTGGGACGCCATGAGCGGCGAAATACTCAGGGCTGCCGCACACTACGGGCCGGATCTCGCCCACCTTCGTCGCGATGAGCGTGCTATCCGGTAACATGCCGATGCGGACGGCCAGGTCGATGTGCTCGTCGACAATGTTTACGGTGTGATCGGAGAGCATCAGCTGAACACTGATCTGTGCGAAGCTCGCGAGGAACTCGTTCACGACCGGTATGACATGGAGCCGTCCGAAGACAATCGGCGCCGTCATCGTAAGGATGCCGCGCGGGACAGTGTACTCCCCGGAGGCCTGAGATTCCGCCTCGTCAACTTGTTCCAGGATGCGTTTGCAGGCGGCAATGTAGGCGAGACCCGCTTGGGTCAGTGACAGTTTCCGAGTCGATCGGACCAGTAGCCGGGTGTTGAGGTGTGCCTCCAGTTCAGCGACCTTCCGACTGACGGTTGGTAGGGGAACGCCAAGCTGCCGCCCGGCCGCGGAAAAGCTGCCGGCCTCGGCCGACGCTACCAAAATCGACATTGCTTCAAGCCGGTCCATCTTCTCTCACATTCCGAGAGGTCGTTTCTCACGGTTATCGGATTATGCCGCCGAACGATAGGGGCTATCAGTGTGGTTCAAAGACC